>JAFOPS010000016.1 GCA_017394205.1 Clostridia bacterium | reverse complement strand
TGCTGTAAAGCTTTGTACCTTGTCCGCCGTGCGACAGGTTGATCCCGTCGACATACCGCATCAGCTCCAGCGCCCGCTCTTTGCCCACATACTCATAAAGCGTTCCGCCGAACTGATTGGTGATGTTGTATTTTCCGTCGGAAAAAGCGCCCGCGCCGCCGAAGCCGTTCATAATGGCGCAGGTGGAGCAGTGGACGCAGCTCTTGATCTTGTCGCCGTCAATGGGACATTTCCGCTTGGACAGGGGATTGCCCGCCTCCAAAACCGCGATCCTGAGATCCTGCCGATTTTTCGTCAGCTCATAGGCGGTAAAGATGCCGCCGGGGCCGGCGCCAATGATCAAAACATCATAAACCATGAAAAAATCCTTTCTGTAAAGCCGATCGGCTTTTCGTCAGACGTTGAACAGGAAGTTGACGATATCCCCGTCCTTCATCACGTATTCCTTGCCCTCCGAGCGGATCCGCCCCTTTTCCCGGGCGGCCTGCATGGAACCCAGCGCCTTCAGATCGTCAAAGGCGATGACCTCGGCGCGGATGAAGCCCCGCTCAAAGTCGGTGTGGATCTTGCCCGCCGCCTGGGGCGCCTTGGTGCCCCGGGTGATGGTCCAGGCGCGCACCTCGTCCGAGCCGCCGGTGAGGAAGGAAATCAGACCCAGCAGGGTATAGGAGCACTGGATCAGCCGGTCCAGGCCCGACTGCTCCAGCCCCAGCTCTTCCAAAAACATGGCCCGGTCCTCGGGCGGGAGCTCGGCGATCTCCTGCTCGCTTCGCGCGCAGATGGGCAGGACCTGGCTGCCCTCGTCCTTGGCGATGGCAGCCACCGTCTGAAAATAGGGGTTGCTTTCCGGGTCGCTGACGCCGCTTTCGTCCAGGTTGGCGGCGTAGATCACCGGCTTGAGGCTCAGCAGATCCGATTGCCGGATCAGAGTCATCTCGTCGGGGTCGCAGGGGTACGTGCGGGCGGGCTTGCCCTGATCCAGCCAGGCCAGCAGACCCTCCAGCACCTCGGCTTCCTTCAAAAACTTCTTGTCGCCGCCCTTGGCGTTTTTCTTTGCCCGGTCGATGCGTCGTTCCACCATTTCCGAGTCGGCCAGGATCAGCTCCAGATTGATGCACTCGATGTCTCCGGCGGGATCCACGGGTGCGGCCTTGGAGGCGTCCTCCACCACGTGCATGATGTTGTCGTCGTCAAAGCAGCGCACCACATGGACGATGGCGTCGGTATTGCGGATATTGCCCAAAAACTGGTTGCCCAGACCCGCGCCTTTGGAGGCGCCCTTTACCAGACCGGCGATGTCCACGAATTCGATCACGGCGGGCGTGTATTTTTTTGGATGATACATCTCCGCCAGATAATCCAGCCGGCTGTCGGGCACGGTGACCATGCCCACGTTGGGCTCGATGGTGCAGAAGGGGTAGTTGGCGCTTTCGGCGCCGGCGTTGGTAATGGCGTTGAACAGCGTGCTCTTGCCCACGTTGGGCAGGCCGACGATGCCAAGTTTCATAAAAACGGCTCCTTTATTTCAACTTTATCTTAAATCGTGATATTTTATCACATACATATTTATTATATCCGGTATTGCCCCGCAGGTCAAGCAAAAGCGGAGGGAGAAACGCCGCGTGTCTTTGATGCAAAAATAAAAGAGGGGGCCGCTTGTTTCGCCGCGGAAAATGTGCTACACTATCTGAAGAATCAGAATACGGATCGGAGGCGGTCGGTTATGGCGAAAAAGCGCAGTGTTGATTTTGCGGAGCATTACCGTCTGGTGGCGCACCGGGGGCTGCACGACGAGGCGCAGGGCATTCCGGAAAACTCGATCCCCGCATTTCGGCGGGCGGCGGAGGCCGGAAAGGCCATCGAATTTGACGTACACGTAACGGCGGACGATAAGCTGGTGGTCTTTCACGACGAGCAGCTCCAACGGATGACGGGCGTTCCCGGCAACATTGAAGAATGGTCCCTGGCCGATCTGCGGAAGCTGCGTCTGCAGCACACGGAATACGGCATCCCCACGCTGGACGAGGTGCTGGAAACGGTAGGGGGGCGCGTGCCGCTGCTCATCGAGATCAAGAATTACAAGGCCGCCAACGTGGGGCGGCTGGAATCGCTCCTTAAGGAGCGGCTGGAGCGCTACGAGGGCGAGTTTATTCTGGAATCCTTCAATCCCGAGGTGCTGGTCTGGCTCCACCGCCACGCGCCGCATTTTATTCGCGGACAGTTGGGAAATCTGTCGGAGGAAAACAGGGGCTTCAAGTTCTATTCCGGCCATTTAATGTTCAATCCGCTGGCCAAACCGGACTTTATCGCCTTCCAGGCGTCAAAGATCGATTACCGCCTTCGCATGACCTGCAAAAAGAAAAAAATCCCGCTGTTTGGCTGGACCGTGCGCACCGAAGAAGAGCTGGCGCGCGCCCGCCGTCTGTGCGACGGGATCATTTATGAGCATCTGGATCTGTAAGCATTCGGCAATCAAAAGCGCCGGCCCCGGGACACCCTTCGCAGGGAAGCGGCTTTGAGGAGCATGAAGCTGAAAACATATGAAATCGGCGTGACCCTTGCGGTCACGCCGAGTTTGTTTCATGAGCTTGCCGGGGCAAATCCGATGCCCGCAATCCGTGCGGACAAGAGAAATCCTTTTCGATAAATATAAATTTGCCGATACAATTCTTTGATACGTTTATTCCTCTTGTGATCGGTTCATATTGCGTTCCAGAAAAGAATGAAAATCAGTATGCATCCCCAGGCATTACCGGTCTTTTCTTTGATCATAAGCATTCCGTATATAAGGATGAATGTAGTTATTGCCTCAAAGATCGTATACAGATCGAAGCCGATCATGCCATGAATAAGAATGCAGATCACGCCACAGACGATAGCTCCATAGTTGATATGCGTGTTGACTCCTTGGTATCTCTCGTTGATTTTTTTGGAGATGACCACGTAATTGAAGCCTTCAAAGAAGCCCCATACAAGTATCGTCAGCGCATATCCGAGGGCGTTTACAGGGAATGTGCGTGACAGGAATTCTTTTGTATGCAGGCATCCCTGCAGAGGCAGATAGGAATCTATCTCGTTATTGATAAGCATGAAAACAAATGCCGGGATGCAAACGACCGCAGACATGACAGCAGTCTGTAGAAAATGCGTTTTTACAAGCCCGTAGTCTCGGAAGTGTTCTTTCCTGTACAGCATGATAATCACACATCCAAGTCCTGCGATTCCAAATTGAATCAGCATCAGCGGGATAAAACGCAGCCAAATATTTACCGAAAGATCATTACAGAATCCCATAATAGGATTCCTGTAAACCATGAATACAATCAGCGGGATCGCCATGGAGATCAAAATGATGTTTAAATCTTTATCTGCTTTTTTTGCTTCCTCTGAGAGTTCTTTTTTCATTTCCTTTTGGCGTTGCTTATGCATTTCCCGACATCTCCCTCTTACAACTCCCGATTTGATTCAACCATTATACCATGGCAGGCCGGCATCGTCAATTGCCTCGTGTTCCGACGGGGGGCGGCGTTTTTCGGATGGCCGAAAAGCCGCTCGCTGCGGTTGCCGGGATCAAACCGCGCTTTTTGTTCTATTTGCGGAGGACAGGCCATAAGCTTTTATGGGTGATTGCAATGAAAAAGAATCGACGGCGGCTTCCGCAAAAGGGCCGCCCGGAGCTGCGGCTGGCGCTGGCGGTGCTGGCGGGCGCCGCCGTGGGAAGCACCGTTCCCGAAAAGATCCCCTTCGCCCGGGCGATGGCCGAGGGCGGGAGTCTGCGGGCCGCGCTCTGGCCCGAGCTGATCCTGCTGATGGTGCTGTTCGTCTCGGGCTTTATGCGGCGGGGCGGTCTGCCCGCGACGCTGGCCATAGCGGGGAAGGGGATGCTCCTGGCGGCCGAGACCGGGCTGCGCGCTTCGGCGCTCAAGCCGTGGGGACTTCCCGCGGCCGCGGCGCTGAGCTTTGCGCCGGGCTTTCTTACGATGACGGCGATGCTCCTGCTGGCGCGCCAGTGCCTGCTTCCCGAGCGGCTGCGTACCGACGGGCGCGTCGGCAGAGAAGCGCGGCCGGACAGCGCCTTTTTTCTGACGGCGCTGGTGGGGTTTTTAGCCGTTCTTGTGGCGGGCGGATTGCGGCTGTGGCTGATGCCGGAGCTTTGGTCGGCGGCGGTGCGGCTGCTTTCGCAGCAGTGAAAAACCGCACGCGGCGCGCCGCATGCGGTTTCTTTCAAACGGGGTCCTGCTCCAAAAGGGACCGCTCCTCGTCGGTCAGTTTCAGTCTCAGCCGCCGCTTCAACAGGCCGGACCATCGGAGCAGCCTGTGCCGGGGGAGAAGATAATTGATGAGGAGCGACATCAAAACGCCGATCCCGGTGTCGGCCATGCGGTTGAGGGAATAGCTGATATAGGCGTCGGGAGGTGTATTGAACAGGATGATGCACAGCACCACGCTGCCGGGCTGGACGCCGCCCACCCAGATCATCTGGCACAGCACGATCAGCAGCACCACGCCCAAAAAGGTCAGCAGCACCAGCAAAAGCCGGGGCTTCCCGTCGGGATAAAAGATCAGATAAACACGGAACAGAAGCATGCCGATCAGACCGCCGATGATGGTGCCGAAAAAGCGGTTCCCGCCGTGCAGACGCGAGGAGTCCATATCCTGTCCCATGCCGAAAACGGCGCCGATGCAGGCAAAGGTGGGATTGCGGTCTGCGATAAAATAAAGCATCGCGCAAAGCGCCGCCGAAATGGCCGTTTTGATGCAGCGGAGCCCCACTGTGGGATGCGGGTGCTGTCGCGGTGGACGATCCAAAATCATCATCCTTTCCGTAGTCGGGTGTTATTACCATAACACAGATTTTTCCGCTTGAAAAGGGTTTTTCCCAAAAAACAAACGGCTGACCCGCAGGTCAGCCGTTTGTTACTGTAAAAAGCTTACTCGATATCCACCGACGCCGTGGTGGTGATGCAGGAAACAAAGGTCTGGCCCCGGGCCACCACCAGCTCGTCGCCGTTTTCGTCATAATAGCGGATGGGGCTGTTGTAGCTGTCCTTCTGCCAGGTGATGGGGATATACTTCCCGCCGCAGAAATAATAGCCGCTGCCGCTGCCGGTGGTGGTGATCTCCACCAGATGCAGCTCGCTTCCGGGCACGTCCCGGGTGGACATCCGCAGGATCAGCACGTTTTCCGTGGCGATCTGGGCGTCGAGCCAGCCGTCCATCTGGGGCTTGCCGTATTCATAGCGGAGATATTTCCCGCTCTCGGCGTCATATTCGAACCACGGCCGGTGCGAATCACTGAAGGTGACGGTGACCTTGTTCCCGGGCTCGCCGTTCACGGCACTGTTCTCGCTCAGCCGCTCGCTGAACAAAAAGGCCGACGGATGCTCGCTCTGGCTCAGATCCTTGCCCTGCGCGGTCAGTTTATCCATGGCGGTTTGGAGATATTCGCCTGTGGTATACACCGAATGCTCCAGACCCATCTGCTTTTTCCGGTCGGGATCGCGGAAAAACACGGTGCCCTCCCAGTTGCCCTTGATGCCGTCGATATGGATCAGATCCTTCCGGTTGGCGATGGCGGTATAGGCCGGGACGCTGCCGCCGAAATGGATGTAAACGGCGCCGTAGCTCTGGGCGATGTCCATATAATAGGGCCGGGCCGAGCGGATGCTGGCCAGCTTGTCGATCTTGGAATAATCCTGGAAGATCGCCAGCAGACGGGTGATGCGGCCCTCCGCCAGCATTTCATAGATGATATCGGCCTGAGAAACGCCCCATTGGGGCAGCGCAGTCTTGATGTTGTTGATCATCACGGCCACGGGGCGGCGCTCCAGCGCCTCGTCGGAGATGCCGTCGCACAGGCCGGTGAGGGGATTGACGTTGCCCTCCGCCACAAACAGATCGGGATCGGGCTCGGGGTCGGGCTCAGGTGTGGGCTCGGGATCGGGCAGCGGCTCGGGGTCGGGCACAGGCACGGGCTCGGGATCGGGCAGGGGCGTGGGCTCGATGATGGGATCTGCGGCAGGCGGAGTCTGGTCGCCGCACGCGGTGAGAAGAGGCAGCGCCATACAAAGCGCCAGAACGAGGGCGGACAGGCGGATCCAAGTGGTCTTTCGCATACGTACCTCCAAAATCGATCATTCTGCGGGGATATCCCCGGAAAGAAGCGTCAGCAGCTCCACGTAAAGCGGCTCGGCCCGGCGGCGGAACGTGTCCTCCAAAAGAGAACACTGTCTCCGGGTGACGGCCTGCAGCCGCACGGTGAGCAGTTCGGTGTCGCGGTCGCGGATGCCCAGCTCCACGGTATAGGTCCCGTCGGGATTCTGCACATGGGACGCTTTGATGGAAGCGTCCCGCCGCATGCGGGCCATGACGCGCAGCGACGAGCGCTCGGCCTTTTCCCGCACGCTGAGGGGCAGCCCGGAGGCCAGCGTTTCGATGGCTTTTCTCCCGATGGGAGTGAGATAATACAGCGTTTCGCCGTCCTTCTCCGTCGAGCCGATGCTCTTGGTCTCCCGCAGCCGCTGAAAGGCCGTGCTGAACTCAAAATAGCCGAACGCGCCGTCCACCATCACCGCGTCGAGAAGATCCGGCTCGCTGATGGGCGCGGGGAAAAAGGTCAAAACATAGAGGATCAGGTACATCACGTCCTGCTCCTCCCGAATAAAGCCGGGGCCGAGATAGCTCATGTCATTCCTCCAGAACGAATCAAACGGGAAAGCGATATCGAATGTATTTTAGCATATTCTCTTGAAAAAGACAATTCACATCTTGCATTTTTCGTTGATTTCGGCGAAAATGAGAGAAAAAGCAGAAAGCTCCAAAAGGAGGCGCTTTTATGACACAGGAGCCCCTGATCCCCAACCGTCTGGACGACGAGCGCGGCGCGCTGGTCATCCTCGACCAGACGCTTTTGCCCGCGCAGGTCGTTTATCGTTCGCTTTATTCCACCGAAGAGATCTGCCGCGCCGTCAAGACGCTGCAGGTGCGCGGCGCGCCCGCCATCGGGATCGCCGCCGCTTACGGCGCATATCTGGCGGCAAGGCATGCCCCGCAGGACGACCGGGAGGCGTTTTTTGCCGCGTTTTACCGGGACTGCGAGGCGCTGGCCGCCTCGCGGCCCACGGCGGTCAACCTGTTCTGGGCGCTCAACCGCATGAGGGCCTGCGCCGCCGCGCACAAGGCCAAACCGATCCACGAAATCGTCGCCGCGCTGCGGCGCGAGGCGGAGTCCATCCATCGGGAGGACATCGCTCAAAATCTTGCCATCAGCGAGCATGGGCTGGCACTTTTGCATCCCGGCGACGGCATTTTGACCCACTGCAACGCCGGACCCATCGCCACCTCACGCTATGGAACGGCGCTGGGGCCGATCCTGTTGGGACAGGAGCGGGGCTATGGCTTCCGGGTGTTTGCCGACGAGACCCGTCCGCTGCTCCAGGGCGCGCGGCTGACGGCCTTTGAGCTGCAGCGGGCCGGGGTGGACGTGACGTTGATCTGTGACAACATGGCGTCGGCGGTGATGAAGAACGGCTGGGTGCAGGCCGTGTTTGTGGGCTGCGACCGGGTGGCCGCCAACGGCGACACCGCCAACAAGATCGGCACCTCCGGTGTGGCGATCCTGGCCAGACATTACGGCATCCCGTTTTACGTCTGCGGCCCCACCACCACCGTGGATCCGGATACTCCCACCGGAGAGCAGATCCCCATCGAGCAGCGGGATCCCGAGGAGATCCGCTCCCTTTGGTACAAAGCGCCCATGGCGCCCGCCGGATGCAGGACCTATAATCCTGCCTTCGACGTCACCGACCACAGCCTGATCACCGGAATCGTCACCGAGAAGGGCGTGGCCAGACCGCCGTTTACCCGGTCGCTGCGGGAGATGTTGGAAAAATAACGGGAAATCCCCCGGTTTCGATTCAAAAGACCTCGCCTCCGGCATATACTGCACCGGAGGCGATCGTTTTATGGAACATCAAAAAGCCCTGCCCGCCGTCGAGGTGCGCGTTTCGGAGGAGCGGCTGGGAAATGCTCAGTGCACGCTGCATCTGCCCGTGCTCACGCCGGACCCCTTCGGCTTCAACGCCTTCTGGCGGGGAAGGCTCCGCCGGCTGCGGCAGCGGGCCGCGGCTGCGGACACCGCGTTTCCCATGAGGATGACCGCCGACTGGCAGGAGACCCGGCTGGACGGGCAGACGGTTTCGGGCTTTCTGGAGATCGCCCTGTGCACCGGCTATGCCGACTGGCGGCTGGAGCGCATTTCGGCGACCTTTTTACGGGGAAGACGGGGAAACATACCTCTGGGCGCGCTGCTGACCGTCGAGGGGAGGCGGCGGCTGCCGCCGCTGACGTCGGAAAAGGTGGAGCAGCTTTCCCGACAGGGCGAAACGCCCTTTTTCCCGCCGCGGATGCGAAGGGAAGAGACCGTTCTCCGCCCTTACCGCTATTATCTCACCGGCGAGGGGCTGGCGATCTGGTTTCCCCAGGAGAGCATCGCACCGCGGACGGCCGGCCTGCCCACGGTGTTTTTCCCCTTTGACGAGCTTCGCGGGCTGCTGCGTTTTTCGTTTTGAGATTGCAAATCCACGCTTCCTGTGCTAAACTAAGAAAAAAGCCCGCTTGCGGGCATCTGGAGGCGCCGCATGGAAGAACGGAAAAAGATCCGCCCGCTTGGGGTCGTCGCGCTGGCTTTGGCGGCGCTTTTGCTCGGGATCCTGTGCTTTTTGTGCGCGGGACTTGAGGATTGGAGCCTGGGGCTGGGCCGCTGGGGCGTTTATTCCACCGGCGCGGAGTCGGTCTATCTGGCCGAAGCCTATCGGCAGACCGGCCCCGACGATCTGCTGATCACCGACCGCACCCTTTCTCCCGCCGACGGCGCTCTGGTGACCTATCGGCAAAACGGCCGCCGGGTGGTGGACCTTTACGACGATCTGCTGGGGCGTCCCGTGCTGGACGACGGTTCGCCGCGCACCGAGCCCGAGCAGGCGGCCTATTTTCTCCGGGACGCGGGCCGTATCCTTCGGACGATGCACCGATTCCGTTATTGGGTGTGGACGGCTGCCGCAGCGCTGGTGTTGACGGTGACGGTCCTCCTTGCCACGGCGGGCGCCCGCTGGCGGAAGCGCCAGCAAAAGCTCATGCTGAAAAACTTCCGCTTTTTCGGTGAAAAATATGCCCGGGAAGAGGAAGACATGGATTATTGACAAAGCAAAACAAAACCGCGCCGCAGATGTTCTGCGGCGCGGTTTTTTACGTGTTTACGATTCCTTTTTCGGCGTCCGGATCTCGATGCTCCCGCCGTTTTCCAGCGTCTTCCCGTCCAGCAGCAGAAGCTTCTGCGCCAGCAGGCGGGAAAAGCCGGCGATCACGGCCGACGAGGTGATGAGCGCCACGGGGTCGTCGGTGGAAAACGCCGCCGTTTCATCATGATCCAGGATCCCGCCCGCCGCCGTCCGCACCTGCTGGGTGAAAAACTCCGCCGTGGCGTGATGGCGCCGCACATAGGCGTTGTAGCGCTCCTGCATCTGCTCCTGCGTCAGATCCATGGGGACCAGCGTCTGAAGTGTGGGGATGCTGAGGCTCTGCTTCAGCGTGCAGATCATGATGAGATAGGCGATATGGATCCGGTAATACTTCTTTTTTACCGGCACAGGCATGACCCTTTTCCGCACATAGTTGTTGATGGCGGCGGCCGTGACCACCTGCTCCTCCTTCAGCTCGGGCGGCAAATAGTCCAGATAGCTTCTCAATAGCGAAATGACCTGCTCCATATAGAGCCCGAAATCGGGGATATCCTCCCAAAAGGGGAGACGGTAATTGTTCAGATATGTCTCCCAACGGCGCAGCTTGCCGGCGATCAGCGCTTTGTCATAAGCCATATTCTCACCTCACAGATCGTTCCGTATGATCCCAGTATACCATAATCCGGTTTTGATGCAAGAAAAATGTTTACAATTATGCGCTTGACATAATAGAAAAGATTTGATAATCTAATCTTGCAGATTAGATTCGTTGGAGGCCCTTATGCCATACACCATTTTGACGGATACCTCAGCCAACCTGCCTACGCCGCTTCTGCGGCAGTACGATATCGCCGTGCTGCCATTTCAATACTTTATCGAGGGCGAGGCGCACACCTGTCAGGATACCGAGCAATTTGACGACAAGGCCTATTACGGCATGATCCGCCGGGGCGTCAGGGTGACCACCTCTCAGATCACGCCCCAGACCTATGCAGACGTGATGACCCCGTTTTTGGAACAGGGGAACGATATTCTGTTCATTGGCATGTCCTCGGGCATCAGCGGCTCGTTCCACTGCGCCGAGATCGCCTCGGAGGAGCTGCGGGAGCAGTATCCCCGCCGGGTCATCCGTCTGGTGGACACCAAGGGCGCCTCGCTGGGCGAGGGCCTGCACGCGTTGTGGGCTGCACAGCAGCGGGCGAAGGGGATGAGTCTGGAGCAGGTGACCGACGCGCTGGAAAAGCGCTGCCGGGAGACTTATCAGTCTTTTACGGTAGACGACCTGATGCATCTTCGCCGCAGCGGCCGGCTTTCCAACGCCGCCGCCGTGATCGGGACGGTGCTGGGCATCAAGCCCATCCTCAAGGGCGACGAAGAGGGCCGCATCGTGGCCTGCGCCAAGGTGCGGGGGCGGAAGCAATCCATCCGCGCCATCGCCGAAAAATACCGGACGCTGGTGCGGCATCCCGAGGCGCAGACCGTGGGCATCGCCCACGCCGACTGTCCGGAGGATGCGGAAACGCTGGCGGAGATGATCCGTCAGATCGCCCCGCCGAAAGAGATCATGACGGTGAAATACGAGCCTGTGACCGGCTCTCATGTGGGGCCGGGCGCGCTGGCGCTGTTCTTTTTGGGCGACGAACAGGTCAGAGGCTGTTGACCGCGCCCCGAGGGCGGATCCATGCATGAAAAAAAGACGATTTCGGAGTATGCGGCCGGCGTGGTCCGCGTCCTCTCCATCCCGCCGGTGATGATCACGCTGCTGATCCTTGCCGTGTTTCTTCTGCGGGAGGGGGTGTTCCGCACCGCGTCTGAGGCGTGGTGGGCCGTCTTTTTCCTGGCGCTGTTCCCCTCGATGGCCTATCCCGTTTCCTGGCTCCTTCCCGCTGTGCGGAAAAAGGGGAGAGAGGGCCAGCGCGATCTGGCATTTCTCTTTTCGGCAGCCGGATATTTGGGCGGATTCCTCTACGGCGTGCTGTATGTGCGCCGGCCCGAGCAGGCGCTGATCTTTACGGTCTATCTCTTTTCGCTGGCGCTGCTTGCCCTGTGCAACGGGGTGTTCAAGCGCCGCGCCAGCGGCCACGCCTGCAGCGTCACCGGGACGGTGATCCTGGCCGGATGGCAGTTCGGCATGGTGGGCGCGGCCGTGGGACTGCTGTGTTACTGCGTGATCTTTTGGTCCTCCGTGCGGGCAAAGCGGCATACGCCGACGGAGTTTTTGCTGGGCACGGCGGTGTGCGCCGGGGCGGCGCTGGCGGGATGGCTTTTGGTCATTTCCGGCGATTGCTTCGGGCTGCTGTAAGCTTGCTGTTTCTTTATTTTTCCTCATTTTCCTCATGGCAGGGGAGCAGACGGACTTGTTTCGTCTGCTCCTTTGCTTTTACCCGGCCGTTTTCGTCAAATGGCGGTTTCCGCGGCGCTGTGTTATAACCGCCTTGCCGGCAAAATGAAAAGAGGAGGAAGAATATGACGAAAACGGAATTTTGCATCACCTATGTGCTGCCCGCGCTGATGGCGGCCTGCACCGCCGCTGCGGGATTTTTCGGGATGCAGATCAAGGCCTTGTGCCAGCGGTATTTGGACAACAAAACCAAGCGCGACGTGGCCCGGACTTGTGTCAAGGCGGTGGAGCAGCTCTACCATGACCTGGGAGGCCCCGAAAAGCTGAAGCGGGCGCAGGAGGGCATTCTTGCCATGCTGCAGGAACAGGGGATCCCCATCTCGGAGCTGGAAATGAACGCCCTGATCGAGAGCGCCGTCAGCGAATTTCGCTACGGCTTCGGCGCGGCCGACGGAGCGGAGGAAGCCCGATGAAGGCGTTGGCGCTGCGCCGGATCTCCGTCCTCACGGAGAAGGGGAGCCCCGACCCCGGCAGCCGCATCGACCCCGGCGATCTCTGTGAGATCGGTCATGCAAACCATCGCGGGCTTTATCCCGTGACCTATCCCACGCCCCGGGGAAAAAAGACCCGCTTTCTGGCGGCGCTCAGCGGCTTCACCCTGCGGCAGCGGGACTATGCCGCGATCGCTTATCCCGCGCCCGGCTATCCCGCCGCCACGGTGAAAAGCGGCGGCTGCGGCGTCTGCGCGGCGGGCATGATCCTGGGGGCGCTTTGCGGAAAAGCCGTCCCGGTGAGCGAGCTGGCGCGGTTTTCCATGAGCTGCGGCGCAAGAGTGTCCGGCGGGACCGATATGCGCCGCCTGTCAGAGGCGCTCTGCGCCCATTACGGGCTTGTCTGCCGCATGACCGGCGACGTGAACGCGCTGAAGCGGCATCTGCGGTCCGGCGGCTGCGCCGTCTGCAACGCGGCGGGCAACGGGATCTTTTCCACCGGCGGACACTATATCGTCGCGCTGGGCGAGCTGAACGGCCGGGTCTGCATCGCCGACCCGGGGATCTACAGCGGAAAATACGCCTCCGGCGCGCGAAAGGCGGCGGTGACGGTATGCGGGGAGCTGCTGCTGGCGGATTATGCCGTGGTCGACGGCGACTGCATGGGGCGCACGCCCCGGTACTATTTGTTTTCGCGGGCGTAACAGAAAACGGCGCGGAGAGCTTTCTCCGCGCCGTTTTTTGCGCCCATAATTCTGAAAAAATCTGAATTTCCGGCAAATAATTCCAATAAATGGAAAATTATCCGTCTGTGCGTGTTGTCGAAAACCGGCGGATATGGTATAATAACGCCATTCGAACCGCATCATTCTGGAAAGGACCCCATCATGAAAAAGATCCTCTCACTCCTGCTCTGCTTCGCGTTTCTGCTGCCTGCGGCGGTCCGTGCCGAAGGGACGGGCTTTTCCGACGTCAAGTCGACCGACTGGTTTTTTTCCTATGTTGACGATCTGACCAAAAGCGGCGTCGTCAACGGCTATCCCGACGGGACCTTCCGTCCCGACGCGCAGGTAAAGGTCAACGAGGCGCTCAAGCTGATCCTTTTGGCAGCGGGCTATCCTCCGCAGGCCCCCACCGGCGCCGATTGGGCCAGCGGCTATCTGACGCTTGCAATGAACGAAGGCTTTTTGAACGGCGAGGCGCCGGAGCTGTCCCGCAGCATCACCCGTACCGAGGTGGCGCATCTGGCAGCCCGGGCGCTGGCGCTTTATTACGACGGCACGCCCACACCGTTTTCCGACGCCGACGACCCCGAGATCACAGCGCTTTACGGCGTCGGCGTGATCCAGGGTGAAAACGCCCCCGACGGCCTGCGTTTTTCCGGCGACCGCCCCCTCAAGCGCTCCGAGGTCAGCGCCATCGTGTGGAGGATCCAGCGCTACTGTCAGGAGCAGATGGCGGCGGCGCCCGTCCTGCCCGAGGACCCGCAGGTGATCCTGGCGCTTGAGGGCGGAGCGGGGGAAGAACAGACCGAGCCCTCGCAGCCGCTGGGCCCAACGGATCCCGGCGGAAATGAAGAGCCTGTGCCGGAGGGCAAGATCCGTTACCGCGACAAATTGATCGATATTATGGAGGACGTGCCTGTGTTTGCTTACGATCCCAAAACCTTTTATCTGGAAAACGGGCGGATGCGCTGCTCCGACAGGAGCGTTCGTCTGGTCCACGGTATCGATGTTTCTTCCCATCAGGGGATCATCGACTGGAACAAGGTCAAGGCCGACGGCGTTGATTTTGCCATCATCCGCGCCGGCTACCGCGGCTATACCGTGGGCAATCTGGTGGCCGATCCCAATTTCGGCATGAATATCCGCAACGCCCTTGCCGCGGGGATCGAGGTGGGCGTTTACGTCTTCTCTCAGGCCATCACCGAGGCGGAAGCGCTGGAGGAGGCCGACTTCGTTCTGGACGCGATCCGCGGTTACAACGTCACGCTGCCCGTGGTCTTCGACTGGGAGATCGTCAACTCCGAAAACGCCCGCACCCGCGGCCTGTCCACCGCGCAGCTCATGGCCTGCACCAAGGCCTTCTGCCGCCGCGTCCAGCGGGCGGGTTATGCGCCCATGGTCTATTTCAACGCCGATTGGGGATACCTCAATTTCGACCTGTCCCAGATCACGCAGTATGATTTCTGGCTGGCGCAGTACAAAGAGCAGCCCGATTTCTATTACAATTTCAAATACTGGCAATATACCTCCAAGGGCTCGGTGAACGGCATCTCCGGAAACGTGGATCTTGACGTCATCCTGCTGCCCCGCTGACCCCCTGCAGACGAAACCAAGAACGCCCGGCGTTGCCGGGCGTTCCTTTTGTTTTTCCGGGAAGCAGCGTTACGCGGTCTTTTCGATGGTGATGATCTGCTTGCCGTTGCGGGTCTCCATGCGCAGGGTAGAGCCGCCGTAGCGCCATGTTCCGGTCTCGCCCGTCACGGCGCTGGCCCGCAGGGTGTCCCGCAGCTCCTTTTCCCAGTCGTCGGCGTTTTTCAGATCGGTGGTGATGACGATCCTGTCGATGCGGTCGGTGTCCCCGAAGGCGTAGGAAACCTCCGAGGTATGCCCCAGCAGCTTGTGCCGATAGGTGCGCATGCCGGACCCGGCGTCGCCGACGGTGTCCACATTTTTCATGGCGTCGGTCAGCTCGGTCTTTTTCCGGCCAAGCGTCGAGATCAGATCGTCCACCGTCACGTCGGCATCGGCCCTTGCCAGCGAATCGGGAAAGACGTCCTCATCCTGCCGCATGGCGTCGTCCAGCGCGTTGTCGATGTCCCGGGCCACGTTATCCAGCGTTCCGCAGGCGGAGGCAGCGGTGGCGAAAACCAGTGCCGCCAGCGTCAGCGCGATCCATTTTTTGTTCATAAACAGCTTCCTCCTGATTTCGGTTTCGGAAATAGTATCTGCTGTTTTTTTCGCAAAAATCATGGAAAAATCAGTTTTCATCCACCTGAAACCGCTGCGCCAGCTTTTGCAGCGCCCGCTTTTCGATGCGGGAGATATAGCTGCGGGAGATGCCGCAGCGTTCGGCGGTCTCCCGCTGGGTCAGCCCGTCGCCGCCGCCCAGACCATAGCGCAGGATCAGCACCTTCCGCTCCCGCTCGTCCAGCTCAGCCAGATAGCGGTACAGCAGCTGCCGCCGGTCGGAAAGATCGATCTCCTCCAGCATTTTGTCGTCGCAGGCGATCACGTCCAGCAGCGAGATGGAGTTGCCGTCGCCGTCACTGTCGATGGGCTCGGAGAGGGAGACCTCCTGGGCGCTTTTCCGCTGAGCGCGGAAATACATCAAAATCTCGTTCTCGATGCACCGGCAGGCATAGGTGGCCAGACGGGCGTTTTTGTCTGGACGGAAGGTGGATACCGCCTTGATGAGTCCGATGGTGCCGATGCTCACCAGGTCGTCCTGATCCTCCCGGGCGGCGTAGTATTTTTTCACCACGTGGGCCACCAGCCGCAGATTGTGCGCGATGAGCGTTTCCCGCGCCTTTTCGTCGCCGGCGGACATGGCCTCCAGCGCCTCCCGCTCCTCTTTTGCCGAAAGGGGGCGTGGAAAGGAGCCTGCGGCAGGGGACACCCGCAGCATCAGAAACAAAACGTTTGCCAAAAGCCATGCACCCAGAGGCGTCATAAAAGCCCTCCTTATTTCCGGATAGGGCAGTCTATGCGCCCGCGGCATGTCTGTTGCCAGTCCCGACGACCTTGCTTTTTTCCTGTCGGCATGATATACTATTTGGTAATAAATAGTAATGGAAGGAGTGAAATCCATGGCGAACTTTACGAAAGAAGCCATCAAAGCCTCGTTTCGCAGACTGTTGGAGGAGCAGCCGCTCAATCGGATCACCGTCAAGGCCGTCGCGGAAGAATGCGGGATCAACCGAAACTCCTTTTATTATCATTTTCAGGACATGCCCGCCCTTGTAGAGGAGCTCATCCGGGACGATTGCGACAGCATCCTGGCGGATTATCCCTCCGTCGATTCCATCGAGCAGTGCCTTACCGTGGCGGTTGATTTTGCCCGGCGGCACCGCCGGGCCGCGCTCCACATCTACAATTCCACCAACCGCGACCTGTATGAGCATTATCTCTGGCACATTTGCGAATATGTAGTCACCGTTTATTTTTCCAACGCCTTTCCGGGATCCGCGCTGGAGGCGGATGATCGGGAGCTGCTGATCCATTATTACAAATGCCTCTGCTTCGGGCAGCTTTCCGACTGGATGCGTGGAGGCATGCGCGACGACCCCTGCGCCGCCTTTCACCGCCTCTGCCTGCTGCGCAAGCGGCAGCTGGAAACGCGCTTCGGCGCGGGCTGGTGTGCCGAGGGACGGGAGCCCTGTGCAGATCAAAAAAATTGACCATGGATTTTTTTGAGAAACAGGTGTATCATGAAATCGATAACCTACGACGGGAGGAGATCGTCATGCGTCAACCGTTCATTTTATCCTGTGAATCCACTGTGGATCTGCCCTATTCCTATGTCAGCAGCCGCGGGATCCCCGTGCTGTTTTATTCCTATACCGCAGACGAAAAGGAATACCCGGACGACATGGGGCGCGACCCCGACGCGCTTCCGGCGTTTTACAAGCTGTTGGAGACCCGGATCCCCCAGACCTCGCAGCTCAACGTCTGGCAGTACGTGGCGTTTTTTGAGCCGCTTCTGGAGAAAAGCGATGTTCTGCATATCGCCTTCGGCTCGGGCATGACCAATTCGGTCACCAACGCTTTTGCCGCCGCCACGCTGCTGAAGGAGAAATACCCCCACCGCCGGCTTGAGATCATCGATTCCTTCTGCAGCTCTTCCGGCTACGGCCTGCTGGTGGATTGCGCCGCCGATCTTTGGGACCAGGGAAAGACCATGGATCAGATCTCTCAATGGACGCGCACCTGGTGCAAGCGGGTGCATCATCAGTTTTTCTCCACCGATCTGAAATATTTCCGCCGCTCGGGCCGCGTGTCGGGCGCGGCCGCCACCGTGGGGGCGATCCTGAGCATCTGTCCCATCATGCGCCTCAATAACGAGGGCAGGATCATCGCCTACGACAAGGTCCGCGGCAAAGAGGCCGCCATCCAGCGCACCGTCAAAACCATGGAAGCCCACGCAGTGGGCGGCGTGGACTACGACAAAAAGTGCTTCATCTGCCATTCCAACTGTCTCGGCGTGGCGGAAAAGCTGGCGGAGGCTGTGAGCAGCCGGTTTCCGCTGATCCCGGGCGGCCCGCGGATCTGCGACATCGGCACCATCATCGCCTCCCATTGCGGGCCGGGCACCGTGGCCGTCTTCTTTTTCGGCGACGAGCGCGCACCCGGGGAAAAGGGCTGAGGACTTCACGATCCCGGCGGCATTCGCCGCCGGGTTTTTTGCACGTTTTTTCGTGATTTCCCATAGAACGGAGCAGGAGGTGAGAGAAAATGCTGCGTCTGCGGGCTTATGCGCTGGAGCGGAAATGGGGAAGGGTGTTCCGTCTGGTGCTTCTGGGGGCGGGGCTGACGGCTTTGCGGCTGCTGATCCTTGCCGGACTGCCTGCCGCGCCGGGGCTGTAAGGACGGAGTTTTGGTTGATAATTGGCCGAAAGCGTGCTAAAATAACGGTATCCACCCGTGCAGGAGGTCTGTTATGGAAGCGATCCAAAAGGAAATGCAGCAGCTCACCGAACAGCTGCTTTATCACGCCCATCGTTATTACAACGACGACGCGCCGGAGATTTCGGATTTTGAATACGACGCCATGCAGCGCCGTCTGCGGGAGCTGGAGGCGCAGTATCCCCAGTTTGCCCGGCCCGATTCTCCCACCCAGCGGGTCATCGGCGCCGTTTTGACGGGCTTTCAGGAGGTGCGCCATCCCTATCCCATGGAGAGTCTTCAGGACGTGTTCTCCTTCGACGAGATCCGGGACTTCGACCGCCGGATGAAAGAGCGTTTTCCCGAAACGGAATACACCGTGGAGCTCAAGATCGACGGCCTTTCGGTGTGCCTGGAATACGAAAACGGCCGCTTCGTTCTGGGGGCCACCCGGGGCGACGGCAGGGTGGGTGAAAACGTCACCGAAAATCTCCGCACCGTCTTCGATATCCCCATGGAGATCAAAACGGAGCACGAGCATCTTTGGGTGCGGGGCGAGGTCTATATGCCCGTCAAGGTCTTCGAGCGGCTCAACGCCCAGCGGGAGGCCGCCGGCGAGCAGCTCTTTGCCAACCCCCGCAACGCCGCCGCGGGGTCGCTTCGCCAGCTGGACAGCAGCATCTGCGCCCAGCGCAAGCTGGCCATTTTCTGCTTCAATGTGCAGAACGCGCGGGAGCTGGGCTTCAAAACCCATGATGAATCTCTGCAGTATCTGAAAAAGCTTGGCTGTAAAGTTGTTGAGCCTTATATCGTCACCTCCGGCGTTGACGAGATCATCGACTTCATCCATACTGCCGGAGAGCAGCGGGACACCTTCCCCTGCGGCATCGACGGCATCGTGATCAAGGTCAACGATCTGGCCGCCCGCGAGGCGCTGGGCTCCACGGCAAAGGTGCCCCGCTGGGCCATCGCCTATAAATATCCCCCCGAGGAAAAGCCCGCCCGTCTGCGGGACATCGTCATCCAGGTGGGGCGCACCGGCGTTTTGACGCCCAATGCCGTTTTCGATCCCGTCCGTCTGGCGGGCACCACGGTGAGCCGCGCCACCCTGCACAATCTGGATTTCATCCGCCAGCGGGACATCCGCGTGGGCGATACCATTCTGGTGCGCAAGGCGGGGGAGATCATCCCCGAGGTGCTGGGCGTGGATCATACCCTGCGGCCCGATGACGCAGCGCCCTTTGAAATGCCGAAAACCTGCCCGGTGTGCGGCGCGCCGGTGGTGCAGGAGGAGGGCGAGGCCGCCTTCCGCTGTACGGGTGCCGAATGTCCCGCCCAGCTTTTGCGCGCCATCACTCATTTTGCCTCCCGCGACGCCATGGATATCGAGGGCCTCGGCCCCGCGCTGGTTCAGCTCCTTGTCGAGGAAAAGCTGGTGGCTTCGCCCGCCGACCTTTATTCACTGCGCGCGCCCGACGTGGCTTCTCTGGAGCGGATGGGGGAAAAATCGGCCCGGAATCTGATTTCCGCCATCGAAAAGAGCAGGGAAAACCCGCTTTCCCGTCTGCTGTTTGCTTTCGGGATCCGGCAGGTCGGGCAAAAGGCGGCCCAGGCGCTGGCCCGCCAGTTCGGCACGCTGGACGCTCTCACCGCCGCTTCGGAGGAGGAGCTGACCCAGATCCCCGACATCGGCGGCATCACGGCGGAGAACATCTTCCGCTGGCTTCACAGTGAGCAGGGGCAGCATCTGGTGTCGCGCCTGCGGGAGGCCGGGGTCAATATGACCGAACCGGATCAAAAGGAGAGTGAAAAGCTAAACGGCTTTACATTTGTTCTGACAGGTACGCTCAGCCGCTTTACCCGGCAGGAGATGAGCGACCTGATCGCCCGCCACGGCGGGAAGGTCTCGGGCTCGGTATCCAAAAAGACCTCCTACGTTCTCGCGGGAGAAGACGCGGGCTCCAAGCTGAAAAAAGCGCAGGAGCTGGGCGTCCCCGTCATCGATGAAGACGAGATCCTGCGCATGATCGAAGAATAAAGCTCACCCTTTGCGGGGCTGCGTGGCAGCCCCGCTTTTTTTGTTCTGAAACGGACAGGCCGCTCATAGTCTGTATCGGAGGTGGCGATCATGCAGGAATCCGACAGACTGAAAAGCTTTCATACGGCGGCACAGCTTTTGCCCGAACGCCTTTGGCGGGCCGCCTATTCGCTGAACGAGGAGCAGCGGGCGCAGTGCGAGGAGCTTCGCGTCCGGCTGGACAGGCCGCTGGCCGCTACCGTGGCGGGCAGGACCGTTTTGCTGGGCGAAGGGATCCTGCCCCAGCGGGCTGAACTGGAGGAGGTGCTGGCGCGGGCCACCGAGGCCTCGGTCCACAGCTATCTGGAGCAGCTTCGCCGGGGATTTCTCACCACAAAGCACGGCCATCGGCTGGGCATTTGCAGCCATGCGCCCGACGGCGCGTCCCGGGTGCTGCGGGGACTTTCTTCGGTGAACATCCGCGTCGCCCGCCAGATCGGCGGGCTGGGCGGTGAATTGACGCTCTGCGGCCCCGAGGGATTTCGAAACACGCTGATCCTCGGGGCTCCCGGCGCGGGCAAGACCACACTTCTGCGGGAGCTTTGCCGCCGTCTTTCGGCGGATATGCGGGTGGCGGTGGCGGACGAGCGGTATGAGATCGCCGCCTGCGCCGACGGCGCGCCCCGATTCCATGTTGGCAGCTGCGACGTGCTCTCCGGCGGGAAAAAGAGCGAGACCATCCCCATGCTCCTGCGGGCCATGTCGCCTCAGATCCTCGCCACCGACGAGATCACGGAAGAAGAGGATTGCCGCGCGCTTTTGAGCTGTGCGGGCTGCGGCTGCGGCCTGTTGGCCACGGCTCACGGCGGCGGCCCCGAGGACCTCAGACGCCGCCCGGTCTACCGTCAGCTTCTGGACAGCGGCGTTTTTCGCCAGGCCGTGATCGTGACCCGGGAAAAGGGCGTGCGGAGCTATCGCCTGACGGCGCTCTCCGCCGAGGGCTGATATGCGTTTTGCGGGCGCGCTTCTTCTGATGGCGGCCGGCTGGGCGGCCGGAGCGGCCTTGACGGGAGGCCTTCGCCGCAAATGCGCGGTGCTGCGGGAGCTGACCGCCGTGCTTTTCCGCATGGCGGAGGAGCTGGATCAGCGGGAAACGCCGCTTCCGCAGATCTTTCTGCGGGAGGCGGAACGCGCGCCGCTGCTTTCTGCCGCGCTGCGCCTTGCCGCAAGGCAAACGGCCGCAGGCCGGCCTGCCGGACAGGCGCTTGCCCCTCTTTGTACCGCGCTTTCCAAGGACGAAGGCCTGCCGCAGGCGGCGGAGGCAATGACCGAGCTTTCGGCGCTTTTGGGCGCTTACGACGCGGAGACCCAGGCCCGCGCCTGCCGGGCCGCCGGGCAGAGCATAGAGGATCTTCGGCGGGAACAGGATCGTGTTTTGGCGGAAAAAGGACGTTTGTATCGGGCGCTGGCATTTTCGGCGGGAGCGATCCTGGCGCTGCTGGCCCTGTAAGAGGAAGGAATATGGACGTAGATTTGATCTTCAAGGTGGCTGCCATCGGGATATTGGTGGCTGTGCTCAATCAGCTTCTGATCCGCTCGGGGAGGGAGGAACAGGCTATGATGACCACGCTGGCGGGGCTCATCGTGGTGATGATGATCCTGATCCGCGAGATCAGCGGGATGTTCCAGCTGATCAAGCAGACCTTCGGCCTATGACGCTATGGATCGGAAAGCTTGTATTGCTGGCGGCGGCGTCGGTCTGTCTGGCGCAGCTGGTGCGGTCCCGGGCGCCCGCGCTGGGCGTGGCGGTGAGTCTGGGGATCTGCGCGGCGCTTACGATGCTGCTCTTGCCCCAGGTGCGGGAGCTTTGGACGGGAGCGGACCGGCTCTTTCAGTCCACCGGTCTGGATCCGACGCTCTTTCTTCCGCTGATCAAGACGCTGGCTGTCGTACAGATCACCCACATTGCCGCCGAGCTCTGCCGCGACGGCGGCGAGCGGGCGGTGGCCGCCCAGGTAGAGCTCTGCGGGGCAGTGGCGGCGCTTTTGTGCGCGCTGCCGCTGGCAAAACAGGCGCTGGAGCTCATCGGCGCCATCGGCTCCTGATCCTGCTGCTGGCGGCGGCAGCGGCGGTCTGCCTTTCGGTGCCGTGCCGTGCCCTGACCGGAGAAGAACGGCTGAAAAGCGCGCTCCCGCGGGAGGCGCGGGAGCTTCTTCAGACGGTCTCGCCCGAAGACGGCGTCAACTCCGGCTTTTCCGCCCTGAAGGATGCGGCCGTGGACAAACTGCGCGCCGGTCTGCGGGACTCCGTAAAAGACGCGTTCCTGGTCACAGCGGTGTGCCTGCTGCTCTCCATGGTCAAAAGCTGCGCCGCGGCAACGGGCGCGTATTTTCCCGGAGACGCCGCGTCCATGACGGGGGCCGCCGTGATCCTGCTGCTGACGCTGAAAAGCAGCGGCTCGCTGCTGGTGCAGGCCCGCCGGGCCGTCGGCGCGCTGGATGCCTTTACGAAAGTGTTCACCACCGTGTTCGCAGCGGCGTCTGTTGCGGCGGGCCGCCCCGCCAGCGGAGCGGCAATGGCCGGGACGACCATGCTTTTTGCCGATCTGATCCATCAGGCGGCGCTCAAAGCCGCCTTTCCGATGCTGCAGGGATATCTGCTGCTGCAATACGGGGGCGCCGCGGCGAAAAGCGGCGCGCTCACGCAGGCGGCGCAGGCGGCAAAATGGCTTACGGTGCACGGCTTTCGCCTTTTGCTGACGGCTTATTTCGGATACCTTTCGCTCACCGGTCTGGTGACCGGCACGGCCGACGCGGCAGCGGTGCGTGCGGCGCAGACCCTGTCCTCCGCCATCCCGGTGGTGGGGAATATCCTGTCCGGCGCCGCCGAAACCGTGTTTTCCGGTGCGGCGGCCGTGCGGGCAGGTCTGGGACTGTTGGGCGTGCTGGGCGCGGCGGCCGTCTGTCTCGCGCCTCTGACTGCCGCTGCAGTGCATTTGCTGGTGTTTCGGATGCTGTCGTTTTTTGCGGCGTCCTTTGCGGAAGGAGGGGTCCAAACCATGCTTCTGGCGGTGGCGGATACCTATCGCATGCTCACAGGCATCCTGGCGGCCTGCTGTGCGCTCCAGTTCATCACGGTGGCTGTGGCGCTGACGGTGACGGCGGTATGATCGCCCTGCGGGAGACAGCCGTCCGGCTGGCGGCGGCGGGGGTGGGGATCTCTTTTTTGCTGTCGCTTGCGGCAAAAACGCCGGGAAAAGAGATCCTGCGGTTTGCCGCCGCCTGCGTGACGGTGATCCTGCTTGCCGGCGCACTCCGGGGCATCCGGACGGAAAATATGCCGCTCACCCTGCGGGAGGCGGCGCTGGAGCAGGATCTGGCGCAGGCGACGGACGAGTCCCTGCGATTGCAGGCGGAAGAGGCCGAACGTGCGCTCGCCGCCTATCTCGAGGAGCGCACAGCAGGCTGCGGCGTGCTCTGCATGGCGGATGTATTCTGTGAAAACCGTGATAATAAGCTGATTGTAAAGTCTGTTTCCTTAACAGTAAAAAACGGCGATCCGGACGTGCTTTCTCCGCTGATCCCCACTTTGGCGGCGGAGCTTGGCATCCCGGAAAGCGCCGTTTCCGTGAGAGAGGAGCTGCCATGAAAGAACCGATTTTGCCGAAGACCCGGGCATATTTCCGACGGCTGCTCGATAAATATCAGTATGTGCTTTTGATCGCGCTGGTGGGGCTGGTCCTGATCCTCTGGCCCCGGAGCGGCGGCGAAAGCACCCTGCCGGAAACGCAGACGCTCCCCCCGGAAGATACCGGGGCGCTGGAAACGCGCATCGAGGCGCTTTTGGAGTGCATCGACGGGGTGGGAAAGGCGCAGGTCGTGCTCACCGTCCGCAGCGGACAGACGGCGGTCTATGCCTATGACACCACAGAGTCCGTCAGCAGGACGGATTCCGGCGGCAGCTCATCCCGGCAGGCGCAGCTGGTCACGGTGAGCGCCGGCGGCGGGCAGAGCCCCGTCACGCTCGGACAGACTTCGCCGGTCTATCAGGGCGCGGCGGTGGTATGCCGGGGCGGCGACAGGGCCGACGTGCAGCTTGCGGTGACCCGGGTGATCCAGGCTCTCACAGGGCTGGGCGCCGATCACATCGTTATCACAAAAATGAATGATTAGGAGGCAATCACTGTGAAAAAAAGAGGCGCGATCTATTCCGTCGTGGCGCTGATGCTGTGCGTGGCGGTCTATCTCAACTGGTATTACACCCGCACGGGCGGCGACCTCACCAACGCCACCGATTATCAGGCCGACGGCAAGATCCTGGGCGAATCGGTTTTGGTGGACCGCATGGAGGATCGGTCCGCAGAAACAGAGCCCGCGGAAAAGGGCAGCTATTTTGCGCAGGCAAGACTTTCCCGCCAGCAGGCGCGGGACGAGGCGGTGAGCATTCTTTCCCAGACCGCCGAAAGCCCCAATGCCACAGAAGAGGCCCGCGCCGCCGCGGGCACCGACATCCGCGTTATGGCCGATAACGCCGTGCTGGAATCCCGCATCGAGAGCCTGGTCATCGCCAAGGGCTATCAGGACTGTGTGGCGTTCATCAATGACAACGGCGTCAACGTGATCGTCTCCAAACCGGAAAACGGCCTTCAGGCCGCCGACGTGGCGCGCATCCGCGATATCGTGATGGACGAAGCGGGCGTAGCCGCCGAAGCCATCAAGGTCATCGAGACCGAATGACCCAGGCGCACCTCTTGCAAAACGCGGCCGGATAGGGTAGAATAGAGCCATCAATCCAAAGGAGCTGAATGCAATGGCCGAAGAAAAGGACTATCTGGAGCTGGAGGAAGAGGACGGAGCGATCCGCGTTTCCTTTGCCGCGCTGGGCGAGATCGCCTCGCAGGCGGCGCTTGCCGTGCCGGGCGTATCGGCGCTTGCCGCCGTGCCGCAGGCCGTGGTCAAGGGCGTTCAGGTGCAGCTCAGCGAGATCGGCATCTGTACCATCGACCTGCATCTTCTGTTGACCATGGAGCAGAGCTTTGCCCAGGTGGCGAAGCAGGTCCAGACCGCGGTGAAAACGGCGGTGGACGCCGCCGTGGGCATCGAGGTGGCCTCCGTCAACGTCTTCGTTGCCGGTGTGACGCTGAAATAAAGCCGGGGAAGCCAAAGCGCCGTCCGCATCATGCGCGGACGGCGCTTTTTCGGCGCCGCGCGGGAAAGAACCGCCGCCGGGCGGCCTTGCTTTGGAAAACAAAGGAAATCATGGAAAAGGAGAGCGGCCGCGGCCGCTTTTTTGCTGTCCGCCGTCTTCTGTTTGCGGTTTCCAAATAATCAACAAATTTGCAAAAAACCTGCATGATTATCCTTTATTTTTGGGAATAAACCCTGTATAATATAAAATTAAAGAATAAACGATGCAAATGATCGGAGGAACGGTTATGAACAGACGAGGCGCGCGGGAGCTGGTGTTTCACCTGCTGTTTTCCGCGGAATATACGGGCAAAAGCGGGGAAGAGCTGCTGCATGAGATCACAGACGAGCGGTTTGCATCCCTGCGGGAAGAATACGATCTTTACGGCGAGCTTCCGCCCGAGTCCCAGGAGGACTATATCCGCGAGGCGGTGACGGGCGTTACGGCGCACCGGGACGAGCTGGACGAGGCCATCCGGAAATATGCAGTGGGGTGGAATCTTTCCCGCATCACAGCCGTTTCCCGCTGTCTGCTGCGGCTTTCCATGTACGAGATGCGGGAGATGAAGATCCCCGTGGGCGCGTCGGTGAACGAGGCGCTGGAGCTTGCCAAAAAATACGATTCCGACGAGGCCGCCGCCTTTATCAACGGCATTCTGGGCAGCTTCGTCAAGGACGAAGTGCAGGCATGAGATCCTGGATCCTGGGCCTGGACACCAGCAACTATAAGACCTCCGCGGCGCTCTATTGCCCCGACGACGGGACGTGGCGCGCCTGCGGCAGGCTGCTGGAGGTGCCGGAGGGCACTTTGGGCCTGCGGCAGAGCGACGCGCTGTTTCAGCACGTCAGGCAGCTTTCCGCCCGCGTGCGGGAGGTCTGTGACGGGCTGGACGGCGCCATCCGGGCCGTGGGCGTTTCCACCCGTCCGCGGGATCGGGAGGATTCTTATATGCCCTGCTTTCTTGCGGGGCAGTGCGTGGGCGAATCCATCGCCGCGGCGCTGGGCGTGCCGGTGTTCGGATTTTCCCATCAGCAGGGGCACATCGCGGCCGCGGCGCTGTCCGCCGGGCGGCTGGACCTGCTGGAGCAGCCGTTTTACGCCTGGCATCTTTCGGGCGGGACCACCGAGCTTTTGCGGGTGGAACCCGCGGAAGACCGGATCATCCGGGCCGAGATCGCGGGCGGTACGGGGGATATCTCCGCCGGCCAGCTCATCGACCGGCTGGGGGTGCGCCTTGGCATGCCCTTCCCGGCGGGGCCTTACGTGGAGCAGGCCGCGCTGGGCGCTTCGGGGGACGAATGGTTCCCCGTCCGGCTGGACGGGCTGACCTTTTCCTTTTCCGGCGTGCAGAATCAATATGAAGCCCGTCTGGACAAAGGCGCGGACGCGGGCAGCGTTTGCCGCTTCGTTCTGCTGACGGTGGGGCAGACCGTCCTGCGCGCCACCAGGCGCGCCCGGGGCGAACGGTATCTCCCGGTGCTGATCTCCGGCGGCGTTTCGGTCTGCTCGCTGGTGCAGGAGCTTTTTGCCCGGGAGCACGGCGTGATCTTCGCGCAAAACGGCCTCGGCGGCGATAACGCCGTCGGAACGGCGGTTTTGGCGTCTATGCGTTTGAGGTGATGCACATGGCCATGCAGCCCGTTTCGGTAACTCAACTCACACAGTATATCAAGCTTTTGCTGGACCGGGACGAGGTCCTTTCCCAGGTCTGCGTCCGGGGCGAGCTTTCCAACTATAAAATGCATTCCTCCGGCCATCATTATTTCACGCTGAAGGATGAGGGAGCCGTGATCTCCTGCGTCATGTTCCGCTCCGACGCGGCGCGTCTGCGCTTCCGTCCCGAGAGCGGCATGAGCGTGATCCTTGCCGGCCGGGTGAGCCTCTTTCCCAAGAGCGGACAGTATCAGATCTATGTTTCCCATATGCAGCCCGACGGCGTGGGCGATCTGGCGGTGGCCTTCGAGCAGCTCAAGCGGCGCCTTTCGGCACAGGGCTATTTCGATACGGAGTATAAAAAACCGCTGCCCCGTTATCCCGAAAGGGTGGCGCTGGTCACCTCGCCCACGGGGGCGGCTGTGCGGGATATGATCCGGATCCTGGGCCGCCGCTGGCCTGCGGCAAAGGTGCTGGTGTGCCCCGTAAAGGTGCAGGGCGAGGGCGCGGCGCAGGAGATCGCCGCCATGCTGGATTATGTGGATCAAAACGCCCTGGCCGACGTGATCATCACCGGCCGGGGAGGCGGCTCCATCGAGGATCTTTGGGCGTTTAATGAAGAGTGCGTGGCCCAGGCGATCTTCCGGTGCAAAACGCCGGTGATCTCCGCCGTGGGTCACGAGCCCGACGTGACCATCTCCGATTTTACGGCCGATGTGCGGGCCGCCACCCCTTCCAACGCTGCCGAGCTTGCCGTTTGCGACAGGGAAGAGGTGCGGCAGAATCTGACCCAGCTTGCTCTGCGGATGCGGCGGGCGCAGGAGCGCAGGCTCCTGGCGGCGCGTCAGCGGCTGGAGCGGCTGGAAAAAAGCCCCGTGATGCGAACGCCGGAGGCGGCTATCCAGCAAAAGGCGCTTTTGCTGGAGCTGCTGCGGCAGCGGCTGGAGCACGGGGGAGAAACGCTTTTGCAGCGCAGGCGGCAGCGCTTTTCCCAAATCGCCGCCCGGTTGGACGCCCTCAGCCCGCTGAAGGTGCTGGGCCGCGGCTATGCCGTGATGACCAAAGACGAGCAGGTGATCCGCTCGGTCACGCAGCTTTCGGCGGGAGACGCCGTCGATCTTCGCCTGTCCGACGGGCGGGCGTACTGCAAAGTGGATCGTGTAGAGAAAGGAATCAAAGATGGCGAAAAAGCTGAGTTTTGAACAATCCATGGACCGCCTGGAGGAGATCGTCAACGCCTTGGAGCGGGGCGACGCGCCGCTGGACGAGAGCCTGGCCCTGTTTCAGGAGGGCGCAAAGCTGATCAAGGGCTGCACCGAAGCACTGGACAAGGCCCAGCAGCAGGTGGCGCTTTTGACCAAAGCCGACGACGGCCCGACCGAAGAGCCCTTTGCCGGGGCGGAGGACTGATATGCCCGAAGAGAAGCTGGCGCATTACGCCGCCATGACCGAGACTGCTCTGGAGCGGTATTTTCCGCAGGAGCCGGGCTATGCCGAGCGGCTCACCGAGGCGTGCCGTTACAGTCTCCTCGCCGGAGGAAAGCGGCTGCGTCCGGCGCTTTTGCTGGAGTTTTACCGTCTTTGCGGCGGCGCGCCGGAGGATGCGCTGCCCTTTGCTTGCGGGCTGGAGATGATCCATACCTATTCGCTGATCCACGACGATCTGCCCTGCATGGACGACGACGATTACCGTCGGGGCCGCCTGTCCAACCACAAGGTCTACGGCGAGGCCGTGGCCACGCTGGCGGGCGACGCGCTGCTCAATCGCGCCTTCGAGATCATGCTGGCGCAAACGGCGGTCCCGGCTGACCGGGCCATGGCGGCCGCCGCCTATATCGGCAGGTGCAGCGGCATATTCGGCATGATCGGCGGCCAGATCGAGGACCTCTCTTTGGAGGGGAAGACCGCCTCGGAGAGCGAGCTTCTGCAGATGATCTCCAAAAAAACGGGGGCGCTGCTGCGGGCTGCCTGCGCGGGCGGCTGTCTGCTGGCGGGCGCTTCCCGGGAGCGGCGGACGGCGGCGGAGCAATATGCCGACGCGCTGGGGCTCGCCTTTCAGATCCGCGACGATCTGCTGGATGTGATCGGCGACAGCGCCGCCCTGGGAAAAGCCACGGGCAGCGACGAGGCAAAACAAAAATCCACCTTCGTTTCCCTTTACGGGCAGGAAGAATGCCAGCGCCGTGTCGACGCGCTTACGCAGCGCGCCGTCAGCGCGGCCGGAGCCTTCGGGGACGACGGATTTCTTGCGGCGCTGGCAAGGCAGCTTGCCCGCCGCGACCACTGACGATCCGGGAAAGAGGCGTTTCCATGCGGAACTATCCCTTGCTGGAACAAATCAATACGCCCGCCGACCTGAAAAACCTCCCGGCGGGAGAGCTTCCGGCGCTCTGCTCTGAGATCCGGGAGTTTCTGATCGCGAATGTTTCCCGCACCGGCGGCCATCTGGCCTCTAATCTGGGCGCGGTGGAGCTGAGCGTTGCGGTGCATCGGGTCTTTTCCGCGCCGGCAGACGATATTCTGTTCGACGTGGGACATCAGTCCTATGTGCATAAGATGCTCACCGGCCGGCGGGATCGGTTCGACACCCTGCGCAGACTGGGCGGACTCAGCGGCTTTCTTCGCCCCTCCGAGAGCGAATACGACAGCGCCGTTTCGGGCCACGCTTCCTCGTCGGTCTCTGTGGCGCTGGGCATGGCCCGGGCAAAAAAGCTGCGGGGCGACGGCAGCGCCACCGTGTGCATCCTGGGCGACGGCGCGCTCACCGGAGGCATGGCTTACGAGGCTCTTAACGACGCGGGCCAGTCAGGCCTGCCCCTGATCGTGATCTTCAACGACAACGATATGTCCATCAGCCGCAATGTGGGCGCCATCGCCAAGCGGCTTTCGGCTATTCGTCTGAAAAAACGCTATTTCCGCATAAAAGAGCGGACCAAGAGCGGACTTTCCCGCCTTCCCGGCGGCAAGGGCGTCATCCGCGGCATCTCCGCCGTAAAGGATTGGCTGCGGACCGCTATTTTGAAGGAAACCATATTCGAACTGATGGGATTCGAATACCTCGGCCCCGCCGACGGAAACGATATTTCTGTGGTGTGCAACCTGCTGGAGCAGGCCCGCAAGCGCCAGTGTCCCGTGGTGGTCCATCTCAAGACCGTCAAGGGCAAGGGGTATCTGCCCTCGGAGCAGGAGCCCACGGCGTTTCACGGCGTGGCGGCCTTCGACGTTGCCACGGGCCGCGCCGAGGGCGAGCGCCGGGCGGATTTTTCCGCCGTGTTCGGCGAAACCATGGAGCGGCTGGCGCAGCGCGACGGCTCGGTGTGCGCCGTGACGGCTGCCATGGCGGCGGGGACGGGGCTGGAAGGCTTTTCCTGCCTGTACCCCGACCGGTTTTTTGACGTCGGCATCGCAGAGGAGCACGCGGTGGCCATGTCCGCAGGGCTTGCCGCCCGGGGCATGAAGCCGGTGTGCGCGGTATATTCTACCTTTTTACAGCGTGCCTACGACCAGATGATCCACGATGTGGCCATCGGCGGTCTGCACGTGGTGCTGGCTGTGGACCGGGCCGGATTGGTGGGCGCCGACGGCGAGACCCATCAGGGTGCCTTCGACGTGCCCTATCTTCGGACCATCCCGGGGATGAAGATCTATGCGCCCTCCGATTATGCCGAGCTGGAGGCGGCGCTGTGCCGGGCCGTGGAGGAGGACGCCGGCCCCGTTGCCGTGCGCTATCCCCGCGGCGGCGAGGGCCGCTTTACGAAGGATACCATGGACGCGCCCTGCGCCGTGGTACGGGAGGGGAGCGATCTGGCGATCTGCACCTACGGCGTCCTGCTGAATCAGGCACTGGAGGCGGCGGAACGGCTGGAGCAGGAGGGAATTTCCCTCCGCGTGGTCAAGCTCAACCGGCTGGATATTCCCGATCCTGCGGCGGTGCTGCAGGCGCTTCGCGGCATTCGCGGCCTGCTGGTGCTGGAGGATTGTGTGGAGCAGGGCTGTCTGGGCCAACGACTGGCGCAGATGCTGGCGGAAAACGGGGAAACCCTGCCGCTCCGCCTGTTGAATTTGAAGGATCGGTTTATTCCCCATGGGAAAGTAAATGAGCTTTACAGCCTTTCTCATATCGATGCTGAAGCCGTTTTTTCTGTGGCAAAGGAGCTTTTCTGTGGATAAACGGGAGCAAATGCGCCTCGACGCGCTTCTGGTAGAGCGAGGCCTGGTTTCCGGGCGCGACCGGGCAAAGGAGCTGATCGCAAAGGGCGCTGTTTTGGTGAACGGGGCCTTGGCCGACAAGCCGTCGCAGCGGGTCGGGCCGGAGGCAGATTTGACCGTCCTGGGCGACGGCGGACATTACGTCAGCCGCGCTGCGGAAAAGCTTCGCGGCGCTATGGAGGCGTTTTCCGTCTCGCCGGAGGGCCGGGTCGCTCTGGATGTGGGCGCATCCACCGGCGGCTTCACGCAATATCTTCTGGAGCACGGCGCGAAGCATGTTTACGCCGTGGATGTGGGCACCGATCAGCTGGCCCCAGCTTTGCGGCGCGACCCACGGGTCACCGATTTGCAGCAGACCGATATCCGGGCGCTTTCGCCCGAGATGCTGCCCGAAAAGCCGTCGTTGGTCGTCTGCGACGTGTCCTTTATCTCGCTGCGGCTGGTGCTTCCTGCGATCAAGGCCCATCTTGCGCAGGACGGCGAGGCCGTCGTTCTGATCAAGCCTCAGTTTGAGGCCGGACGCGCGGCCGTGGGCCGGACCGGCGTCGTGAAGGACCCGAAGATCCATCTTGCCGTTTTGCGGGAGATGGAGGAGCAGTTTCGCCTGTGCGGGTTTGTGACGGCGGGGCTGGAGCCCTCGTCCATCCGCGGCGGCGACGGCAACATTGAGTTTCTGGCGTGGCTGCGGCAGGAGGGAGAGCCGATTCAGACCGATCTCCCGGCTCTGGTGCGCCGCGCACATGCAGCAGATACGAAAGGAAAGGGATGCTTATGAACCGGGTCATGGTACAGCCAAACCCCACCAAGCCAAACGCCGTGCGGGTCAGCCGCGAGCTCATCGACTTTCTTCTGAAGGAAGATTTTGAGGTGATGGTCCTGGAGGAATTCCGGGAGCAGCTCACCGCAGACCGGACCCTTGATTTTTCCGCCGTCCGGTTCCTCACGGAGGATACCATCTACGATCGCTGCCAGTTTATCATGGTGGTGGGCGGCGACGGTACGATCCTGCGGATGGCGCAGCCCGCTTCCCGCTATCGCAAGCCCGTGCTGGGCGTCAACTGCGGAACCGTAGGGTTTATGAGCGAGATCGAACCGGAAGAGCTTGAGCTTGTGCGGATGGTAAAGGAAGAGCGCTTTACACTTGACGACCGGATCATGCTGGACATTTCCGTGCAGAACGCCGCCGGCGACACTGTTTATCAGGCCACGGCTCTCAATGACGCCGTGGTGGCAAAGGGCTTTTTCAACCGGGTGATCCCGCTGGCTGTGGTGGTAGATGGGCAGGAGGTTTTTGAGTTCAGCGGCGACGGCGTCATCATCGCCACGCCCACCGGCTCCACCGCCTATTCGCTGGCTGCGGGCGGCCCGATCCTGGCCCCGTCCAGTCAGTGCCTTGCGGTGACACCCATCTGCCCCCATTCGCTGACGGTGCAGTCCTTCGTCATCAACGCCGAGAGCGAGGTCGCCATCCTCAGCGACTGCCGTTCTCACCAGGTGTTCCTTTCGCCAGACGGCGATACCTACGAGCTTCACGACGGCGACCGCGTGGTCATCCGCCGCTCCCAAAAAACCTTTTCCCTGCTGCGGATCAAGGGACAGGGCTTCTATGAGATCATCCGCCAAAAACTAACGAATGAGAGGACGTCAAAATGAAGTTCAAACGACAAGCCGCCATTCTCGAAATCATCTCCAATCACGAGGTCAAGACCCAGGAAGAGCTGTCCCGCTATCTCCGCGAGCGGGGCTTTCAAACCACCCAGGCAACCATCTCCCGTGATATCAAGGAGCTGCGCCTCATCAAGGTCGCTTCCCATTCGGGCGGATATCAGTATTCCACCCCCGACCAGAGCGGCTCGGCCACCCATCTTGCCCGGCTGAAAAACATCTTCCGGGAATGTGTCGTCAAGGTCGACCGGGCGCAGAATCTGGTGGTGCTGAAGACGCTGGTGGGCATGGCCAACGCCGCCGCTGCCGCCATCGACGCCATGAAGATCAAGGATATCGTGGGCACCCTTGCCGGCGACGACAACATCCTGATTATCCTTCGCACCAGCGAAGAGGCCGAGCACTTCTGCGAGCTGGTGTCCGGCATGCTTGCGTAACATGCTTCGCCAGCTTCTGATCGAAAACATCGCCGTCATCGAGACCGCCGAGCTCACCTTCGAGGGCGGTCTTTCGGTGCTGTCCGGCGAGACCGGCGCGGGTAAATCCATCATCATCGACTCGCTCAGCGCCATCCTTGGCGGCCGGGTCAGCCGTGATCTGATCCGCACGGGACAGAGCCGCGCCTGCGTCACGGCGCTCTTCGACGGGCTGAGCGGCGCGGTGAAAAAGACTGTGGAGGAGCTGGGCCTTTCCGGCGACGATTCGCTTTTGCTCCGCCGCGAGATTTTTGCCGACGGGCGCAATCTCTGCCGCATCAACGGACAGCCCGCCACGCTTCCCATGCTGCGCGCGCTGGGCGGACAGCTTCTCCGCATTTACGGTCAGCACGACGGGATGCATCTGCTGGACGAGCAGCAGCACATCGATTATCTCGACGCCTTCGGCGTCCCGCAGCAGGAGCTGGACGCCTATTACGAACAATACGAGGCCCTTTTGCATCTGAATCGCCGCATCCGGGCCCTTTCCATGAGCGCGGCGGAAAAAGAGCGCCGCCGCTCGCTTTTGCCCCTGCAGATCGACGAGCTGCAAAAGGCCGCCGTCCGTCCCGGCGAGCAGGAGGAGCTTCTCTCGCTGCGGACGCAGCTGCAAAACAGTGAAAAGATCGCCGACGGCCTGTATGAGGCCGCCCTTTCCCTTGACGGAGAAGAGGGAAGAGAGGGCGCCGTCGATCTGCTGGCCCAGGCGGTGAAATCCTTTGGCCGAAGCGCCCGCTTCAGCGCCGCCGCCGAGGGGCTGGAGGACCGCGCGCGGGAGCTTTCGATCCTGGCGCAGGATCTTTCGGCCTCGCTTGCCGAGCTCATCGCTTCGCTGGAATACGCGCCGCAAAAGCTGGAGGAGACCGAGCAGCGCCTTGACCGGATTTCCCGCCTTTGTGTGAAATACGCAGTCCCTGCCGACGGGTTGGAGGAACACCGCGCCGCGCTGGAGGCCGAGCTTGCCGCGCTGGACGGGCTGGACGAAGATCTGGACGAGCTCAAGGAGCAGTATGCCCGGGAGCGGGCCGCGCTTTCTCAGGCGGCGGACCGCCTGCACGCGCTCCGGGAACAGACGGCGGAGCGCCTGTCCGCCTGTATTTGCAGGGAATTGGCCGATCTTGACCTGCCCGGCGCGCGCTTTACGGCCGAGATCACGGATCTCCGTCGTGAGGGGCAGACCCGCTTTACCAAAAAGGGCACCGACAGCGTGCGCTTCCTGCTTTCCGCCAACGTGGGCGAGGATCTGAAGCCGCTCAGCAAGGTGGCTTCCGGCGGCGAGCTTTCCCGCATCATGCTGGCCATGAAAAACGTTCTTTCCGCCGGGGAAGAGGGGATCACCTCGGTGTTTGACGAGGTGGACGCCGGTGTTTCCGGCCGGGCCGCCAGCCGGGTGGGCGAGAAGCTGTATGCCATCGGCCGGGGCCGTCAGGTGCTTTGCGTCACCCATCTGCCCCAGATCGCCTCTCTGGCCGACTGGCAGTATCACGTGAGCAAATATGCCGAACACGGCCGCACCTTTACGGCTGTGGAGCTGCTGGACGGCGAGGGCCGCGCCCGCGAGATCGCCCGGATGAATGCCGGCCTCCACGTCACCGAGGCCACGCTGGAAGGCGCCCGCGCCCTTTTGCGCCAGGCGGAGGAATATAAAAAGAGCGCAGGAACGGATAAGCCCCCATTCTCCCGTTGACAAACCCGCGATAATGTGATATAAAATCTTTATCATCACAAGATCTGATCGGCTATGATCGGCACAAGTACCCTTCGGCCCCGTTTTTCAGAGAGCCTGCGGCAGGTGAAAGCAGGTAAAGCGCCCGCTGGGGAATACAGCCGTGAGCCCGGCCCCGAGCGCCCTTTCGGGCAGGTAGGAGGCCGCGGGTGCGCCCGTTACCGCGCAGGAGTGTGATGGCACTCCGTGAGGCCGCTTTCGCGAGGAGGCGGCGAACAGAGGTGGTACCGCGAGCTTTCGCCCTCTGTCCCCATACGGGACAGGGGGCTTTTTTCTGTCCCGAAACATGAAAAAGGAGCGATTTTTATGGGAATCTATGAAGAACTCAAGGCCCGGGGCCTTATCGCCCAGGTGACCGACGAGGAGCACATCCGCGAGATGGTGAACAACGGCAAAGCCACCTTTTACATCGGCTTTGACTGCACCGCCGACAGCCTCACGGCGGGGCATTTCATGGCGCTGACCCTGATGAAGCGCCTGCAAATGGCGGGCAATAAGCCCATCGCCCTCATCGGAGGCGGCACTACCATGATCGGCGACCCCTCGGGCCGCACCGATATGCGCAAGATGCTCACCCGCGAGGACATCGACCACAACGCCGAATGCTTCCGCCGCCAGATGGAGCGGTTTATCGAGTTCGGTCCCGGCAAGGCGAAAATGATCAACAACGCCGATTGGCTGCTCAAGCTCAATTATGTAGAGCTTTTGCGCGAGGTGGGCGCCTGCTTTTCGGTGAACAATATGCTTCGCGCCGAATGCTACAAGCAGCGGATGGAAAAGGGTCTGTCTTTTCTGGAATTCAACTATATGATCATGCAGTCCTACGACTTTTACTACCTGTTCCAGCATGAGGGCTGCAACATGCAGTTCGGCGGCGACGATCAGTGGAGCAATATGCTGGGCGGCACCGAGCTCATCCGCAAAAAGCTGGGCAAGGACGCCCACTGCATGACCATCACCCTGCTCACCGATTCCAACGGCAAAAAGATGGGCAAGACCGCGGGCAACGCTGTCTGGCTCGATCCAAACAAGACCTCGCCCTTCGATTTCTACCAGTATTGGCGCAACGTGGGCGACTCCGACGTGATGAAGTGCGTCCGGATGCTCACGTTCCTCCCGCTGGAGCAGATCGACGAGATGGACAAGTGGGAAGGGCAGGAGCTCAACCGCGCCAAGGAGATTCTCGCCTACGAGCTGACCAAGATGGTGCACGGCACCGACGAGGCCGACAAGGCCCAGGCCGCGGCCCGGGCGCTGTTCGCTCAGGGCGGCGTTTCCGACGATATGCCCACCACCGAGCTTTCCGCCGACGAGATCGGTGCGGGGATCACCATTCTCGACCTGCTGGTCAAGACCGGGCTTGCGCCCTCCAAGGGTGAGGCCCGCCGTCTGGTGCAGCAGGGCGGCGTTACCGCAAACGACGAGAAGATCAGCGCCTTCGACCGCACCTTCGCCGCCAACGATTTTTCCGGCGATTTCATTCTGAAAAAAGGGAAAAAGACCTTCCACCGGGTGATCGTAAAATAAGAAAAAGCAAAATATAATACACCGGGATTGATACAGTTTCATCATTCCTCCGCCGATTTTGCCGCTTGCGGGATAAGTTGTGGAAGGCGGCGTGCCCGGATGGTTTTACCGGCAGAAGTGTTCATGCATCGTCGGTATAATAGACGGCGAGAAAGCATATTTTTGGGAAAGATGAAAAATGGAATTATTGGAAATGATCAAACAGATTGACGCTGTTTTCATATCTGAAAATGCGACGATAACCCAATTAAAGCACGAGGAAGACGATGAACCGTATCAAGTGTGGCGGATCGATTCCGACGGTACCAGATATATTCTCAAGGAAGCCAAGGACAATGAATGTGAGACCCATCAGGCGATCTTTGCGGCATTGAAAGAAAGCGTTCCCGCTCTATATCAGGTCGTCAATGTCGGCTCCAAAAATTATCTTCTTATGGAATATATAGAAGGCGAAGACCTGTGTAAATGCAGCCGCGCAAAGCTGACCCTGGCCTTGGATGCATTGATTTTCTTACAGCAAAAAACCTGGGAGAACAGGACCTTTGCGCCTTTACAGGATTCATTTGAACGGAGTCTCCATGAGCGCCGGGATCGTGGCCAATACCTGAATGACGCACTGTTGGAACAGGCATATGGGCAATTCTTAAAAGTATATGGCTCCGTACCCAGAGCATTATGCCACGATGATCTGCTTCCCTTTAATATTATTGCTTCGGATCAAAAGGCGGTTTTGATCGATTGGGAAGCAGGCGGTATTTTACCTTATCCGACATCCTTTGCACGATTGATCGCACATGCCGAAGATAACCCAGACGCACTGTTTTATATGACGCAGGCGGATAAGGATTTTGCGGTGAACTATTACTATGATCATCTGCTCAGGGAAAAAGGAATTTCGTATACTGAATGGCTGAATACGCTTGAATACTTTTTATTCTATGAATACTGCGAATGGGTGTTTGTCGGCAATAAGTATCATGCGACGGATGGGGAATACTATCAAAAATACTTCCCCATGGCTAAACGCCAGGCCGGTAAATTATTGAAAATGGAAGATTGGTTAAGCTCGGTCTGACGAGGTGTCCACCCATGAAGCAGAGCACCGATAAGGAAGACAAAGCGTAAAAAGGCTGTTTCTGTTTGTATCAAAGACAGCGTTTTTTAAAGAGCCCCCGCACCGCGGGGGCTCTTGTGCTGCAACGGAGAGGCTGATGGCAAAAGACGCCTCCGGCCTGTCAAAAAACCCGATTCGATCTGCGAATCGGGTTTTTGCAATAAGCGATATATGCCGCCCTGTTTTCTTTTCCAATTCTGCGAGCGGTATTCCGAAAGGGGGTGAAAACAGGGAAGGTGTGTTGTAAAAGAGAAGAGCGCGCGCTTTATCGACGCCCCTTCAACTTGGCGATCAGCATGGCCACTCCCGCGATCCAAAAGGGGATCGAAAACAGCGCCATCAGCTTTCCGCTGTTCGCCCAGTCTTTGATCGCGATCCATTCAAACACGATCAAAAAGCCGAACCAGAAGAGCAGAAAAATGATGGTATAAAGACCCTCGGCAATGCGGACGGCCTTTTGCGCGGGCTTTTCAAAAGCAGGCTCTTCTTCCGAAAGCATAACGGGAGCATGCTCCGCAGAGGGCTCGCGCCATTCCGCAGCAGGCGTCAGCCGGCTGCCGCATTCCTCACAGACGTGGGCGGCAGGGCTGTTTTTGTGACCGCAATAGGGGCATTTTACCTTTTTCACAACCGGACACCTCACATTTCAAACAAGTCTTTATTTCGGCGGATTGCATTTGGAGCAGGGCGTATAGCCCTTTGCCTTTGCGTCATCCAGCGAGATGGCGATCTTGCTGGAGCTGAGATACGAGCAGCCGTCGGCATGATACTTCTTTCCGCTTTTGGTGACGTAAACCGTGCCGCCCGACCCGGGAAGCGAGCGGTCGGTGTCGCCGTCCTCAGCGGGCGCGGTGGGAACAAGCTGCTGCACCTTGCCGGAGGAAGTGCCGGTACGCTCCCGTACCTGAGAAACGTAAGCGGAGGCAGCGGCAGCGGCGTCGCTTTCCTGTTTGGCATAGCCGTCGTTATAGCCGGATTCATAGCCCTGTTGATAGCTGTCGCCGGCCGCCTGCAAAAGGGCTTCCTGCTGCTCCTCCAGCCCTGCGGAATAGCCCTCGGCCTGTCCGTCGGTGAAGCCGGAAGCATAACCCTCGGCGCGAGATTCCTCCGCGCCCGTTTCGTAACCGTTTTGATAGCCGCTGTGATAGGCATCTTCCCGCGCCAACGCCAGATCTTCCTCTGTAAACCGGTTGCCGCAGCCCGCGGCGATCAGAAGCAACAGACAGACAAAGCCTGCAAACAGGAGCTTTCTCATCTTACGAACCTTCTCTCTCTTGATGGCTGTGATCGCGTGCGCGCGATCCCCAAATGGGGAGGCGGCTCAGTATACGTATTCGAACTGGATCCCCAGCACATCCACGGTGTCCTTTTCCTGAATGCCTTTGGCCTCCAGCATGTCAAAAACGCCCGCTTTGCGCAGGGTGCGCTCAAAGTACATCCGGGATTCGTATTCGTCGAAGTTCACCGAGTTTACGATGCGCTCCACCCAGGCGCCCGTAACGTAGAAGACGGCGTCGTCGCCACGGGTGATATGAATATCCCGCTCGCCCGTCAGATCGGGCGCGGTCTCCACCGACATCTCCGGCTCAAAGACCTCCACCGGCGGCAGGGTCTCCAGCTTGCTCCACACGGCGTATACCAGCTCCTTCACGCCCTGATTGGCAGCGGCGGACATTTGCAGCAGGGGGCAGCCCAGCTCGTCGGCTTTTTTCTGCAGACGGGAAAGATGATCCGACCCCTCCTCCAGAATGTCGCACTTGTTGGCCACGATGATCTGCGGTCTGCGGGAGAGCGCCTGGCTGTAGTTCACCAGCTCCCGGTTGATGGTCTCCAGATCCTCCACGGGGTCGCGGCCCTCGCTGCCCGAAACGTCCACCAGATGCACCAGCAGACGGCAGCGCTCGATGTGCCGCAAAAAGTCGTGCCCCAGGCCGGCGCCCTCGGCAGCGCCCTCGATGATGCCCGGAATGTCCGCGCAGACGAAGGAGGAGCCTTCGGAAACGAACACCACGCCCAGATTGGGCTGAAGGGTGGTGAAGTGATAATTGGCGATCTTGGGCCGGGCCGCCGAGATCATGGAAAGCAGCGTGCTTTTGCCCACGTTGGGGAAACCGATGAGGCCCACATCGGCGATGAGCTTGAGCTCCAGCACGATAAACCGCTCGTCGCCCTCCAGACCGGGCTTGGCAAACCGGGGCGCCTGACGGGTGGGCGTGGCGAAGTGAGCGTTGCCCCATCCGCCCCGGCCGCCCCGTGCCGCAATAAAGGGCTCGTCGTCGGACATATCGTGGAGCAGCGCGCCCGTCTCGCCGTCGCGGATCAGCGTCCCCAGCGGCACCTTGATCACGGTGTCGGCGCCGTCCTTGCCAAAGCGGCGCTTGGTGCCGCCCGGCTCGCCGTCTTCCGCCGCGTATTTCTTTTTATAGCGAAAATCCAGCAGGGTGGACATATGGCGGTCCACCGTAAAGACGATGTTTCCGCCCCGTCCGCCGTCGCCGCCGTCGGGCCCGCCGGAGGCCACATATTTTTCCCGATGGAATCCGATGTGGCCGTCGCCGCCGCGGCCGGCTTTGATGCGGATCTTTGCAACGTCAACAAACATGTGCATCATTCCTTGCTCTGTTCGATATTTTTACAATTATATCACGGTTTTTCCGATATTTCCAGTAGGCAGCGCGCTTTTCCGGGATCGGAAAGAGAAAAAGACCCGTTTTCGGGCAAAAGAAAACCTCCCGGACTTCCGTCCGGGAGGCAGAGCCACAAAGCAAATTACTGCTGCACGTCTTCGTACACCGAGACCTGCTTGCGGTCGCGGCCCAGCTTCTCGAAGCGGACCGTGCCGTTGGTCAGAGCGAACAGCGTATCGTCGCTGCCTCTGCCCACGTTGGTACCCGGATGAATTTTCGTGCCGCGCTGCTTGACGAGGATGTTGCCTGCCAGAACGAACTGACCGTCAGCACGCTTCACGCCAAGGCGCTTGGACTCGGAATCGCGGCCGTTTTTCGTAGAGCCGACACCTTTTTTATGAGCCATTTCTTGCACCTCCGATTGGTTGTTGTGTGAATTACGCGATGGTCTCGATGACGACCTTGGTATAAGGCTGTCTGTGACCCTGTTTTCTGCGGTAGTTCTTTTTGGGCTTCATCTTGTAGACGATGACCTTCTTCTGCTTGCCGGACTTGACCACCTTGCCGGTGACCTTGCCGCCCATGGTCAGAGCGCCGTCGTTGCCGACCATCAGCGTCTCAAACTCCACGGCCGCGCCGTCCTCCAGATCCAGCTTCTCCACATAGATCTCGTCACCCTCGGAAACCTTGTACTGCTTTCCGCCGGTCTTGATGATTGCGTACATTGTCTTTGCACCTCTCCTTCATTTCGGGCTCGCTTTAGGGGTGTGACCGAGGTCAACTTGCTACGACCCGTTCAATGCGGCTTTTCTATTATACTTGCAGGGATGGGGAAAGTCAAGCTTTTTTTCGGAAAAATCCGGTATTTTTTGCGGGAAAACCGAGAAAAAGCTTGCGTTTTTGCTTGCATGTTATCTCACGTACACCGCGTTCCGCCGCCAGTCGTCGCCGGGGCGGTGCTGTTTCCACGCGGGCAGGGCAAGCGCGTACAGGTCGGCAGCCCTTGCCGTCAGCTCAAAGATCCGCCGGGCCTCCGGCGTCAGAGCTTCCGCATGAGCAGGCTTGGTGATCAGGGGAAGCACGGCCTTTTTTCTGGCAAGCCGAAGGACTTCACGGCCCTTGTCGTTAAAGGCCAAAACGCGGATATAAGGCGCGGGGATCGCGGCGTCCGCCGCAGAGATCCCCAAAAAAGCGCAGCACAGCATCCGGCGGATGCGGGCCAGGGGATAGCGCTTGGTTTTGGCTGCCAGAGCGATCTCTTCCGGCGTGCGGGATGTGCGGATGGCGGCGTACAGCCGGTGCTCCAGCCCTTCGGCCGCGCCGGGCAGGACTGCCAGATCGCCGGGCTCCAGCCGCAGAAGCTGGGACAGGACGGCGCATTCCAGCCGCTCGCCGTCCAAAAGCGCCCGTCCCTCCGCCGAGGCGTTCCGCAGGACGCTTCGGCTGCCCTCCGGCATTCGCCGGGCAGCCTCTTCGAAATCTCCGTTTTGCAAAAGGCTCCGCAGATAGGAAGCGGAGACCGGCCCGTCGCCGTCTTCGGGCCCTTGGTCGTGACCCGCGCCCTTGCGGGCGACGGGGAGCAGCGACAGCGAGAGCCCCTGCTTCTGCATCGCCTTGCAGTATTCCACGGCCAGGATATTGTTGGGCCTGCTCAAAATGTCCGCTCTCTGCCGGATGCGGTCGTAAAGCGCCCGCTCCCGGGCGGCGGCGTAGGAAACGCCGGATCTCAGATTGGCAAGCGTCGCGGCAACCGTGTCGTGCTCCAGCAAGACGGAAGCGATCTCCCGCAAAAGGGCCTCATCGGCGTCTTCCGCGCCGAAGCTCAGATCGGTGAGCACGCCGAGCCCGCTGAGGAGCCTTACGGCATTTTCCGCAAACCGCTCGGCCGAAGAGAGCGAATAGGGGACGGGCAGCTCCAGCACCAGGTCGGCGCCGCTCAAAACGGCGGCATGCGCCCGCAGATGCTTGGGCAGGATGGCCGCCTCGCCCCGCTGGACAAAGTCGCCCGACATGCAGCAAACCACCGCGCAGTCCTCGCCCAGTGTCCGGCGGATCTCCGCCAGATGATACGCATGCCCGCTGTGAAAGGGATTGTACTCTGCCACCACGCCGCAGATCCGCATAAAAAACCTCCGAAAGCCTTGTAAACACCGAAAAAATCGTGTAAAATAATTTTTAGTGTTTCTATTGTAGCATAAAAACCGAAAATATCAAATACAGGAGTGTGTAAAGACTATGAATGTTCTGGTTATCAACGCGGGCAGCTCTTCGCTGAAGTATCAGCTCCTCAATCCCGAGACCGGCGATCTGCTGGCAAAGGGCCTGTGCGAGCGCATCGGCATCGACGGCAAGTTCACCTACAAGCCCCAGGTCGAGGGCAAGGAGAAGCTGGACGCCGTCGACGTGGCCATGCCCACCCATAACGAGGCCATCAAGGCCGTGCTCGACGCGCTGGTGGATCCCAAAAACGGCGTGATCGGCAGCATGAAGGAGATCGACGCCGTGGGTCATCGCGTGGTGCACGGCGGCGAGAAGTTCGCCAAGTCCGTCGTGATCAACGACGAGGTGATGAAGGCCATTGAGGAGTGCAACCCCCTGGCTCCGCTGCACAATCCCGCCAACATCATCGGCATCAAGGCCTGCCAGGCGCTGATGCCCGGCGTGCCCATGGTGGCCGTGTTCGACACCGCCTTCCACCAGACCATGCCTCCCGTGGCCTATATGTACGCTCTGCCTTATGAGTATTACGAGCAGGACAAGGTGCGCCGCTACGGCTTCCACGGCACCTCCCACAAATACGTTTCCCGGCGGGCCGCCGCCATGCTGGACACCCCCATCGAGAAGCTGAAGATCATCTCCTGCCACCTGGGCAACGGCTCCTCCATCACGGCCATCGACGGCGGCAAGAGCGTGGATACCTCCATGGGCTTCACTCCGCTGGCCGGCGTTCTGATGGGCACCCGTTCCGGCGACCTTGACGCGGGCATCATCCAGTATCTGATGGAGCGCCACGGCTACACCATCGAAGAGATGCTCAACATTCTCAATAAGAAGTCCGGCGTTCAGGGCATTTCCGGCATTTCCTCCGACTTCCGCGATCTGGAAAGCGCTTTCAAAGAGGGCATCGAGCGCGCCGGTCTGGCTGTGGACATGTTCAACTACGGCGTCAAGAAGCTCATCGGCTCCTACGCCGCCGCCATGGGCGGGGTGGACGCCATCGTCTTTACCGCCGGCGTGGGCGAAAACTCCGCCAGCCAGCGCATGGCCATCGCCTCCGGCCTGCAGTTCATGGGCGTCAAGATGGATCCCGAGGCCAACAAGGTCCGCGGCAAGGAGGCTGTGATCTCCGCGCCCGATTCCAAGGTCAAGGTCCTGCTGATCCCCACCAATGAAGAGCTGATGATCGCGATGGATACCATGAATCTGGTCAAATAAACCGCTCAAGATCGATAAAACCGGGCAGCCTGCGGGCTGCCCGGTTTGTTTTTTATTGTTAAGTAAAATAGCTTTACAGCAAAGCCGGATAAAGACCTTTTTCATGCATTTCAGCCAGCACCGTCTGAATGGCAGGCTTGTCCTCGCGGTTGGTGACGCCGTACCATTTGGAGGCGGTGTCCATCATCTTCACCGTCACCGCGCCCCGCCGGATCATCCGGTCGACGAAGGCGGGCAGATAGTATTCCCGCTTCATGGGGTCGCCCTCCTCCTGCGCCAGCCACCGGGCAAAATCCTCTTCCATGGCGGGGAAAAGGTCGGTGTGCAGCGCCCAGACGTTCATGGATACCGGCGTTTCGGGCTCCAGCGGGAAAAGAGCGCCGTTCTCGGCAAACACGATCCTCCCGTCGGCCTCTTTTGTAATGGCGGTGCGCTCGGTCACCGAGCGAAGGAAGCCGTCTTCCCCGACACAGACGCCCCGGGAAACGCTTCCGTTTTCGCTGAGGGTGTTGCACAGGCGAAAGCCCACCATGCCCAGATGGGTCCCGCTGCATTCCCGGGCGCAGAAATCGCCCAGACGGAAAAAGGTGTCGCGCCCGAAAAAGTCGTCCGAGCCGATGACGCCGAATGCGCCCTCCAGCTTGTTTCGCGCCGCGTAGACGGCGTGTCCGGTGCCCCAGGGCTTGACCCGGCCTTCAGGCGCAAAAAAGCCTACCGGCAGGTCGCTCAGCTCCTGAAAGGCGTATTCCACCTCGATCCGGTCCTCGAAGCGTCGGCCGATCCCCTGGCGAAACGCGTCGTAAAGCTCCCGCTTGATGAGAAAGACCACCTTGCCGAAGCCGGCCAGCAGGGCGTCGTAAAGAGAGTAATCCAGGATGATCTCGCCGTGCGGCCCCAGCGGGTCGATCTGCTTGAGACCGCCGTAGCGGCTGCCCATCCCGGCGGCAAGCACCAAAAGCGTGGGTTTTTGCATAAAAGCGCCTCCTTCGGAACATTTTTGCACCGAGACCAGTATAATACAAAAATCACCCCGATGGAAGCCCCTCGGGATGATTTTCCCATCATTCGCCTGTTTCCGACAGCGGCTTGAGCCCGTGCATAAAGCCGTCCACCGCCGCCGTGTAGACGGCGCCGCCCACAACCTTGCGCTTATAGACAAGCACATCCAGCAGCACCGGCTCGTCACAGGGATAGTTTGTGACGCGGTAGGTGGTGAGCGTCACCTTTTTTCCCGCGTAATCCTGCAGGTCGAAGCCGCATTCCCGCTGCATCTCGTTATAAGTTTCGTAAACGGCGTCAAAGGTCTTCGGAATGGTCACCTGACGGCTTTGCACGTCTTCTTCGCTCACCGCGTACCCCAGCTCCGCCAGCCAGCGGACGCAGTCCTCCTGCGTCTTGATCCTGACGGAGGAAGCGGTCGCTTCGCTCCGAGCCGGCGCCAGCAGGATCAGCAGCGCCGCCAGCGCCGTGATCAGCAGGATCCCCGCCACAATGTGTTTTTTCGTCAGCCTGAACGTGTAGATATTCATATTGCCACCTCCGCATTGTTACCATATGCGGGAGCTGGACAAAAAAGCACCGGACCGCCCGGCAAAAGGCGTTAATTGTCGTAATCCTCCAGCAGCGCCGCCAGCGTCTCCCGGTCGGCCGCAAAGATCCCGCGGGCCAGCGCCTCCCGGTCGGCCTCGGGAAGGGAAAGGACCGTCGTTTCCAGGACCTGCTCCGGCATCTCGCTGCCCGAAGAAAAAACGGCCACATGGCCTTCATAGATCCCCACGCGCCAGCCCGTATCGCGGTCCTGTCCCGCAGACGGGGGGAGGGGAAGCGGCAGCTCGGTTGCGGCAGGCTGCACGGCGTCCGAAGACGGCGCGGGAGAGGGGACGCGCAGCGCCAGCGCCAGCCCGATCATCAGAAGAGCCAGCCCGGTCACTGCGGCTGCCGTGATGCGGCGATTCATGCCATCGCCTCCTTTCAAACAAATTCTTTCCCAACGGCGCCGTTTTATGCTTTTTGCGTGCAAAAGCGGGAAAAATGCGGATTTTACAAAATCTTAAGAAGGAATCCGCCCGGAAAGGATGGATTTTTTGAAAAACTTGTGGTAAAGTGATATCGTATATTGCTGTGCGTTGCCTGACCTTCCGCTTCGCGGCGGCCGGATCGCAGCGCGTTTTGCAGAAAGGAGCGTTTTATGGCAGAGGAACAGAAAACGAAAAAAAGACGGCCCCGCATCGGCCGCGCCATATTGCTGACGCTTTTGACCATCGTTTTGATCGGGATGACCACGGCTGCGATCGGCGCCGCCGTGTTTGCCGTTTATATCGACCGCTATGTCAGCGACGACGTGGAGATCTATCTGGACAGCTACCGGCTCAATCAGACCAGCTTCATCTATTACGTGGACCCCGAGACCGGGGAACCCGCGGAGATGGAATCGCTCCACGGCTCCGAGGATCGGGTTTGGGTGGATCTGGAGGATATCCCCAAGCCGCTCCAGCTCGCGTTTATCTCGGTGGAGGATAACACCTTCTACACCCACCACGGCGTCAACTGGAAGCGGACCATCGGCGCCGGCATGAAATTTACCGGACTGGTGGATGACTTTACCGGCGGCGGCTCCACCATCACGCAGCAGCTCATCAAAAATCTCACTGACGACAAGGACACCTCGGTCAAGCGCAAGATCCGCGAGGTGATGCGCGCGTTGGAGCTGGAAAAGAAATACGAAAAAGACGATATTCTGGAAATGTATCTGAATACCATCTATTTCGGACAAGGGGCTTACGGCGTCAAGCAGGCCGCCAAAACCTATTTTAATAAGGAACTCAGCGAACTGACATTGGCGGAATGCGCCGCCATCGCCGGTATCGTTCGCAATCCCTATGGTTACGATCTTAAGCGATTTCCCGAAGCCAACGCCGAACGCCGGGTTACCGTGCTCTACACCATGAAGGAAAACGGCGTCATCAGCGAGGCCGAGTACAACAAGGCCAAGCGGGAGGACGTAAAAGCCTATAAGGACAGCGGTGAAAACGGCGACGACGAAGACAACGATTATCAGAGTTATTTTACCGACCAGGTGATCCGCGCCGTGCTCGGCGATCTTCAGACGAAGCTGGGCTACAGCGAGAATATGGCGAAGCAGCTGCTTTACAGCGGCGGACTGCATATCGTCACCACGATGGATCCCGAGATCCAGGCGAAGATGGACGCAGTCTTTCAGGATGAGGAAAACTTCCCCGGCGATCTGGGCAGCGACGGCACCTATCCACAGGCCTCCATGGTCCTGATGGATCCCTATACCGGCGAGGTCAAGGCCCTTTACGGCGGCCGCGGCAAAAAAGAGGGCGACATGGTGCTCAACCGCGCCACCCAGACC
>JAFOPS010000083.1 GCA_017394205.1 Clostridia bacterium | reverse complement strand
TTCCCTTTGAGATGGTTGCTACTTGGCTCTAAATATCATTTCTGTGCACTTCTTTCTCGCAAATCCGAGAAGGATAGCAATGCGGCTTTTTTAGACACCTCATCAGTCAGCCTTACGGCTGACAGCTTCCCCTCGGGGGGGAAGCCTTTAGTTGTCACGCTCCTCAAGCCTTCCCCTTGAGGGGGAGGTGGCCGAGCATAGCGAGGCCGGATGAGGTGGAGAAAGGCGCAAACATATATCCGGGGCACCTTCCTTACGGAGGGGCCCCAAAGGCGGGCTTTCATCTTGTCAAAAAGCACTTTCTTTTTGCTTTTGCGGGCCTCCACCAACCGGCAACACAGGTTGAAAACCGCGTTATTGCATCCGGCGCGCCGTGCCCTTATAATGGGCTCGTAAACAAAAAACCAACACGCTTCAAGGAGGTTATGATTATGGATCTCGGAAAGAAAATCAGACAGCTTCGCCTCAAAGCGGGCATGACGCAGGAGCAGCTGGCGGACAAGCTGGGACTCGTCCCGCAGTCGGTCTCCAAATGGGAAAACGCGGCCGCCCTGCCGGACATCACCACGCTGCCCCTTCTGGCGGAGATCTTCGGCGCCAGCATCGACGATCTCTTTGATCTGACCGCCGAGCAGCGCCTCAACCGCATCGAAAACCGGCTGGACATCGAGGCGGATCTGCCCCAGGAGGTCTTCACCGAGTATGAGGAATTCCTGAAGGAGCAGCTCTCCCGCGGGCGGGACAAAAAGCGCCCCACCGAGCTTCTCGCCTATCTTTACTGGCACCGGATGGATTCCTTCGGCCGCAGGGCCTGCCGTTATGCCAAGGATGCGGTACAGCTCTCTCCCAACGAACATGGCTGTCAGTGGATCCTGCAAAAGGCGGCAGGCGCCGCCGCATGGGATTGGAACGTTTCCAACCACACCGACGCTGTCAACTTCTACCGGGAGCTGGCCGCGGAAAATCCCGACGCCGTCCAGCCTTACTACTATCTGCTGGATAATCTCATCGCCGACCACCGGGCAGACGAGGCCGAGGATGTCCTGAACCGGATCAGCGTACTGAAGGATTCCCGCCCCGTCATCAACGAGGTCTACCGGGCCCACATCGCTCTGGCGCGCTTTGATGCCGTCACCGCCGACCGGATCATCGAGGATCTGCTGGCAAAGCACCCGGAGGACGACGCCTGTCTCTTTGAGGCGGCGCAGTACTATGCCAAAAAGGCCGACTATGACAAGGCCATCGCCCTCTATGAAAAGGAGTTTGCCATCGATCACCGCCGTCCCCGCTTCCAGGACGCCCTGCAGGGCATCGCCGATATCTACCAGATCATGGGCGACTATAAGAAGGCGGCTGAAACCTATGGCCGGATCGTTGACCTGCTGGAGAACGAGTGGGGAATGACCGACGACGTGGAGCTGCAGAACGCCAAGCAGAGGCGCGACGCCCTGCTTGCCAGAGCCTGATCCCCCGACACAAGCAACCGGGCGTGACCGATACGGTCACGCCCGGTTTTCCTATGCCGGATCCCGCTTGCACAGCGGCGGCATTTTTGATACAATCCTATTAACGGGCCCGCGCGAAAGGAGCCGATCGCTTATGAAGCGCCTCAACCGCAATCATCTGAAATATCTGGCCATCGTGGCCATGGTGGTGGATCACGTGGCCTGGGCCTTCGTCCCCACCGTCTCGCTTTTGGGGCAGCTGATGCATCTGTTCGGCCGCCTCACCGGGCCGCTGATGGCCTTTTTCCTGGCGGAGGGCTACGCCCACACCCGCGACGTGAAAAAATACGCCCTGCGTTTGGGGATCTTTGCCCTGCTCTCCTGGGTGCCCTTCAGCCTGTTTGAGACCTGGCGCCCCTTTTATCCGCTGTTCGGCGTGATCTACACCCTGTTTTTGGGTCTGCTGGCCGTCTGGCTGTGGGACAAGGCAAAGCTCCCCGTCTGGGTCAAGGCGCTGGCGGTAGCGGCGCTCTGCTTCCTTTCCCGCTGGGGCGACTGGCCCATCTTCGACGTGCTGTGGCCGCTGGCCTTCTTCCTGTTCCGGGACGACGAAAAGAAAAAGTGGACGGCCTACTGCCTGATCAGCCTGCTGATCCTTCAATACATCCTCGGTCTGACGCCCTGGTGGCGGGGGATCTTCCAGCTTGGCGTTTTTCTGGTGCCGCTGCTGGTGCACTTCTGCTACAACGGCGAGAGCGGCAGCAGGGCCCCCTTTCACAAGTGGTTCTTTTACGTCTTTTACCCCGCCCATCTGCTGGTGCTTTACGCCCTGAAGCTGCTGTATTATTCCGGCTATTGATGCTTTTTCGCCGTCGCCCACAGAGGGAGGAACAGCCCCAGTACGAACAGGACGCCCGCCGCTGTCGTCACGTTCTTTTCCGAAAGCTGCGGCAGCGCGCCTGCCAGATGTCCCAACAGCGGCGAAAGCGCCGTCGCGGCGGCGCTCCAAACGCGGCCCGCCGTTAAAACATGAGGCCAGTTGCTGTTGTTGAAGCGCACGCCGGGCAGGTTGAGGCGGAAGATCCCGTCGGCGTAATAGCCCAGCCGGTTTTCATCGTAAAAGGCCGGCAGGCGGGTCTTGGCAAAAATGCAGAAATATGCGCCGAACACCGCGCCCAAAAGCGAAAAGGTCAAAAGCACGGCAAACAGCGCCTCAAACGACCGGGGAAAACCCGGTCTGCGCAAAAGCAGGCTCGCCCATCCTCCCGCGCCCAGCAGCAGGGCCGCGCCGTAGATCAGTCCCCACCTCCGCCGTCCGGCCCGCCGGGCGGCGATTTCTTCGTCGGAATAGCCGATGGCCGTTTTCAGCAGGGTCTCCACCTGCCCGGTTTCCACAGGGACGTCCGGCTCGATCCGGCGGCACAAGAGCAGCTCGGTGACCGAGACCCCCAGCAGCTCCGCCAGCGGGATAAGCATGGCGGTGTCGGGGATGCTGGCCCCGGTCTCCCACTTGCTCACGGCTTTATCCGATAAAAACAGCTTTTGCGCCAGTTCCTTTTGCGTATAGCCCAGTTCCTTGCGGCGGCTCGCCACAAAGGCGCCGAAAGCCTGTTTGTCAATGGCATGCATACGCGCACCCTCCTTTCGCCCTGATGGTATCAGATTTTTCCCCGGGGCGCAACCGAACGGCGGTAGAATTTGCCCCTTTCTCCCCGCGGCAGAGAAAAACGCGGCGTGATTTCGGTCACGCCGCGTTTTGTTTTCTGTTTTACGGAAGCATCACGCCGTAAGCGTCCAGAATACTCTGCTCAATGCCCATACGGACGGTGAGCTGAGGATCGACGATCTGGCAGACGCTCAGATCGCCCTTGAGGCTCAGCAGCATGGCGCAGTCGTACACGTCCATGGGGGTCGTCTGCTGCAAAAATTGCAGCATGGCCCGGGAGGC
>JAFOPS010000015.1 GCA_017394205.1 Clostridia bacterium | reverse complement strand
TGCACGGCATGGCCGCCGAGCGGCTCTTAAACGAGGGCGTGCTGGATAAGGGCATTATCGCCGTGGAGCGGATGAACCGCGGCGGCGAGACTTATGACGATCTGGCGGTCGTCGTGACGCTCAAGGCCAACGGGACGGTGGAAAAGAACATCCTCGGCGCGCTGGCCGAGACCTGCTATCTCTACGGCGGCGAGGACCGCCTGAAGGAGATCTTCCGCGCTCCCTCGCTGCAGCTGGCGACCTTCACCATCACCGAGAAGGGCTACAGCCTTTCCGGAGACGACGTGAAGGCGGATCTGGCCCTGTCGCCGGACGAGGCGAAGAGCTACATGGGCAAGGTGGCGGCGCTGCTGCTGGCGCGTTTCCGCGCGGGCGCGTATCCCATCGCCATGGTGAGCACCGACAACTGCTCCCACAACGGCGACAAGCTCAAGGCGGCCATGTCCGCCTTTGCCGAAGCATGGGGCGACGCGGACTTCAAGGCCTACATCGAAGACGGCGCGAAGGTCTCTTTCCCCTGGACCATGATCGACAAGATCACCCCCAGCCCCGATCTTTCGGTGGGCGCCATGCTGGAGGCCGACGGCCTGGAGGGCTTCGCCCCCGTGCGCAACGCCCGCGGCACGGTCAAGGCCCCCTACGTCAACGCCGAGGAGAGCGAATACCTGGTGCTGGAGGACGATTTCCCCAACGGCCGTCCGCCGCTTGAGAAGGCCGGCTTCTTCTTCACCGAACGCCAGACCGTGGACAAGGTGGAGCGCATGAAGGTCTGCACCTGCCTGAACCCCCTGCACACCTCCCTCGCCGTCTACGGCTGCCTGCTGGGCTATCGGCACATTTGGCAGGAGCTGCAGGACGAGGATCTGAAAAAGCTGATCTATACGATCGGCTATCAGGAAGGACTGCCTGTGGTCACCGATCCCGGCATCATCCGCCCGGAGGACTTCATCAAGACCGTTCTCACCGTGCGTTTTCCCAATCCCTTCATGCCGGACACCCCCCAGCGCATCGCCACCGACACCTCCCAGAAGCTGTCCATCCGCTTCGGTGAGACCATCAAGGCCTACCTCGCCTCCGACACGCTGGACGTGAAGGATCTCAAGCTGATCCCGCTGGTGTTTGCCGGCTGGCTGCGCTACCTGATGGCCGTCGACGACGAGGGCAAGCCCTTTGAGCCCAGCCCCGATCCGCTGCTGGAGACCGCGCAGGGCTACGTCGCCGGCATGAAGCTGGGCGAAAAGCCGGACTGCGCCAAACTGGAGGGGCTGCTGCGAAACAAGACGATCTTCGGCGTCGATTTGGTCGAGACCGGCCTCGCCGAAAAGGTCTGCGCCTATTTTGAGGAGCTGACCGCGGGCGTCGGCGCGGTGCGCGCCACGCTGCACAAGTACGTTACGGAGGAATAAACGATGAACGCCATGAACGAAAAGATCAGCGCGATCGGCGTGGTGCCGGTCATCAAGCTCAACCACCCCGAGCGGGACGCGGCCGGTCTTGCGAAGGCCCTGTGCGACGGAGACGTACCGGTGGCCGAGGTCACCTTCCGCGCCGCAGGGGCGGACAAGGCCATCAGGATCATGAAGGAGTGCTGCCCCGACATGCTGGTCGGCGCAGGCACCGTGACCAACACCGCGCAGATCGACGCGGTGATCGCGGCGGGAGGCGACTTCATCGTCAGCCCCGGCTTCGATCCCGAGCTGGTCGCTTACGCCCAGGAGAAGGAGATCCCGATCTATCCCGGCTGCACCACCGCAAGCGAGTATCACCAGGCGCTGAAATTCGGCCTGGAAGTGATCAAGTTCTTCCCGGCCGAGCAGAGCGGGGGCCTGGCGAAGATCAAAGCCCTGTCCGCACCCTTCCCGATGTTCAAGGTCATGCCCACGGGCGGCATCTCGCTGAAAAATCTGAAAGAATACCTGTCCTGCCCGGTGATCGCGGCCTGCGGCGGCAGCTACATGGTCACCGCCGACCAGATCGACAACAACAAATGGGATGAGATCACGGAGCTGTGCAAAAAGTCCCGCGAGATCGTCAAGGAAGTGAGGGGCTGAAAAATGGAACTGAATCTGAGAGAGAGAAAAGCATGCGCCTTTGACGCCGTGTCCCTGGGCGAAGTGATGCTGCGCCTTGACCCCGGCGAGGGCCGCATCCGCACCGCCCGCTCCTTCCGCGCCTGGGAGGGCGGCGGCGAGTACAACGTCGTCCGCGGCCTGCACAAGTGCTTCGGCTTCAAGACCGCGGTCATCACCGCCTTCGCCGACAACGAGGTCGGCATGCTCATGCGCGACTTCATCGAGCAGGGCGGGGTTTCCACCGACCTCATCTGCTGGAAGAAGACCGACGGCATCGGCCGCGTCTGCCGCAACGGCATCAACTTCACCGAGCGGGGCTTCGGCATCCGCGGCGCGGTGGGCTGCTCCGACCGGGCCAACACCGCCATCTCCCAGGCCACGCCCGCGGACTTCGACTTCGAGTATATCTTCGGGACCCTGGGCGTCCGCTGGCTGCACACCGGCGGCATTTACGCGGCGCTCAGTGAGCAGAGCTGCGAGACCGTGATCGAGGCCTGCAAGATCGCGAAGAAGTACGGCACCGTGATCTCCTACGACCTGAACTACCGCCCCTCCATGTGGAGCGCCATCGGCGGCCTGGAGAAGGCCCGCGAGGTCAACAGAGAAGTGGCGAAGTACGTCGACGTGATGATCGGCAACGAGGAGGATTTCACCGCCTGCCTGGGCTTCGAGATCGAAGGCAACGACGAAAACCTGAAAGAGCTGAATCTGGACGGCTACAAGAAGATGATCGGCAAGGCGGCCGAGACCTACCCCAACTTCAAGGTCGTGGCCACCACGCTGCGCACCGTGAAGACCGCCACCGTCAACGACTGGAAGGCCATCTGCTGGGCGGACGGCGAGATCTACCAGTCCAAGGAGTATAACGGCCTGGAGATCCTGGACCGCGTGGGCGGCGGCGACTCCTTTGCCTCCGGCCTGGTGTACGGCCTGATCACCACGGGCGACGCCGAGAAGGCCGTCAACTACGGCGCGGCCCACGGCGCGCTGGCCATGACCACGCCGGGCGACACCTCGATGGCCAGCCTCAAAGAGGTTGAGGCCGTCATGGGCGGCGCCGGCGCCCGCGTCAAGCGCTGAGAGGGCAGGGCCATGAAAGCGTTTATGGATCGGGACTTCCTGCTCTCCACGGAGACGGCGAGGCATCTGTATCATGATTTTGCGGCGCCCATGCCCATCATCGATTTTCATTGCCACCTCAGCCCGCAGGAGATCTTTGAGGACCGGCAGTTTGAGAACATCACCCAAGTATGGTTGGGCGGCGACCACTACAAATGGCGGCTGATGCGCT
>JAFOPS010000082.1 GCA_017394205.1 Clostridia bacterium | reverse complement strand
GGCGAGCACACCGACCACAAGCTGTTCATCGTGGATTTCGACGGGAAGCGGGAGGACCTTTTCCCGCTGATCGGGCAGGCCGTCCGCCCCTATCTGCGGGAGGGCGAGCCGGTGGAGATGCTCAAGGCCGATCTGACCCTGCTGCGCATCGCCGAGCAGACCGCAAAGCCCATGTATGTAAAGGAATAAGCAAGCGGAAAATTCATCGCCCCGGGCGTGTGCCCGGGGCGGCTTTTTTACCGGCAGGAGCTGCCCGGCAAGGGGAGCTTGAGCTCCTCCGCCGTTTCCAGGAGGGCGTTTTTCACGCCGCTTTTCACCACAAAATACAGGGCGAACAGTGCCACCGCCAGCCCCAGCAGGCCCATCAAAAGGGTGTCGCTGTTCGTCTGGGGCTTGCCGCCGGGAGGCGGACAGGGGTCGGGGCCGCAGTTTACCGGCTCAAAGGAAGTAAATCCCGGCATCGTTCCTCCTCCTTACGGGCGCAGACGCCCGAGAAGCGTCTGATATTGCGCCTCCGCCGCGGAAAAGTCCATATGGGGGCGGAAGATGGCTTCGATCCTGTCGTGAAAGGCGTGGGCGCAGGCGACGTGGTCCACGGCCTCGTCCAGAAGGGCGCGCTCGGTCTGCTCCAGACGGCGCAAGCGGCTCCGCAGCGGGCGCAGCGTCTCATGGGGGAGCATGGCGTCGACGCGGATGGTCCGGGTGGGGGAAAGCGAGGCGGGCAGATCGCCGCTGTCGGTAACAAAGGCCAGCGACAGCTCCGGCAGCAGCAGATGGCGGACGCGCCGGGGCTCCAGCGGGTCGAGGCAGACGAAAACCGTCAGATCCCGGGCGAGGGCCTGATCCCGCAGGAGCTCCAGCATGGGCTGCGCCAGGCCGAACCGATCCTCCAGCGCCACGATCCGGCGGGCGCAGGCGGTCACGGTGTCATCCAGAAACAGCCGGCCCTTCGGCGTGATCCCGTCGAGAAAGCGCAGGCGCAGGCGTGGCGCGCTGCCCGGCGAAAGCAGACGGCGGGCCAGACCCAAGGCACGTTTTTCGGCCTTCTCCCCGGGGAAAAGGGGCCGGACGGCCTCACGGCGCTGCTCCCGGGTCAGAGCCGCCGCCCCCAGAAGACGATAGGCCGCGGCGTATTCGGCCCGGACGGCGGCCTGCAGAGCGGCGAGCGCGTCCCGCTTTTCCGCCAGCCCGCGGGGATCCAGAGGCGGCGGCATAAAGAGATATTCCCCGTCGCAGCCGGGAAACTCCGGCTCAAAAACATGGGGCGCCGTTCCGTCCAGGATCGCCAGATCGGAAAAGATCGCTCCGTCCAGCGAATCGGGGTCGGAGGAGCAGAGAATTTCCTCCTCCGCGCCGCCCAGCCGGGCGGCAAGGGCGCGGATGCAGGTGGATTTTCCGCTGCCCGGCCCGCCCTTTACGGCAAAGATCCGGCGGCCCGGCTCGTGCCGCAAAGCGGGGTAAAGAGAGAAAAAGCCGTCTTTTGTGTTGGCGCCCAGAAAAAAGCGAAGTGCCATAGGCAGGATTCCTTTCCGTTTGATTTTGCCCCATTCTATGGCGAACGGCGGGAAAAGGTGAAAACGATTGACAAACCGCAGCCTTTTGGGTAAAGTAGGGGATGGATCTCAAAACAGAGGAGGAGCAGAGCATGAGCAATCTCATCAAAGGAAAAATCGAAATGGCCAACGGCGCGGTGATGGCCTTTGAGCTGTATCCCGACGTGGCGCCCAAATCGGTGCAAAACTTCGTCAAGCTGGCCGAGAGCGGCTTTTACGACGGGCTGACCTTCCACCGCATCGTTCCCGGCTTCGTCATCCAGGGCGGCGACCCGCAGGGCAACGGCACCGGCGGCCCCGGCTGGACGATCCCCGGCGAGTTTAATTCCAACGGCTTCCGCAACGATCTGAAGCACGAGCGGGGCGTTTTGTCCTGGGCGCGGACTCCCGATCCCAATTCTGCGGGCAGCCAGTTTTTCATCATGGTGGACGCGGCCCCCTATCTGGATGGGGAATACGCCGCCTTCGGCCGCGTGACCGAAGGGCTGGAGATCATCGACCAGATCGTGAACGGCGAGCACGGCGCCCGCCCCGTGATGAAAAAAGTCCGGATCAAAAAGAATCAATAAGCCCGAAAAGCTTTTGAAAAGGGGCCCCAAAACAGCCTTGCTTTTTGCAGAAAACGGCGCTTCTGCGCCGCGCGCCGAGTGGCGCGTCCCGCGCAGGGAGGGCGGGGACACCCGACCGGAGCGAATGAAATGAAAAGGGGCCCCCAAAAAGCCTTGCTTTTTGGGGAACACAGTGAGTTCGAGACCTTCCTCACTTAAAACAAAACTAAAGGAGAAAATTGAATATGAAAGAAAACAAGACGCTTTATCTGACGCAGGGCGCGGCGGTGGCCGCGCTGTATGTGGCGCTGACCTATCTGGCCTGGGCGCTGGGGCTTTCCTCCGGCGTGATCCAGGTGCGGTTTTCCGAGGCGCTGACCATCCTGCCCTGCTTTTTCGGAGCGGCGGTGCCCGGCCTGTTCGTAGGCTGCCTGCTGGCAAACCTGCTCACGGGGGCCGTGGTATGGGACGTGGTCTTCGGCAGCATCGCCACGCTTTTGGGCGCCATCGGCACCCGGCTTTTGCGGAAAAACCGCTGGCTTGCCTGCCTTCCGCCCATCATCAGCAACATTTTGATCGTGCCCTTTGTGCTGGTCTATGCTTACGGCGTGCCCGACACCATCCCCTATTTGATGCTCACGGTGGGCGCCGGCGAGGTGATCTCCTGCGGCATCCTGGGCCAGCTGTTATATACCGCCCTGGACAAGCGGCGGGGCGATCTCCGCTTTTTGCGGGATCGCTGAAAAAAGTGCCTCTGTTTTGAAAATCTTTGCCGGAAAGCCCCCGCTTTCCGGCATTTTTGTTGCGAAAACCGGGAAATGGGGATATAATCAAAATAGGAGAAAAGGGGGCTTTTTTATGGAAGATCTCATCATTCGCGGCGGCACGGTGCTGGACGGCACCGGCGCGCCGGGATTTCGGGCCGACGTGGCCGTAACAGGAGACAGGATCACCGCCGTGGGCGATCTTTCGGGACGGAAGGCGGCCCGGGAGCTGGACGCCGGCGGCCTTGCCGTGGCGCCGGGCTTTTTCGATGCCCATTGCCATTCCGACACCAGCTTTGTGCGGGACAGCAGCCATGCGGCCAAGCTTTATCAGGGCATTACCACCGAGGTTTGCGGGCAGTGCGGCTACAGCCCCTATCCTTATCCGGCCGAAAAGGCCGACGGCGACGGCTGGCGCTGCGCCTCCTTTGCCGACTATGCCCGCAGACTGGACAGCGGGCGCTGGCCCATGGGCACCAATCTGGCGCCGCTGGTGGGACACGGACGCATCCGGGCCTGCGTGGCGGACTATGACGACCGCCCCGTTACCGCCGGCGAGCTGGAGGAGATGAAGCGCATCCTCCGCCGGGAGCTGGAGGCGGGCGCCTGGGGCATGTCTTTGGGACTGGAGTACTCTCCCGGCTGCTTTGCGTCCCGGGAGGAGCTGCGGGAGCTGGGCGCAGTGGTGAAGGAGTTCGACGGACTGCTCACCGCCCATCTGCGCAACGAGGGAGCGCTGCTTCCCCAGGCCATCGAGGAGCTTTTGAGCGTGGGGCGGGACACAGGCGTCCACGTCCACGTTTCCCATCTGAAGATCGACGATTTCCGACACCATGGAAAGGCGCCTGAAATCTGGAAAATATTAGAAGATGCCAGAGCGCAGGGCATCAACGTGACCCAGGATATGTATCCCTACACCGCCTCGTCCACCGGCCTCACCAACCGGGTGCCGAAATGGGCGCTGGAGGGCGGCGACGCCGCCGTGGAGCAGGTGCTGG
>JAFOPS010000081.1 GCA_017394205.1 Clostridia bacterium | reverse complement strand
TTCGTAAGGAAGTGCCTCTTTCATGCTTTTGAGAGTAACGTAATTGACCATACCGAATAGGGGTGGTAAAATCAGTTCGACAAACCGGAATTTGTGGAGGATGAAATGGACAGCTTAAGGAGATTGAAATGACCTCACGTGAACTACTGATACGGAAAATGACCTTTGCTGATCTGGACGATTTGTGCGCACTTCTCTCAGACAGTGAAGTCATGCGGTATATTGAGCCGCCTTTTTCAAAGGAACAAACAGCGCAATTCCTCATGGACGCTGGACTCTCTGAAAATCCTTTGGTCTATGCTGTTGAGGACAGCAGCTCCTTTATTGGCTATGTGATCTTCCACGATTACGACGAAGACAATATGGAAATCGGATGGATTCTCAAACGAGAGGTTTGGGGACAAGGATATGCGAGCCTGCTTACAAAGATGCTCATTGATAAATCTCGAAAACTTGGCAAAGGCTCAATCATTGAATGTGATCCGAGGCAAGCAGTCACAAAGCATATTGCAAAGAAGCATGGCTTCGTATTCTCCGGCAAGCGTGATGGATGCGATGTGTATAAGCTTTCCAACTCTCATTAAGATCATTTTTAGGGGATAGGGATGTTTCTGTCTTTAGGTTTGCACAAGAACTCCCTTGTCCACACTCATAACGAGCATCGGATTTTGCACCCCAAAATCCAAACTAATCAGAAAAAACCGGCGTGACCGCTGCGGTCACGCCGGTTTCATGTCCTTTTGAGCCGGTGATTGCCGCCTCAAAACAGCTTCTTTACGGAGTACGCCCCGAGGCGCTGTTTTTTTTTGTGATCTCAGCCGATGACGTCCTTGAAGACCCGCAGGGCGTTGCCGTGGCAGATCTTATCCACGTCGGCGGAGGAGAAGCGCTTTGCCAGACCGTCCACGATCATGGGGAAGCCGGCAAAGTCCTTGAACTCCAGATTGTCGCCGATGCCGTCGAAGTCCGAGCCCATGGCTACGGCGTCGATGCCGGCCTTGTCGGCGATGTGGATGGCGTGGCGGACGATATCGTCCACGGTGGTCATGTCGGAATCCAGGCGCAGGAAGGCGTCGCAGAAGTTGACGCCGCACACGCCGCCCTTTTCACCCAGGGCGCGGAGCTGCTCGTCGGTGAGGTTGCGGCGATGGTCGCTGAGGGCGCGGGCGCAGGAGTGAGAAGCGATGAAGGGCTTTTTCCCGTGCTTGACCACGTCCCAGAAGCCGCCCTCGGACAGGTGGGAAACGTCCACGATCATGCCCAGCTCATCCATCTTGGCAATGGCCTCGATGCCGAAGGGCTTGAGCGGCCGCATGTGCTCCTGCGGATCCCGGGAATTGGGATAGCCGATGCTGTTTTCATAGTTCCAGGTGAGGGCGATCATGCGCACGCCCCGGTCATAAAACTCCTGCAGACGCTCGAGCTTGCCGTCGACGGCCACACCGTCCTCGATGGTGAGCATGGCGGAGAGCTTGCCGTCCTTCACGTTTTGCTCGATATCGGCAACGCAGCGGACAGGGCGGATCACGTCGGCATAAAGCGCCATCTGACGGTCAAAGGCGTCGGCGCAGTGCGTGAAATAGTCGTAAGCGCTCTCGGTGACGCCGTAGCGCTGGGCGCAGTCGTGGGTGGGAATGAACACGGCAAAGCACTGGACCTGCGAGCCGCCGGCCCGCAGCTTTTCCAGATTGATATGGCCCGGCGCGTTTTCCAGCGTATGGCCCTTAAGATAGACCTCCATCAGCGTGTCGCAGTGAAGATCGACGATGTTGAAAGACTTCATGGGATTGCCTCCTTGTCTGTGAGTTCGATTACGCTACCCATATTACTCCAAATCGTAAAAAAACGCAAGAGGAGCCTTGTCCGATTTTCTGGAAAGGAAAAAAAGCGGGGCGCTTTTGCGCCCCGCGAAGCGTGAACGATCACTTCAGCTCGTGGATGAAAATGCCGGAGAGCAGCTTGGGCTCGAACCAGGTGGATTTCGGGGGCATGATCCGGCCGCTGTCGGCGATGCTCATCAGATCCTCGATGGAGGTGGGGCACATGGCGAAGGCCACGGCCATGCCGCCCTTGACGCGCTTTTCCAGCTCGCCCAGACCGCGGATGCCGCCCACGAAGTCGATGCGCTTGTCGGTGCGGGGATCGCCGATGCCCAGGATGGGAGTCAGCAGATTCTGCTGCAGGATGGAAACGTCCAGCTGCGCCACCACGTCGCCGGCGTCAAAGGTGCCGGGCTTGGCGGTGAGCTTCCACCAGCGGCCGCCCAGATACATGCCGAAGGTGTGCTTCTCGGTGACGTGGGGGGCGGCGGAGAGCTGCTCCACCTCGAACTTCTCGGCGACCTTGGCCAAAAACTCGGCCTCGGAATTGCCGTTGAGGTCGGCCACCACACGGTTGTAGTCCATGATAGCCAGCTGCTCGTCGGGGAAGAGGACGCACAGGAAGAAGTTGAACTCCTCCTCGCCGGTATAGCCGGGATTCTGGACGCGGCGCTTGCGGGCCACGCGCACGGCGCTGGCGCAGCGATGGTGTCCGTCGGCGATGTACAGGGCGTTCATCTTGGCAAAGGCGCCCTGGATGGCGGCGATGTCGGCGTCGTCGTCGATGACCCAGCAGGTCTGGCGCACGCCGGCGTTGTCGAAGTCATAAACGGGAGCCTTGGCCACGGTCTTTTCCACCACGGCGTTGACGGTGGGATCGGCCTTATAGGTCAGGAAGATGGGGCCGGTGTTGGCGTCGCAGAAGTCCACGTGGTTGCAGCGGTCGTCCTCTTTTTTGGCGAGGGTGAGCTCGTGCTTTTTCACCACGTTGTTCTGATAATCGTCCACGCTGGCGCAGGCCACGATGCCCGTCTGGGCGCGGCCGTCCATGATCTGGCGATAGACGTAATAGCAGGGCTTGGCGTCCTTCTGATAAACGCCCTGCTTCTTCATGTCGTTGAGGCGGGAAGCGGCGGTCTCGTAGACCAGCTGGGAATACATGTCGGTATCCTCGGGGAGATTGATCTCGGCCCGGTCGATCCGCATGAAGGAATAGGGATTGCCCTTGACGTATTCTCTGGCCTCCTGCGAGTTCATCACGTCATAGGGGAGCGCGGCCACCTTGTCCACAAGCTCGGGGATGGGACGGACGGCGCGGAAGGGGCGAACGACAGCCATAATGATTCCTCCTGATTGTCAGATTAGAACTGGAAGCCGGTGATGATGTCCACGATCTCGGCGCCGATGCGCTTCTGGGCTTCCACGGTCTGGGCGCCGATGTGCGGCGTGCAGGACACCATGGGATGGCTGTAAAGCGCGGAATTGGTGGCGGGCTCGTCGGCGAACACGTCCAGACCGGCGGAGCGGACCTTGCCGCTGTTCAGCGCGTCCAGCAGGGCGGCTTCGTCCACGTTGTTGCCGCGGGAGGTGTTGACGAAGACCACGCCGTCCTTCATCTGGGCGATGGTTTCGGCGTTGATCAGAGCCTTTCCGTCGATGGAGGGGGTGTGCAGGGAGATGAAGTCGGACTTCTCCAGCAGCTCAGGCAGCTCCACGTACTTGATGCCCATCTTCTCCTCGATGCCGGGAACGTGATAGATATCCTGGGCGATGACGTTCATGCCCAGCGCCTTGGCCATGCCGCCCAGGGTCTGGCCGATGCGGCCGAAGCCGATGATGCCCAGGGTCTTGCCCCGGACCTCGATGCCCTTGGAATAGGCCTTCTTGTCCCACTTGCCCTCGCGCATGGAGTGGCCGGCGACGGAGATGAAGCGGGCGCAGGACAGCATGTGGGCCAGCGCCAGCTCGGCCACGGATTCGGAAGAGGCGCGGGGAGTGTTGCGCACGGTGATGCCGGCGTCCTCGGCGTACTTCACGTCGATGTTGTCCACGCCGACGCCGCCGCGGATGATGAGCTTGAGCTTGCCGCCCTTGGCAGCGTCGATGTGATTGGCGCGCACCTTGGTCTTGGAGCGGACCACCACCACGTCAAACTCCTTCAGGGCCTCGCCCAGCTGATCGGGCTCATAAAACTGTTCGACGACCTCAAAGCCCTTGGCGCGCAGCGTCTCCATAGCGGTCTTGTCCATGCCGTCGGTAACGAGAATACGGATCATAATAGTTTCCTCCCATTTCATGATGCTTCCCGGCGGGGGCCGCCGGGAAGGTGTGTTTTGATCTTATTTGTGCTCGGCCTCGAACTTCTTCAGGAAGTCCACCAGCGCCACGACGCCCTCCTTGGGCATGGCGTTGTAGATGGATGCGCGCAGGCCGCCCACGCTCTTGTGGCCCTTCAGGTTGTCGAAGCCGGCCTTCTTGGAGGCGGCCACCACTTCGGCGTCCATCTCGGCGGTGGCGGTGACGAAGGGAACGTTCATCAGGCTGCGGTCCTCGGGACGGACGGCGGCGGTGAACATCTTGGAATGATCCAGGAAGTCATAAAGCAGGTTTGCCTTGTCCAGATTGCGCTGATGCATGACCTCCAGGCCGCCGATCTTCTTCAGATACTTGAAGACCTTGCCGCAGCAATAGATGGCCCAGCAGTTGGGGGTGTTGTAGAGAGAATCGCTGTCGGCGTGGGTCTTGTAGTTCATGTAGGTGGGGACCCAGTGAGGCAGATCGTCGCGGATCAGATCCTCGCGAATGATGACCACGGCCATGCCGGCGGGGCCGACGTTCTTCTGGACGCCGGCCCAGATCAGACCGTAATCCGACACGTTGCAGGGCTTGCTCAGGAACATGGAGCTCTGGTCGGAGACCAGGATGTGGCCCTTGGTGTTGGGCAGCTTGTTCCAGGTGACGCCGTTGATGGTCTCGTTCTCGCAGATGTAGACGTAGTCGGCATCCTCGGGGATGTCCAGATCGGAGCAATCGGGGATGTAGGAGAAATTCTTGTCCTTGGAGGAGGCGGCCACGATGACCTCGCCGTATTTCTTGGCCTCGGCGATGGCCTTCTTGGACCAGCTTCCCGTTTCAATGTAAACGGCCTTGCCGTTCTTCATCAGGTTCATGGGCACCATGGCAAACTGCAGCGTGCCGCCGCCCTGGACAAAGAGCACCTTGTAATTGTCGGGGATGTTCATCACTTCGCGCAGGTCGGCCTCGGCCTCCTTGATGATCTGATCAAAGACCTTGGAGCGATGGCTCATCTCCATGACGCACATGCCCGAGCCCTGATAGTTCATCATTTCGTCCCGGATCTCCTCCAGGACCTCTTCCGGCATCATGGCAGGGCCGGCAGAGAAGTTATACGTGCGATCATACTTCATTTTTTCTTCCTCCTATCGGTTTTTCCGAAAAGCCTTGCGAATTTTCTAAAGATATAATATCATTATATAAAAAAAGACGCAAGCACTGCGGCGCTTCTTTTTGCGAAACCGACATTCCAACCAAAAGAAATTTGCGCATTTTGGGCAAAGAAACAAAGAATCAGCGGACGGATCTCCAGAAAAAGGAAATCAACGGGAAAGGAGCACAAAATCATGCCTCAGATTTTGGACAATTTGACGGAACTGATCGGTGAGACGCCGGTGCTCCGGCTCAATCGTCTCTCCCGGGCACACGGGTGCCGGACGCCCCTGCTGGCAAAGCTGGAGTGCCTGAGTCCCGGCGGCAGTCTGAAGGACCGGGCCATGCTGTCCATCCTGCGGGGCGCGCTGGAGCGGGGCGCGCTGGCGCCGGGCGGGACGGTGGTGGAAACCAGCGGCGGAAATCAGGGCGTGTCGCTGGCCATGCTGTGCGCCGCCCTGGGGCTGAAGTGCGTCATCGTGGTGCCGGACGACCTGCCTCCCGCCCGGTCGGAGCATCTGCGGCGCTACGGCGCGCAGGTGGTGTCCGTCCCCGCCGCGGGCGGCATCGCCGCCTGCCAGAGCCGGGTGGAGCAGCTGGCGAAGGAGATCCCCGGCGCCTTTGTCCCCGACCCCTTCCGCAACGAAGACAATCCCCGGGCCCACCGGGTCGGGACGGGGCCCGAGCTTTTGCGGCAGGTGGGCACGGTGGATTATCTGGTGGCCGGCGTGGGCACGGGCGGCACCATTACCGGCTGCGCCGAGGCCGTGCGGATGTATTGTCCCGAATGCCGGATCATCGCCGTGGAGCCCTATGCCTCGCCCGTCCTTTCGGGCGGCTTTGCCGGGAACCACCCGCTGGCGGGCATCGGCGCGGGATTCATTCCCGAGGCCCTCAATCTGTATATCCTGGACGAGGTCATCCGGGTAAAATCCCCCGATTCGCTTGAAATGGCCCGGGAGCTGGCCCGCACCGAGGGCCTGCTGTGCGGCCCCTCCTCCGGCGCGGCGCTGGTGGCCGCCGTGATGGTGGCGCAGCGCCCCGAGGCCGAGGGAAAGACCGTGGCGGTCATCTTGCCCGACGTGGGCGAACGGTATCTGGGATAAAAGGCGGCGCGCCCCCGTACACAGGGGAGCCTTTTGTGCCCTCGTCTCCCGCGGGAAACCTTCCCCTCCGGG
>JAFOPS010000080.1 GCA_017394205.1 Clostridia bacterium | reverse complement strand
GCCTTGCGGTGTTGCCGGAGATACCGCAGATGCCGCTGACCCCAAGCGCCGATGGGCCTTTGTTCTTCAGCGGGCAGCTTCAAACATGGAACGAAATAATTGCCTTGCAGCTCGTACCAAAGGCCATTTTTCTCGTCGTAGATGTACTTTTCCATAATGTAATCCTCCAAATAAGATTGATTCCCGCAATTCAATCATTCTGGCTGATTACAAAAGCCCCAAGGGAGGCAACTTCCTTACGAAGTGCCTCCCTTGGCGTGTCTTTCTTTTTGGAATCCTGACCATTTTACGGCGGAAGTGAATTCCGCCTGTGGGGCAATTCTCCGCGCTGCTCCGAATTGACGCGCGACTCCGCGCGCGCCGCAGAAGCGGCGTGAAAAAGGATCTATATCGATCGCTCCGCCCGCGAAACCCTTCGGTTTCGTGGGGTTTTCTTTTATGCAGCAGGGCCGCGGACGATCCGCGGCCCTGGCTTTTTCTTTTATGCTCTGCGTTTTATTGATTGATCCTGGCGAATTCTTCCTTGATGGCCTTCAGATGCGCGGGGTCAGTCATCAGCTCGATGGCCGTGAGCACGAAGCCCTTGACGTAGCGGAAAGAATTGTCAAAGGCGCTTTGGGAGCGCGCCATTTCGCAAAACTCGGTGGTGTGGGCGTAATACTGTCCGCCCTCGCGAGGCCCCATCCAGCTCTGAAGCTGGATGGCGGGGCACTCGTAGCTCACATCGCCCACGTCGGAGGATCCCATATGCGCCGCGGTGCCCATCCGCTGGATGGTCACGCCGAACTTTTCCACCTGCCGGCATGCCAGCTCGTTGAGATACTGATTGCTGTTGGTGTCCTTGAAGTCCTCCTCGTCACGGGAGATCCTGACGGTGGTGCCGGTGCCCAGCGCCGCGCCTCTGGCGCAGTCCTCCACCCGCTTGACCACGCCCTCCAGCTGATGGGTCTTGCTGGACCGGATATAAAACAGGGCGTTGGTATAATCGGGGATGATGTTAGGGGCCTCGCCGCCGTTCTGGATCACACCGTGGATGCGCACGTCGTCCTTGGTCTGCTGCCGCAGCGCGTTGACCAGGTTGAAGAAATTGATCATGGCATCCAGCGCGTTGAGCCCCTCCTCCGGAGCCGACGCCGCGTGGGAGGTCTTGCCGAAAAACTCGAACCGGCGCACGCAGATGGCCATGGAGTTCATGGAGCTCTCGTCCCGGTTGGCGGGGTGCGCCATCATGGCCACGTCCAGCTCCTTGAAGGCGCCCTTGCGGGACATCTCCACCTTGGAGCCGGCAGTCTCTTCCGCCGGGGTGCCGATGACGTAGATCTCGGCGCCGTATTCGTCGGCGAACGGCCGCATGGCAATGGCCGAGGCCAGCGACATCATGCAGATCAGATTGTGTCCGCAGCCGTGGCCCAGCTTAGGCAGCGCGTCGTATTCCGCCAGCATGGCGATCTTCGGGCCGGGCTTTTTCCCCTTGTAAACGGCCCGGTAGGCCGTGGGGATATCGCAGTAATTCTCCTCCACCTCAAAGCCGTAATGCCGCAGCTTTTCCACCTGCAGCCCCTTGGCGAAAAATTCCTGATGCCCCAGCTCGGGATGATCGTGGATCGCCAGCGACATCTCCACCATCTCGTCCCGCAGGGAATCGACAAGATCAGATACGCGTTGTATGGTGATTTGGTCCATAATGCCTCCTTAAATGGGGATATGCCCCCACCTTTTGAAAGCGGGAGCATATCCGAAGCGTAAAAATCGGTTTAGAACGGTCCCAGCTGGATCAGCTGTGCCAGGATGACGAACACCAGGCCGATGCCGTACTGGACCAGCATGATGGGCAGGAACCACTTGGCCCACTTCTCCCAGGGGATCTTGGCCAGAGCGAGAGAGGCCATCAGCACGCCGCTGGTGGGGGTGATAGCGTTGGAAATACCGTCGCCCAGCTGGAATGCGATGACTGCGGTCTGACGGGTGACGCCCACCAGGTCAGACAGCGGGGCAAGGATGGGCATGGTGACCGCAGCCTGGCCGGAGCCCGAGGGGATCAGGTAATTCATCAGGCACTGGAAGATGTACATGCCCACGGCCGAAAGCCACGAGGGCAGATGGGTCAGAACACCGGCGGCAGCGTGGAGGATAGTGTCCAGGATGTTGCCCTGGGTCAGGATCCACAGGATGCCGTTGGCAACGCCGATGACCAGCGCGCCGGAGCAGATGTTGGTCATGCCGTCGGCCAGCGCCTGGCCGAAGCCGCTGAGGCCCATATTGCTGACGATGGCCACCAGAATGGCCATGCCCAGGAACAGCGCGCCGATCTCGTAGAAGTACCAGCCTTCTTTGATAACGCCCCAGACCAACAGGACGATGGTGAGAATGAAGATCACCAGACAGATCTTTTCCCGGACGCCGAACTTCACGTCCTTCTCCTCCACGTTGACCTCTTCCCGGGTCTTGTCAAACTCGTGCATGGAGCTGAGGGCAGGATTCTTTTTGACCTTGACGGCATAGCGGCAGACCATGAAGATGGTCACGCTCAGCATGACCACGGCCATGATGATGCGGTACCAGGCTCCGCTGAAGGCGGGCAGCTCGGCAATGCCCTGTGCGACGCCCACGTTGAAGGGGTTGAGCACCGAGCAGGAGAAGCCTGCGGCGGTGGAGCCGATGATCATGGCGGTACCGGTGATGGAGTCGAAGCCCACCTGCAGCGCCAGGGCCACCATGATGGGGATCAGGGGGATCATTTCTTCACAGATGCCCATGATGACGCCCAGCGTGGTGATCAGGACCATGATCACGGGGATGACGATGATCTCTTTGCCCCTCAGCCGTCTTGCCAGGCCCATCAATCCGCCCTCAATGGCGCCGGAGGCCTGCAGAACGGCAATGGAGCCGCCCACGATGAACACGAAGAAAATGATGTCGGATACCTGCGCCATGCCGCCTGCCAGCGAGGACAGCAGCGTCATCACGCTGACGGGGGTCCGGTCGATGTAGTGGAAGGAATCCGCGTCGATGATGGTACGGGTCTTGCCGGTGTTGGGGTCGGTGAACTGCACACGCTCATAGCTGCCTGCCGGGATGATATACGACAAAATGGCGCAAATCAGGATGATGATCATCAGCAGCGCGAATACGTGCGGGACTCTGAATTTGCGTTTTTTCTCCTTTTCCATATTCTCCTCCTAAAACAATTATTGCAGGGGCTTCCTTTTCCCCCAAAGCAATCGTCTGTGAACGGGCTCAGTCGAAGCGAAGCGTTCCCCCCGCGCCCGTCAGGATGCAGCGGTCGCCGAAGCGCTCCCGCATCATGCAGATGGCCGCAAGGCCGGTGCAGTGGATGGGCGCCACCAGACGCGGCTCCTCCTCCGCCAGACGGTCGATGACCAGACGGCGCATGGCGTTGTCCGCGCTCATCAGGTGCATGCCCGCCACGACGGCATACAGCGGCTCGCCGGGAAAGAGCGTTTTTGCGTAACGCGCGGCGGCCACGATCCCCTTGTGGCTGCACCCGGAAAAGAGCAGGATCCCCTTCCCCTTTTGCCGGATGGCCAGAAATTGCTCGTGGGACATGGTGTCGCGCCGCATGCCGCCCGCGCCGTCGGGCCGATAAAAGATCTCCGTCGGCTGAAGCTCCGGCACGTCGGGGACGGTCCCCGAGATCACGGTGTCTTCATCCGGAAACAGCGGGCCGTCAGTCAGGACAAAGCGGTCCCGCAGGGGCGCCAGCTCCTCTTCATTCCAGCGGATCCCGCAGTCGTAATCGTCGATCTTCCCGTCGGTGGTGCCGTAGGTGACGCCGAATGCGTCCCGGTGGATATAAATCCTGGCCCGCCGGTTTTCCCGGCAGAATCGAAGCAGGCCGCCGGTGTGGTCGAAATGCCCGTGGCTGATCACGCAAAGATCAGCCGTGCTCAGGTCGATCCCCTTCCTTGCCGCGTTTTCGGAAAACAGCTCAGAGGCCCCCGTGTCAAACAGGATGCGCCGGACGCCGGTGTCGATCCAAAGCGAGAGGCCGAACTCTGCCCGACAGGACGCGTCTTTTACATAATTTTCCGAAAGCAGCGTAACGCTGATCAAAGGCACCACCTCCGTTTCTTCTTTTCCGCTAAATTGTTAAAGTATTGTTATGATCATACCATTTTGGGCATGATTATGCAATAGTGATTTTCGATAATTGGCAATTCTCACAAAATTTGTCTTTTATTTTTGACAGGTCCATTTTCCCGGCAAGCCGCAAAAAAACGCCCTGCCGAAGCGGGGCGTTGAACGCGGTTTTCCGGGGTCGCTCAAAGGATCTTCAGTGAGCCGATAAAGGGGATCTCCCTCTTTTCGCCCTTGAAAGCGCCAAGAATGCCGATGACCCAGAAGACGAAGATCACGATCTCCACGATAACGCAGAGCAGGCCCAGCAGTCCGTGGGTATGGTTGGCAAGCCAGCCGATCACCAGCTCGGCGATGGCGAGGATGAGAGACTGATTGAGGTGGAAGCGCAGATACTCGTTTTGCCGGTCGCCGAACACATAGGCGACGCCCCAGCCCAGAATGGCAAACAGATAGCAGATGATCGAAGCCGCCCGCACCGTCAGCTTGGCGCCGTTGGTCTTGGTCACCGAGGTGTCGGCGCTGCACGCCGGACAGGTCAGGCTGCCGTCCGGGATCTCTTTTCCGCAATTCGGACAATACATGGCTGTTTCCCTCCGTAAACAGATTTTATGATTTTATTGTAGCACGTTTTTTCTCAGGCGCAAGCGGAAATCGCACATTTTC
>JAFOPS010000079.1 GCA_017394205.1 Clostridia bacterium | reverse complement strand
GGGTGATCTCCATGCCGTCGGGGGTGACGGCGCATTCCAGCGCCCGGACGTCCACCCCGGCGGACGCCGCTTCCCGCAGGGCCGCGCCGAAGGCGGGGTGGGTGCGGTCGTTGGGCAGAAAGCCCCGCACGTCCGCCATCTGGACGATAAAAACCACATGAGCGCCCAGCCCGGCAGCCCGGGCCGCCGCCAGCTCCCGCAAATGCTTTACGCCCCGCAGGGTAGGCGCGTCGGGAAAGAGGACCAGGCCGCCCTCCTCCAGCGTGACGCCCTTGACCTCGATGTAATGAAGCATCCCGTCCGCCTCCATGGAAAAATCGAAGCGGGAGGCGCCGTAGGGCACCTCGGCCCGCAGCGAGCCTCCGCCGGGGAGGAAGCGCCCTGCCCGGGCATATTCTCCAAAAGCGGCGTTGGGCGCGGCGGAATCCATGTTGATCAGACGGGCGCCCTTTTCCACGGCGACGAGGTCAAAGGCGGTCTTGCGCGCGGGATTGTCCGCTCGGCTGAGCCAGACCCGCGCTCCGGGGACCAGCAGCTCCCGGCATCGGCCGGTGTTTTTCACGTGGACGGTCTCCTCATGGCCGCCCAGCAGCACCTGGGCGACAAACCGGTTGGGCCGCCGGACAAAGACCGCGGGGACCACCTGCCGGTAGCGCATCAGACCCGCTCCTCCCGCTCTGCCGGGACGAAGCGGGGCCCGCGGTAACCGTCCCGCTCTACGATCTCGCTCCACATGGCGGCGGGACGTACCCAAACGCCCCGGTCACCGTACAGCGCACGGTAAACCACCATCTCTTCGCCCGTTTCGCTGTGGCGGGCGAGATACAGGACCCGATAGAGCCCTCCCTTGAAATGCCGGTAGAGTCCGGCGCGGATCTCAGACGTCATGCGATCACCTCAACGACAGTATACCCGAAACTTTTTTCCGGGGCAAGTCTTGCGGCGGGCGGGATTTCATGATAGGATAACGGTAAATCATCAAGGAGGGACGGAATATGGCAGCATCCAAGGTTTATTTCACCGATTTTTCCGCCAGAAGAGAGCCTCTGCAGCACAAGCTGTATCGCCTGATGGTGGCGGCGGGCATTAAAAACATCGATTTTGAAAACAAGTTCACCTGCATCAAAATGCACCTGGGCGAGCCCGGCAATCTGGGCTATCTGCGGCCCAATTACGCCAAAACGGTGGCCGATCTGGTGAAGGAGCTGGGCGGCAAGCCCTTTTTGAGCGACGCCAACACCCTTTACGTGGGCCGCCGGAAAAACGCGCTGGAGCATCTGGAGGCCGCCTATGAAAACGGATTCACGCCCTTTTCCACCGGATGTCACGTGATCATCGCCGACGGGCTCAAGGGCACCGACGAGATCGAGGTCCCCGTGGCGGGTGCGGAATACTGCCCCACCGCCAAGATCGGCCGCGCCTTCATGGACGCCGACGTGTTTATCTCTCTGACCCACTTCAAGGGCCATCAGTCTACCGGCTTCGGCGGCTGTCTGAAGAACATCGGCATGGGCTGCGGCTCCCGGGCGGGAAAGATGGAAATGCATTCCCGGGGCATCCCCTCGGTGAATCCTGCGAAATGCGTGGGCTGCCGCATCTGCGGAAAAAACTGCGCCCACGGCGCGTTTTCCTATGATTCCGGCAAGGCCCGCATCGACGAAAGCAAATGCACCGGCTGCGGAAGATGCATCGCCCACTGTCCCACCGACGCCATCCAGTGCAAATGGGACGAGGCCCGCTCGGTGCTGAGCAAAAAGGTGGCGGAATACACCAAGGCGGTGGTAGACGGGCGGCCCTGCTTCCACGTGACGCTGGTGATGGACGTTTCGCCCACCTGCGACTGCGACGACTGCAACGATCTGCCCGTGATCCCCGACGTGGGCATGTTCGCCTCCTTCGACCCGGTGGCGCTGGATCAGGCCTGTGCCGACGCGGTGAACGCCCAGACGGTGGCCAAGGGCAGCCTGCTGGACGAGATCGTGCGGGAGCAGGGGCTGGACAAGCCAAAGGGCGAATATTTCCGCACCATGCACCCCGACACCCGCTGGGAAGACGGCCTGGAGCACGCCGAAAAGCTGGGCCTGGGCACCCGGGAGTATGAGCTGATCGAGATCTGAGAGGAGCGAAAATTATGGAACGGCAGGAATTGGAGCGCCTGTTTGCGGTATGGTGCGCCAAGCTGCGCGTCACGCCGGGATGGGACGCCAGGCTGGAGCTGGTGGAAGACCCCAACTGGCGCAAGACCGGGGACATCAAGATCGACTGTGACGACAAAAAGGCGGTGGTTCTGCTCAACACCGCCCGGATGGAGGGGCGCAACCCGGAGGAGATTTTGGTGCACGAGCTGTTCCATCTCAAACTCTACCCGCTGGATCAGACCACCGAGAGCCTGATCGACAGCACGTTTGAGGAGGGGACGCCGGCCCATACCTTTGCCATGACGCAGTTTTTCACCACGCTGGAGCAGACGGTGGAGGAGCTGGCAAAATGCTTTTTGCTGGAGTTCGGCGAAGACAAGAGACTTTCCTTCGGCCGGTGTGAAGAAAAACCCTCCTTCAACGAGCTGTTCGACGGACTGAAAAATTTGGAATGACGAAAAAAAGACAGCTTCGGGACACACTTCGCAAGGAAGTACTATCGTTCAAATTCAAAGGGAGACATTTGACATGAAAACGATCAAAGATGTTAAAAATGTATTGGAATCTCATGGACTGTCTGAATATACCATGTCAATTGAGGCTGCGGTCAAAGATGCCATACACATCGAGTTGAGCGCAGCGCATGAAGAAGACATCCCTCTTGGGGCATCCAAAATGGGCGGTTTGCCAGATTTGCCAGACGGCATAGAGTGGTTCAGACAAGAGAGGACAAATATTCCGCTATCGTTCGTTTGCCAAATTAACTTTGCAGATACCACGCCTTATGATCAAGCGAATAAACTGCCTGACCATGGCATTCTCTATTTCTTTTATGATGCTTCTATGGACATGCCCTGGGGATTTGACCCGAATGATGCCGATGGTAAAGTCTTGTACTATTATGAGGGAGACCTGTCCAATCTGAAGAAAGCCAATGCACCAGATGATTTAGAAGAGGCAGGCAGTTTGTTTGCACCTTCAGTAATGCACTTTGAGTGTGCGATTGATTTCCCTGATTTGGAAAGCTCCGCTGGTGAAAAGCTGCCGCTCAAGGAAGACGACGTAGATAAGTATATTGAGATTCTGGACGGCATTTCCGAACCGGACAACAAGCTGCTGGGGCACTCAAACAATATTCAAGGCGGTATGGAGTTGGAGTGTGAACTAGTATCCCAAAAGTTATACTGTGGTGATCCCAGTGGGTATATTGAAGGACGTGCCCGGGGATTAGATAAAAACACAAACAGATGGAACTTACTGCTTCAAGTGGATAGTAACGAAGATTTGGGTATGATGTGGGGTGACGATGGCAGGCTGTATGTTTGGATTACCGACGAAGACTTAGAGGCAAAGAACTTTAAGGCGGCCTGGGTGATTTTGCAGTGTTATTAAGTGTGTGCCAGTCTTAATACGGATAAAGGATATCATAACAATTTGTTAAAAGGCGCCTTGTCCGCAATCATAACGAGCATCGGATTTTGCACCCAAAAATCCGGAACAGAGCGACAAAACAGGCGTGACCGTTGCGGTCACGCCTGTTTCATATCCTTTTAGCCGGTAATGATCTAACTCAAAGCACTTCCTTACGAAGTGCCTTCTTCCGAGCTGTCTTTTTTGCTGCAAATTGAAAACCACAGGCCATGTCCGCATGGGAAAAGCCGCCCGCCGGGCGGATGTTTATTTCTCTCCGAACCGTTCCCGGAGATAGGAAAGGGTGGTTTCCGGCACAAGCTGCCCGATGGCGGCCCAGTCCCGCTCCGGCAAAAGCGCCCGCACCCGGGAGGCCGAGATGGGCGCGCCGTCCCGCTCTCTGCGGGGCAGCTCGGTGACCTGAATGCCCCGCGGGGGGAGATATTCCGCCATGCGGCGGTTGTAGGCCTCTGTCACGGGGGAGAGGGGCTCGGTACCCACAAAGCGGCGGGTGATGTCCAGCGCCGGGGCAAAATACGAGCAAAAGATCTCCAGATCCAGGTCGCAGCGGATGTCGGTCACCCGCTCCTTGTCCTTGATGAAATAGGTGGGAAAGGTGGCCGCCGAGATGAGATAATCCCCCGTGGGGTGGACGATGACGTTTTCCAGGTCGGCGGTGCCGGCCTTTGCCAGCGCCAGCCGGTGGGCGGCGGGGATAAGACTCCTGTCCTCCGAGAGGATAAAGACGTGGAGCAGCGCGCAGGCCGCGGCGGCCCGCTCTATGAGATAGCGGTGTCCCAGGGTAAAGGGGTTGCAGTTCGCCACCACAGCCCCCACCGCCCCCGCGCAGGGCCGGGTCTCCAGCGACGCGGCAAAATCCCGCGCCCCGTTGCGCGTGTTTTCCATCAGCAGGGTGTCGGCAGTCTCGGCCACGGGATAAAAGTCCAGATCGGAAAACATCATCCGGTTTTTCGGCTTGGTATAGAGAAACAGGTGGCGGACGCCCCGGCGAAAGGCCTCTTTCCGCAGCTCGGTGATCACCGTGGCGGTCAGACCCTCGCCCTGGCGGGCGGGATCCACCGCGATGCATTTGAAAATATTGCCCGAAAGCGAGCCGGTGGCGACGATTTCCTCGTCCTCCAGCAGATTCACCGTGTATTCGATGCGCTCGTCATAATCCAGACCCTGCCGGGCGAGAAAGTCCCGCAGCGCTTTCTGCCGCCACGGGCGCAGCGGCGCGCCGTATTCCAGTTCCATCAAAGCACCTCCCGGGAGATCCCGTAAAATCGCAGGGCGTTTTCAAAGGTGATCCGAAGCACATCCTCCTCGCGCAGATCCTTGATTTCCCCGATCCGCCGGGCGATGTAGAGGATATTGCGGGAATCGTTGCGCGTGCCCCGCATCGGCACGGGGGAAAGATAGGGCGCGTCGGTTTCCAGCAGCATCCGGTCCGGCGGGCACAGGGCCGCGACCTCGGCGGTCTTGCGGTTGTTTTTGTAGGTGACGGGGCCGTCAAAGCCCAGATACCAGCCCAGCTTCAGCAGCTCCTTTGCCATCTCGGCGCTGCCGGAATAGCAGTGGAACACGCCCCGGACCCCGGGGAATTCCCTGACGATGGCAAGACTGTCGCCGTGGGCCTCCCGGTCGTGGACGATGACGGGCAGATCAAGCTGCTCCGCCAGCGCGAGCTGGGCGCGGAAAACGGCCTGCTGATGGTCTCGCGGCGGGTTTTCCGGCCAGTAATAGTCCAGCCCGATCTCGCCCACGGCCACCACCTTGGGATCGCTTGCCAGTGCCCGGAGCTCATCCAGATGGGCGGGGACGTAAGGAGCGCAGTTTTCCGGATGATAGCCCACGGCGGCATAGACGTGAGGATAGCGCCGCGCCAGCTCCACCGCCTTTTGGGAGGTGGGCAGGTCGCAGCCGGGATTGACGATGCATGTCACCCCGGCGGCGGGCATGGCGGAAAGCAGCGCCTCCCGGTCGGAGTCAAAGGCGCTGTCGTCATAATGGGCGTGGGTGTCAAAGATCATAAGGGCTCCTTATTTTTGTGCCCTGCGCGGCAAAGCGGCGCAGGGCACGGATTTGTTCAGCACAGCTTCGCGCCGGCGGGGATGGCGTCGTCCAGCATGATCAGCCGGAGCTTTTCCTCGCCCTTTTCCTTGTGGACGGCGGAGAGCAGCATGCCGCAGCTCTCTAGTCCCATCATCTTCCGGGGCGGGAGATTGACGATGGCCAGCAGCGTCTTGCCCACGAGCTGCTCGGGCTCGTAGAACTTATGGATGCCGGAAAGGATCTGGCGGTCGGTGCCGGTGCCGTCGTCCAGGGTGAAGCGCAGCAGCTTGTCCGATTTTTTCACCGCCTCGCAGGCCTTGACCTTGACGGCGCGGAAATCGCTCTTGCAGAAGGTGTCGAAATCCACCTTCTCGCCGCTCTGCGGCTCAAGCTCCAGCGCGGGCAGGGCGGCCTTGGCCTTTTCCGCCAGGAGCTTGTTGATCTCCTCCATCTTTTTGGGGATGTCGATGCGGGCAAAGAGGATCTCGCCCTCGCCCAGCCGGTGTCCGGCTTCCAGTCCGCCGAAGGCGCTCAGGCTGTCCCAATCGGGCAGCGCGATGTTGAGCTGCTTGCAGATGCGCTCGGCGGTGTCGGGCAGGAAGGGATGGAGGAGCGCCGCGGCAAAGCGGATGGTCTCCAGCAGATTGTAAAGCACGGTGTCCAGACGGGCGTGGTTGCTCTCGTCCTTGGCCAGCACCCAGGGCGTGGTCTCGTCGATGTATTTGTTGGCGCGGCGCAGCAGGGTGAAGATCTCGTCGATGGCGTCGGCCACCCGGAGCTGGTCCATCTTTGCGGCCACCCGGCCGGGAGTCGCAAGACACAGATCGATGAGCTCGCTGTCAAACTCGCCGGGCACAGCGTGATCGGACAGCACGCCGCCGCTGTATTTGTGGCTCATGGCCACAGTGCGGTTCACCAGATTGCCCAGAATGTTGGCAAGATCGCTGTTGATGCGCTCCATCAGAAGATCGTAGGTCAGCGTGCCGTCGCTGGCAAAGGGGATCTCGTGGAGCAGATAATAACGCACGGCGTCCACGCCGAAGAGATCGACCAGATCGTCGGCGTAGATCACGTTGCCCTTGGATTTGCTCATCTTGCCGTCGCCCACCAGCAGCCACGGGTGACCGAAGACCTGCTTGGGCAGGGGCAGATCCAGCGCCATCAGCAGGATCGGCCAATAGATGGTGTGGAAGCGGAGGATATCCTTGCCGATCAGATGGACGTTCGCCGGCCAGTATTTTTTATACTGCTCGCCGTGGTTGCCGTCCACCTCGTAGCCGGGGAAGGTGATATAGTTGCTCAGGGCATCGATCCAGACATAGACCACATGCTTGGGGTCAAAATCCACCGGCACGCCCCAGGTAAAGCTGGTGCGGGAAACGCACAGATCCTGCAGACCGGGCTTCAGGAAGTTGTTGACCATCTCGTTTTTCCGGGCCTCGGGCTGGATGAAGTCGGGATGCTCCTCGATGTGCTTCATCAGGCGGGGGGCATATTTGCTCATTTTGAAGAAATAGGCCTCTTCCTTGGCGGGGTGGACCTCGCCGCCGCAATCGGGGCATTTGCCGTCCACCAGCTGGCTCTCGGTCCAGAAGCTTTCGCAGGGGGTGCAGTACAGCCCCTCGTATTCGCTTTTATAAATATCGCCCTGGTCATAGAGCTTTTTGAAGATCTGCTGCACCTTGCGCTCGTGCATGGGGTCGGTGGTGCGGATAAAGCGGTCGTAGGAGGTGTTCATCACGTCCCAGATGCGCTTGATCTCGCCGGCCACATTGTCCACGAACTGCTGCGGCGTGATCCCGGCTGCCTCGGCCTTTTCCTGGATCTTCTGGCCGTGCTCGTCGGTGCCGGTCTGAAAATAGACGTCGTAGCCCTCCAGACGCTTGAAGCGGCAGATAGCGTCGGCCAAAACCACCTCGTAGGTGTTGCCGATGTGGGGCTTGCCGGAGGTATAGGCGATGGCGGTGCTCAGATAATAGGGTCCTTTGTTCATATGTTTCACCTCGGATGGAGTTTACAATTCAATATCTTAGTATAACAAGAAAATCGGGGGTTTACAATATCGTTTTGTGAAAAATGGGCGGGTTTTTGCCCGGCGGCGGGCAAAAACGCCTCCCGCAGCAGCGCCGCGGGAGGCGAATCAGCAGAAACGGTCGGCGGTCAGCCCTCCGGCGTCAGCTCGATGGGATCGTCGTCCACCGGGGGAGCGGGCTCCACGGGGACGGTGGGATCGGGCTCGGTGGGAGTGGTGGGCTCAGAGGGGACCGTGGGCTCGGTGGGTCCGGCGGGCGGCGTCACCGGCGTTGTGGGCTCGGCGGGACCGGCAGGCTCGGCGTCGTTGTACAGGATCACCTTGTTGTATTTCTTATATGTGCTGTTGTTTTCCAGCGTACGGGAGACCTCTTTGCCGTCGATATAGACCACACGGTAGCTCACCGTCTTGTAGCCGGTGTAGCCGTTGGAGTCCACCTTTTCGGTCCCGGGAGGCAGGGAGGTGTCCAGCTTGCGCTCGACCTCAAAGGGAGTGGTCTCCAGGATGGTGGTATCGATCTTCACGGTCTTGTTCTGGGTCTTGGTGCCGTAGAGCTTGACGGTCAGGGTGTTCTTGGTGTGAGAGGTGACCACCTTGATGGGGAACTCGGTGTCGTTCTCAAAGCGGAAATCCTTGCTGCCCCATGCCACGGTGGCGTCCTCGCCCTTGGGGACGTAGGTGACCTCGCGGCTGTGGGCGTGGCGCTCCACGATCTTCAGATCGGCCCGCAGCGTGGCGTAATAAATGGTGGAGCTCACCTGACAGATGCCGCCGCCCACGCCGTCCTCGGCAGAGGTGCCCACGTAAACGATGGCGTCCTTGAAGCCGCGCTCATAGGTGCGGGGGCCGACGGTCTCGTTGTAGGAGAACACGTCGCCGGGAAGCAGGATCTTGCCGTTGCAGTTGTCGGTGGCCAGCAGCACGTTGGTGGTACGGCCCACGTTGCCGGCGTTGAAGCTGGTGGTGCCTTCGCCCAGCACGTCGCGGAAGAGCAGAGCCTTGTATTCCGCGGCGGAGTATTTGGGCTCGACGATGGTGCAGGGGACGGTGGTGATCCGATCGCTGTCGGCGATCGCCGCCATCACGGCCTTGGGATCCACGGTGACGCCGGCCTCACCGGGCAGCACGGTCTTGCCCGAGGGATCGTTTTCCAGATCCAGCGAGGTCTCTACCACGTCCTTGGTCACGGCAGCCACGATGGCGTCGGGATCCAGCTTCTGCGGATCGGCCTGACGCAGAGGGGCGTCGACGGGAGAGAAGTCCGCGGTGCGGAGCCGCTCCTCCAGCAGCTTGACCAGCGCGGCGCTGTCCAGCGAATAGCCGGTCTGCCCCTTGTCCAGGGTGAGGACGCCGTCGGCATAGCGGAAGGAGGAGGGGGAAAGGGGCTGCTCCACCTTGGCGGTCATCTCGCTGACCCGGGTCTCCAGGACCGAGCGGTCCAGGGTGGTGTCCAGCTCAAGCTGCACCTTGCGGGTGCGGGCGCGCCAATAGTCGCGGAAGCGCTGGGAAAAGCCGCCCTCGTGGCCGTAAGCCAGGGCCTCGTCCACGCATTTCGCGATGTCGTAGGACAGGCCTGCCTCGTTGGCGGTGAGCTGATAGGTGGCCTCACCCACCCGGATGTCCATGGTCTCGTTGAGAGAATCGGCGCCGTAGACCCGCTCCAGCGCGGTGACGGCCTGGCTGCGGTCCATGCCGGAAAGATCCACCTCGCCCATATGGACGCCCTTGCGGATGGAATCGTCCAGATAGAGATTGCGGGCGGTGTGGACGCCGAAGGCGATGCCGGCCACCACGATCAGGGCCGCTGCGACGGCGCCTGCCGGGAAGCCGCGGTTTTTCTTTTTGGGTCTGGGCTTGGGCTCAGCCGTCTGCTTGGCGGCTGCGGCCTTGGGTGCGGAAGCCGCGCGGGAAGACTGATGTTTGCCCGCCACGTGCGCTCCGCCGCGTGTTTTGCGTTGCTCGTTCACGGAAAGGGCCTCCTATATCCTGTGGTTCAATATGAAAAATCCTACAAAATATTATATTTTAAGTTGTTGAAAATGGCAATTACACTTTGGTTACAGTTTGCACGATTTTCTGAAGAAAACAAGGCCTTTTCCGGTAAAAATTGCATGATTTCAGAATTATTAAGAAGAAAACCGGCTTTTTTCGGGAAAAGGGCCGTCCGCCGAAGGGCGGACGGCCGGGGGATCAATCGTCTATGTCAAAGGCCTCCAACCTGCTCTTTTTCGGCAGAGGCTTGCTGTCGCCGTGCTTCACTTGGGTCATGGTGAGGAACGACAGCAGCGAGAATATCACGGCGTAGGGGAACAAAACCTTATATCCCAGCCCCAGATTGTCGATCAGGAAGCCGGACAGCAGCGGCGTGACGATCTGCGCCGCCATGGAAAAGGCGTAATAGTAGCCGGTGTATTTCCCCGTGTCGCCGGCGGTGGACATCTCCACCACCATGGGGAAGGAGTTGACGTTGATGGCCGCCCAGCCCACGCCCACCAGACCGAAGAGCAGATACATCACCGGGGTGCGGTGGGTGATGAAGATGGCGGAGAAATAGCAGACCGACATCAGAAGGATGCCCATGAGGATGGTCTTTTTCCGCCCCACCCTGGAGGAAAGCACGCCCAGGGGGACGAAGCTGAGGATGGCCACTACGGTGGCCGCCATCAGATAGCCGGAGGAGGCGCTGAGGTCGGCGCCCCACACCGCCACGCAATAGCGGGAAAAGGCAGTGGTAACGGCGTTGTAGGCCGTGAACCACAGAAACACCGAAAGCAGGATGAGGATCAGACTCTTCATCACGTCGCGGGGCAGCTTGCCGCCCTTGGACTGCTCCGCGGCGGCCCGGTCCTGTTCGGAGGCGGCCACGTCGGCCCAGGTTTCGGCATTGACGGCGGGCTCCTTTACCGTGAGGAGCAGGATCGCCACGCTGACGGCCATAAAGGCCGCCACTACCACGAAGATGGGGGTGAAGGACTGATCGGGAGGATAAAAGCTGGAGCCGTCGGCGGCCCGTTCGCTCTTGAGCAGGAGCATCATCATCAGCGTGGAGAAGATGCCGCCCACATAGCCCACCAGGTTGATGATGGCGTTGGCCCGGGAGCGCAGGGGCTTGGGAGTCACGTCGGGCATATAGGCCACGGCGGGCGAGCGGTAGGTGCTCATGGTCACCAGAAGCAGGAGCAGGGCGACCATGAACAGGGGGAAGTTCCGCAGCTTCAGCGCCCAGGCCAGCACCAGCAGCAGGATGACGGCGCCCACGGTGCCGAAGAGGATGTAGGGCGTGCGGCGGCCCAGCCGGGTGTGGGTCCTGTCGGAAAGCGAGCCGAACAGCGGCAGCATGAAGAGCGCCAGAATGTTGTCGATGGACATGATGGCGTTGGTGGTGAAGGTGCGCAGGCCGAAGACATTTTCCAGCAGATGGGGGATCACCTGATCGTAAAACTGCCAGAAGGCCAGGATGGACATAAAGGCAAAGCCGATGAGGACGGTGCGCTTGGTGTTCAGCTTCATGGAGGCACTTCCTTTTTGCCGGCGCGGCGCGCCGGGAACTTTTTCTTATTATACTATGAGGAACGCGGGATTTGCAACCGCAAATCCGCAAAAGGGCTATTCCCGCGCTCATTTCCTGACAGATTTTTTCTTCGTTGGTTTTTACAATGGAGAAAACGAGGGGAGGCGGCGCGATGGAGCTGCGAAAGGAAACGGCCCCGGCCCGGCCCGGCGGACGGACGCTGCGGAAATGGGCCGAATGGGGGATGAACGCCTTGATGGGGGCGATCTTTGCCTGCGCCCGGTTTGCCGGAGGGATGCAGCCCTTCGGCGCGGCCTATGCGGCGGCGGGGGGACAGGCCCTCCCGGCCGCCATGGGCGCCTTTGCGGGCTATCTGATCCTGGGCGGGCGCACGGGACTGGTGTCGGCCGCGGCCACGGCGGTGATCCTCACCTGCCGGATGGTGCTGGACGGGACGGCCATCGCCGGAAAGCGGTGGTTTTATCCCGCCTGCGCCGCCACGGCCCTGTTCTGCACCCGATTCGTCATCGTGGAAAGCCTGCGGGATTTTTTGCTGCTGCTGTGCGAAACGGCGCTGTGCGGCGGATTGGCGCTGCTGCTGCGGGAGGGACGGGACAGGCGGTCGCCGCTGTCCCTCTGGGGCCGCGGCGCGGCGGGCTTATGTCTGACGCTGGCGGCGCTGCCGCTGCAGGCGGGGGGCTTCGCTCCCGCGCGGGTCTTCGCGGCGCTGGCGGTGCTGGCGGCGGGCTGCTTCGGCGGCGGAGCCGCGGGTGCCTGCATGGGCGCGATCTACGGCGCGGGCGTCGATCTTGCGGCGGGGACAGGCCCCTGCTTCGCTCTGATCTGGTGCGTGGCGGGACTGTGCGCCGGACCGGGCGGACGGAAGGACCGGCTGATGGCGGCCATGAGCTTTTGCACAGCGGGGGGCGTGATCTGCCTGTGGCTCGCCCGGGAGAGCGCGTCGGCGGCCCCGGTGGCTGAGCTGTTTTTGGCGGGGGGATGCTTTCTGCTGCTGCCCCGCGGAGCGCGGGTGGCGCTGGAAACCGCCTTTGCAAGAGCCGCCGGAGCGGGCGGAAAGCGGCTGCGCCCCGGCGCGTCCCGGACGCTTCTGGGAATTTCGGAGGCGGTAGGGCAGCTTGGCGCGGCGCTGGATGGCCTGTGGGACGGTGCAGCCCGGGATCCGGGAGATCTGAGCACCGTTTACCGCAGCGCCTGCGAAACGGCCTGCCGCTCATGCCGCCGCCGGGAGATCTGCTGGCAGCAGGAGCAGAGCGCGCTCAAGACCATGCTGGCCGATCTGGCGGACACGCTGCGCAGCCGGCACGCGCTGGAGCCTGAAAACCTGCCTGTGTGGTTCCGGGAGACCTGCCTGCACGGCGAGCGATTCTGCGGCGCGGTGAACGACGCCTATCGGGAGACCCTGCGGCGCGAGGCGCGTTTGCGCCGGGAGGACGCGGTGCGCAGCGTGATGAGCGCCCAGTATGAAAGTCTGGAGACCCTGCTGGACAGCGTGGCGGGCCGGGCCGGCATGGGCGCCGATTACGACCCCGCGCTGGAGGACCGGGTGCGCAGGGTGGTGCGGGCCTATCTGCCCCGGGCAAAAACGGCGGTCTGCCTTACGGGCGGGAGGCTGCAGATCGACCTGCTGCTGCCCGATGAGCGCGCGGGACTGTCGGGCGACGTGGAAACCATGCTCCGCTCGCTGCGGGGAGCGCTGGGGGTGGAGCTTTTGCCTCCGGAGACCGTGACCAGCCGGCAGGGCGTGTGCTGGCGCATCTGCCAGCGGGAAAAATGGCGGCTGGAGGTGCGCTCGGCCGTGCGGAAAAAGGAGGGAGAAGCGGTGTGCGGCGACAGCTTCCGTCAGATGCGCACCGACGACGGCCGGGCCATTCTGCTCCTGTCCGACGGGATGGGAACAGGAAAGCAGGCGGGAGAGATCTCGGGGCGTGCGCTGGAGCTGGTGAGCAGCTTCGTCCGGTCGGGGTGCAGTCTGGCTGAGAGCACCTCGGCGGTGCTGCCCGTTTTGGCGGCACGGTTCACGGAATGGGGATTTGTCACGCTGGATCTGCTGGAGGTCAATCTGTTTACCGGACAGGCGGCGCTTTTGAAATACGGCGCCGCGCCGGGCTTTCTTTTGCGGGAGGGGCGGCTGACCCAGTTCTCCGCCGAGGCGCTGCCTGCGGGGCTGGAGCCTCCGGGAAGTCAGACGCCCGCCGCGCATCTCCGGCTGCGGGAGGGCGACCGGATCGTTTTGATGAGCGACGGCGTGTGGGAAAATCCCGACACCGAGGCGCTCTTGCGGGATGGGAGCGGGCTGGAGGGCCAGGCGCTGGCCAACGCGCTGATCCGCGAGGCGGCCCGCAAGGGTCTGAGCGACGACATGACGGTGCTCACTGCCACCTTTACCGCGGCGCAGGTATCTTAAAACGCATAAAAAAACGGCTCCCCGCCATGTGCGGGGAGCCGTTCGGTATGCCAAATCAGTCAAAAACACCGCTTCAATCCAGAATGGTGACGCCGTCGATGAGCTCTTTTTCAAACTCCACCCGATGGTGCCTGGTGTAGATGCCGGGCAGGCCGCCGGTGTGCAGGAAGATGATTTTGGAGCCCTTTTGGATCTTGCCCTCCCGGACCATGTCCAGGATCCCGGCGAAGGCCTTGCCGGTGTAGCAGGGGTCGAGGATGACGGCCTCGCGGCGGGCCATATAACGCACGGCGTCCCGCACCTCCTTACAGGGGTTGTTGTAGGCGCCGCGGGTATAGTCCTTTTCGATGCGGAAATCCTCGCGCACGGCGTCGCAGGTCAGACCGAAGGTCTGCTTGACGCTGTTGAAATATTCCACGATGCGCTTTTCCTTGGCGTCCAGGAAGGGGGAGATGGCAACACCCACCAGACCCAGCGGCGAGCGGCTCTCCCTGAGGCCGCAGAACAGGCCCATATAGGTGCCGATGCTGCCCACGGCGGCGTAGACCGCGGCGTCGGAGATGCCCATTTCCTTTGCCTGCGCGGTGAGCTCCTGCGCGCATTCGAAATAGCCCAGGATGCCGATGTCGTTGGAGCCGCCGATGGGGATCTCATAGACCTTTTCGCCTTGCGCCTCATAGCGGGCCTTCACAGCGGCGGCCGTTTCGGCGAACTGGACGCTCTCGGGACGGCCGTCATCCTTTTTCAGGACGACCTCGGCCCCCATCAGCCGGTCCAGCAGCAGATTGGCCGAAAGCTCGCCGGGATAATCGTCCACACAGACGATGGCGCATTTCATCCCGTATTTGGCGGCGACGGCAGCGGTAAGGCGGCCGTGGTTGGTCTGCGCGCCGCCCAGGGTGAGCAGCATGGTGGCGCCCTGATCCTGCGCGTCCTTCAGCAGATATTCCAGCTTGCGCAGCTTGTTGCCGCCCACGCCGAGATTGGTGAGATCGTCCCGCTTGATGTAAAACTCTACGCCCAGATCCTGCGAGATCCCGGGGAGATATTCCAGCGGGGTGGGCAGATGAAGAAACGAAACCTTGTCATGTCCGAGCATAGTCGTGACCTCCTGTTTGTTGATTTCTTCCAGTATACACCATCCCGCGGAAAAAGAAAAGGCTTTTATTGTTTGGGAAACATGTCCTTGACGATGGTGCGCACATGGCGCTCGGTGATGCCGTATTTGCGGGAGAGCTGGCGGGCGTTGGTGCCGTCGTATTCCCGCCGGATGGCTTCGTGCCGCAGAGGCTTTTCCAGGGTTTCGCGCTTGGGAAGGTAAATGAACTCGCCGCCGGCCATGTCGATGATCTCTAAAAAGTGCTGCATGCCCACGATCTCGCAAAGCCAGCGCATGTCCTCCGGAACCTGCTCCGGAGTCAGTTGAAAACGCATGGGGATCCCTCCGTTCCTGTCCGTTTTAACGGACGATTTTTCCATGATACTGTGGATGAGTGGAAGAGAGAGGACGCTGTCGGTTCCATGGAAGTTGACACAAGAATAAGTCGGAATTTGTGAAATGTCAAGAGCAAAAGTTCAATTTTATCGAAAAAAATTCTTTACTTTTTCGACAAAATGTGATAATTTGAAACCGGAACAGACAAAAACCGTAAAGGAGGGACAAGCATGGGCTTCGGAGAACAGCTGCGTCTGGCACGAAAAAACGCCGGCCTGACGCAGAAGCAGCTTGCCGACGCCGTCGGGGCAAAGCACAATTCCGTCAGCAACTGGGAAAAGGGTCAGAACCAGCCCGACGCCGAGACCATCCAGCGGCTTTGCCGGGCGCTGAAGGTGGAGGCCAATCACTTTTTCGACGCCGGCGACGGGCTTTCCGAGGTAGAGTTCGCGCTGTTCGGCGAGGTGCGGCAGCTCAGCGAGGCGGATCAGCGGGACGTGCTGGAGTTTATCCGCTTCAAACGCGCCCAGCAGGAAAAGAGGGAGGGAAAATGACCCGGCTGCAGCGCCTGTACCAGCGGGCGGAGGCGCTGGGGCTGCAGGTGTATTTTTTCCCGATGCAGGCGCGCCGCGGGATCTCTACCCCGGACGGGGCCATCGGCATGGATCCCGACCGGCAGGAAAACGCGGCGGAGGAGATGGTCTGTCTGGCCCATGAGATGGGGCATTGCATGACGGGGAGCTTCTATACCGCCGAGACCGATCTGCTCCAGAGGCTGCGCTGCGAGACCCGGGCCGACCGGTGGGCCTATTGCTCGCTGGTGCCGCTGGAGGAGCTGCGGCGGCTTTTGGAGCAGGGCGTCACCCGTCCCGACGAGCTGGCGGAGCATTTCGGCGTCACGGAGGCGTTTTTGCGGGATTGTCTTGATTATTATAAAAACGCCAAAAACGCCATCTGAATCCAAACGAAAAGGCCGCCCCTCGGGGCGCACTCCGTAAGGAAGGCGCCCCGAGGATTTGCTTGCTCTCGTCTCCACCTCATCCGACCTCGCTTCGCTCGGCCACCTTCCCCTCAGGGGGAAGGCTTGAGGAGCGCGCCAACCAACGGCTTCCCCTTGAGGGGAAGCTGTCAGCCGTAAGGCTGACTGATGAGGTGGCGGGCGGATTGCCATGTTGCTTCGCTCCTCACAACAATAGCGTGCTTCTCAGAAAAATAGTTGTTGAGCCAGGG
>JAFOPS010000078.1 GCA_017394205.1 Clostridia bacterium | reverse complement strand
GATGATCGACAAGATCACCCCTAGCCCCGATCTCTCCGTCGGCGCGATGCTCGAGGCGGACGGCCTGGAGGGCTTTGCCCCGGTGAGCAACGCCCGCGGCACGGTGAAGGCGCCCTACGTCAACGCCGAGGAGAGCGAGTACCTCGTGCTGGAGGACGACTTCCCCAACGGCCGCCCGCCGCTCGAGAAGGCCGGCTTCTTCTTCACCGCGCGCGAGACCGTCGACAAGGTCGAGCGCATGAAGGTCTGCACCTGCCTCAACCCGCTGCATACTTCTCTGGCCGTTTTCGGCTGCCTGCTGGGCTATGAGCATATCTGGCAGGAGCTGCAGGACGATGACCTCAAGAAACTCATATACACCATCGGCTACAAGGAAGGGCTGCCCGTGGTCACCGACCCCGGCATCATCCGGCCGGAGGACTTCATCAAGACCGTCCTCACCGTGCGCTTCCCGAACCCCTTCATGCCGGATACCCCGCAGCGCATCGCCACCGACACCTCGCAGAAGCTGCCGATCCGCTTCGGCGAGACGATCAAGGCCTATCTGGCTTCCAATACGTTGGACGTACACGACCTGAAGCTGATCCCGCTGGTGTTTGCGGGCTGGCTGCGCTATCTGATGGCTGTGGACGACGAGGGCAAGCCCTTTGAGCCGAGCCCCGACCCGCTTCTTGAATATGCGCAGGGCTTTGTCTCTGGCATGAAGCTGGGCGAAAAGCCCGACTGCGCGAAGCTCGAGGGACTGCTGCGCAAAAAGACCGTTTTTGGCGTCGATCTTGTTGAAGCGGGCCTTGCCGACAAGGTATGCGCTTTCTTTACGGAACTGACCGTGGGACCCGGCGCAGTCCGGGCCACGCTGCACAAAACTGTGACGGAGGAATAAGACCATGACTGAGATGAACGAACGCATTTCCGAGATCGGCGTGGTGCCGGTCATCAAGCTCAACCACCCCGAGCGCGACGCTGCGGCGCTGGGCAAGGCGCTGTGCGCGGGCGGCGTGCCCGTAGCGGAGGTCACTTTCCGCGCGGCGGGCGCAGATAAGGCCATCAAGCTCATGAAGGAGGCCTGCCCCGACATGCTCGTTGGCGCGGGCACGGTCACGAATACCGCGCAGATCGACGCCGTGATCGCGGCGGGCGGCGAGTTCATTGTCACCCCCGGCTTTGATCCGGAGTTGGTCGCCTACGCGCAGGAGAAGAACATCCCGATCTTCCCCGGCTGCACCACCGCCACGGATTATCATCAGGCGCTCAAATTCGGACTGGAGGTTTTGAAATTCTTCCCCGCCGAGCAGAGCGGCGGCCTTGCCAAGATCAAGGCCCTCTCCGCGCCCTTCCCGATGTTCAAGGTCATGCCCACCGGCGGCGTTTCGCTGAAAAACCTGAAAGAGTACCTGTCTTGCCCGGTGATCGCGGCTTGTGGCGGCAGCTACATGGTCACCGCCGATCTGATCGACAACAACAAATGGGATGAGATCACGGAGCTTTGCAAGAAGTCTCGTGAGATCGTCAAAGAGGCCAGAGCTTGAGGAGGATATGAACATGGAACTGAATCTGAGACCGAGAGAAGAATGCACCTTTGACGCCGTATCCCTGGGCGAAGTCATGCTCCGCCTCGACCCCGGCGAGGGGCGCATCCGCACCGCGCGCTCCTTCCGTGCCTGGGAAGGCGGCGGAGAGTATAACGTCATCCGCGGTCTGCACAAGTGCTTCGGCATGAAGACCGCCGTGATCACCGCCTTCGCGGACAACGAAGTCGGTAAGCTTATGCGGGACTTTATCGAGCAGGGCGGCGTGTCCACCGATCTCATCTACTGGAAGAAGACCGACGGCATCGGCCGCATTTGCCGCAACGGCATAAACTTCACCGAGCGCGGCTTCGGCATCCGGGGCGCAGTAGGCTGCTCCGACCGGGCCAACACCGCCATCTCTCAGGCCACGCCTGAGGACTTCGACTTCGAGTATATCTTCGGCAAGCTGGGCGTGCGCTGGTTGCACACCGGCGGCATATACGCCGCGCTGAGCGAGCAGAGCTGCGAGACCGTGATCGCCGCCTGCAAGGCCGCGAAGAAGTACGGCACCGTCGTATCGTATGACCTCAACTACCGCCCCTCCATGTGGAGCGCCATCGGCGGTCTCGAGAAGGCGCGCGAGGTCAACCGCGAGGTTGCGAAGTATGTCGACGTGATGATTGGCAACGAAGAGGACTTCACCGCCTGCCTCGGCTTTGAGATCGAGGGGAATGACGAAAATCTCAAGGAGCTGAATATCGACGGGTACAAGAAGATGATTGGCAGGGCCGCCGAGACCTATCCCAACTTCAAGGTCGTTGCGACGACGCTGCGCACCGTGAAGACCGCCACGGTCAACGATTGGAAGGCCATCTGCTGGGCGGACGGCGAAATCTTCCAGTCCAAAGAATACAACGGTCTTGAGATCATGGACCGCGTGGGAGGCGGCGACTCCTTTGCTTCCGGCCTGGTCTATGGCTTGATGACCACCGGCGATCCGGAAAAAGCGGTCAACTACGGCGCGGCGCACGGGGCGCTGGCGATGACCACCCCCGGTGACACCTCCATGGCTTCTGTGAATGAGGTCGAAGCCGTCATGGGCGGCGCGGGCGCAAGGGTAAAGCGCTGATGAAGGCCTTTATGGACAAGGACTTTCTGCTGTCTACGGAGATGGCCAAGCACCTGTATCACGAGATTGCCGAGGATCTCCCCATCATCGACTACCACTGCCATCTAAATCCCCAGGAGATCTATGAGGATCGGCAATTTGAGAATATCACGCAGGTCTGGCTGGGCGGGGATCATTATAAGTGGCGGCTGATGCGCTCGGCCGGCGTGGAGGAAAAGTTCATCACCGGCGACGCGAGCGACCGAGAGAAGTTTCAGAAATGGGCTGAGACGATCGGCCTTGCCGTCGGCAACCCGCTGTACCACTGGAGCCATCTGGAGCTGCGTAACTATTTCGGCTATGACGGCATCCTCAACGGCGACACCGCGGAGGAGGTCTGGCAGCTCTGCAACGAGAAGCTCAAGGTCCTGTCCGCGCGGAAGCTGATCGAGGGTTCCAACGTGAAAGCCCTCTGCACCACCGACGACCCGGCGGATTCGCTGGAATGGCATAAAAAGATCGCTGAAGACGAAAGCTTCGGCGTGAAGGTGCTGCCCTCCTACCGGCCCGACAAGGCCATGGGGATCGAGAAGGCGGACTATTTGGACTACCTGAAACGGCTCGGCGAGATCGGGAGTTTTTCGCAGTTGGTTGAGGTCTTGAAACGGCGTCTTGCCTTCTTTGTGTCGTTCGGCTGCCGGGTCTCTGACCACGGCATGGAGGCCGTGCCCTACGCCCCGGCGACGGCGGACGAGGTCGAGGCCATCTTCCAAAAGCGCCGCGCGGGCGTGCTGCCGACTGCGTCGGAAGAAAAACAGTTCAAGACCGCGCTGCTGCTGGAGCTGGGGAGAGAATACCACCGACTGGGCGTGGTGATGCAGTTGCATTTCGGGGTGACCCGGGACAACTCCCGCCGGGTATTCCGCGCGCTCGGTCCGGACGCGGGCGTCGACTCCATCGGCGATGCGCCCTCCATCAAGGAGCTGGCAGCCTTTCTCGGCGCGCTGGACGACACTGGCGAGCTGCCCAAGACGATCCTGTACTCCCTCAACCCCAACGACAACGCGGCGCTGGTGACCGTAATGGGCGCCTTCCAGACCGGGGAGGCCGTCAGCAAGCTGCAGCACGGCAGTGCGTGGTGGTTCAACGACCACAAGGCCGGTATGATCGAGCAACTTACGACGCTGGCAGCCGACGGATATCTCGCGGGCTTTGTCGGGATGCTTACGGATTCCCGCAGCTTCCTCAGTTACGTCCGGCACGAGTACTTCCGCCGCATCCTCTGCGAGCTGATCGGCTCCTGGGTGGAAAACGGTGAGTACCCCAACGACGAAAGCGCGCTGAGAACCATCGTTGAGGGCAT
>JAFOPS010000077.1 GCA_017394205.1 Clostridia bacterium | reverse complement strand
TGTACCATGGCGGACCCGCGTGGTCAATTAACTAACTTTCAAAAGGGAAGGAAGCACTTCCTTACGAAGTGCCTCCCTCGGCCCGCTTTTTTGGATGAGAAGGGGCGATTTGTATCCTCCGGCTTTCATAGCTTACTATAAAAAGAGGAGCTTTTGTAAAGAAGGGTGAGCGGTATATCGGGGCTTATCGCCACCTCATCCGTCACGGCTGACGCCGTGCCACCTTCCCCTCAAGGGGAAGGCAAGAGAGAGGAGGCTGACGCCGTGCCACCTTCCCCTCAAGGGGAAGGTAAGAGAGAGTCGGCGCTTCGCGGCCGCAAGGGGGCGGCTTGAGAGGAGATCACGCAATTCGATCCGTTTTATCGGACAGATCATGCCGTAAACTGAAATCGCAAACCGAAAAAGGAGGGAATGCTATGTATCAGATCAAATACGTTTACGACCATTATAACGTCTACGCCCCCTCTGGCCGGTTCCTGTTTTCCGCCGACACCGAGAGCGAAGCCCGGGATGAACTGGCACTTTTGGAGGATTGAGCAAATCAGAGGACGGGCAAGGACGGCGCAGGACGGCGGGTTTTCTGTCCATAATCGCTTGATTTTGAAAAAAACGGCGGCGTTTTTCCGCGAAAATGCGGATTGACGGGGCGGGGGCGCGATATGGTATAATAAAAACACCGCATTGCGGAATTTCCCCAAGGAAAGGTTTTGTTACTTTGCAGCTGGAAGGAAAGAGCCTGCGCTCGGATTTTGCCCGCTTCGTCACCGCTACCGCGCTTTCTCTGACGATCTTTTCGCTTTACGCCATGGTCGACGGCCTGTTCGTGGCCCGGGGCGTCAGCGAATATGCCATGAGCGCCGTCAATCTGGCCATCCCCATCATCAACGGCCTGTTTTCGCTGGCCGTTTTGTTTGCCGTGGGCACATCTACCATCATCGCCGTGTGGCTGGGGCAGGGGAAGCGGGCCGAGGCAAACCGGCTGTTTTCCCAGGATATCACCGTGCTTTTGGCGCTGGGACTGTGCATTACCGCCGCGATCCTGCTGTTCACCGACCCGCTGGCGCGGCTGCTGGGGGCAACAAAGGAGACCGCCGCGTTTCTCCACGCCTATCTGCGGGGGCTGGCGCCCTTTGCCTCCTGCTACATGATCTCCTACAATCTGGAGATCCTGGTGCGCACCGACGGCTTCCCCCGCTTCGCCACCATCACGGTGATCTGCGGCTGCCTGTTCCATGCGCTGATGGATTATCTCACCATCTTCGTTTGGAAATGGGGCATCGTGGGCGCGGCCATTTCCAGCGGGTCCAGTCAGCTTTTGACCTGTCTGGTGTATATCACCCATTTTCTCGGGAAAAAGAGCACCTTCCGCTTTACCCGCTTCCGCTTTGACCGGAAGATCTATCGGCGGCTGCTGCCGCTGGGCATTTCCGACGGGCTCACCGAGCTGTGCACCGGCGTGATGATTTTCCTTTTCAACCGCACCCTGCTGCGGCACATCGGGGCCGACGGCGTGGTGAGCTATACCATCATCGCCTATGTCAACACCATCGTCATCAATCTGATGATGGGCGTGGGGCAGGGAAGCCAGCCGCTGGTGAGCTATCACCGGGGCAAGGGCGAGCCCGAGGCCTGCAAAAAGCTGCTGCGCTACGGTCTTGCTACCGTGGCGGCGCTGGCAGTGGTGAGCTTTGCGGGGCTGTGGTTCTTTGCGCCCCAGGTGGTGCGGGCCTATCTGCCCGACAGCACCGCCGCCCTGCGGGACTATTCGGTGTTCGCCTTCCGGCGCTACAGCTTCTCCTACCTACTGGTGGGCTTCAACGTCTTTATCGCCGCCTATCTGACGGCGCAGGAGCGCCCGAAGGAGGCCATCGCCGTTTCGGTGGGAAGAGGTCTGATTTTGCAGGCGGGGGCGCTGCTTTTGCTGGCGGAAGCGCTGGGCGGCGGCGCGGTGTGGTTCACGCCGGTGCTGTCCGAGGCGGTCTGTCTGGGGCTGTCGCTGTTCTTTTTGCGGCGGTGGCTGAAAAGCGAATAACAAGAAAAACAGCGGCTCGAAGGCAGATCTTTCGCGCCGCTGTTTTTACAGCATGATGATTTACAAATAATGTAAATTATTATATCATTATAGCGGAACGACGGTTAATGATTATGCCAATATTGTGATTAACATATATTATCGTGAGGAATACTTGGATGTTTCAAATCTTTGGCGGGCAATTGCTTGTCATGAAATGGGACATGCACATGGGTTGACACCTAACGATTATCCCAATGAAGAGTCCATTATGAGACCGTATACAGATAGCTTTTATAATGTGAATGGCTCCCCTGACTGGGTGAGCCCCGGAGTTGCAGATATCAGCGGAATCAATATGGTTTATTGAGATTTATCATTAAGATAATAAACGTAGTGAAGGGAGGGGCCTTGCCTCTTCTTTCCGCTTTTGAAAAATTTCGTGGACATCGGGGGAGAATTGCGGTACAATAAATGCGTATGAAGTTTTCATGAAAGAACGAGGAGGAAGAATCATGGTCTCTGACGCGATGCTCAACAAGCTGGACGCCTGGTGGCGCGCCGCCAACTATCTTTCCGCGGGGCAGCTTTATCTGCTGGACAATCCGCTGCTGCGGGAGCCCCTGAAGCCCGAGCACATCAAGAAAAAGATCGTGGGCCACTGGGGCACCGTCCCGGGGCAGAACTTTATCTATACCCATCTCAACCGCATCATCAATCAATACGATCTCAACATGATCTATCTTTCCGGCCCGGGCCACGGCGGCAACGCCATGGTGGCCCAGGACTGGCTGGACGGCTCGTACAGCGAGGTCTATCCCAACGTCAGCCAGGATATCGAGGGCATGCAGAAGCTGTTCAAGCAGTTTTCCTTTCCCGGCGGCATCTCCAGCCATGTGGCCCCCGAGGTCCCCGGTTCCATCAACGAGGGCGGCGAGCTGGGCTACAGCCTGTCCCACGCCTTCGGCGCAGTGTTCGACAATCCCGACCTGATCGCCGCCTGCGTGGTGGGCGACGGAGAGAGCGAGACCGGCCCTCTGGCCACCGCGTGGCACAGCAATAAGTTTTTGAACGCCAAAAACGACGGCGCCGTGCTGCCCATCCTGCATCTGAACGGCTATAAGATCGCAAATCCCACCATCTTTGCCCGCATTTCCAGGGACGAGGTGCGGAAGTTCTTCGAGGGCTGCGGCTGGAAGCCCTATTTCGTCGAGGGCAGCGACCCCATGACGATGCACCGGCTGATGGCCGACACGCTGGACAAATGCGTCCGGGACATCCGCCTGGCGCAAAAGCGCGCCCGGGAGGACGGCATTGTGGAGCGCCCCCGCTGGCCCATGATCGTCTTCCGTTCCCCCAAGGGCTGGACGGGCGTGAAGGAGGCCAACGGCAAGCCCGTGGAGGGCACCTTCCGGGCCCATCAGGTGCCGGTGGACATGAGCAAGCCCGAGCATCTGGAGCTGGTGGAAAAATGGCTGCGCAGCTATCGTCCCGAGGAGCTGTTCGACGAAAACGGCGCTCCCGTGGAGATGCTGAAGGAGCTTTCGCCCAAGGGCGACCGGCGCATGGGCGCCAATCCCCACGCCAACGGCGGCAAGCTGCTGCGGGATCTGCGCCTGCCCGATTTCCGGGACTACGCGGTGGATGTGCCCGCTCCCGGCGCGGTGGAGGCCCAGGATATGATGGAGCTGGGCGGCTATGTGCGGGATATCTTCAAGCTCAACCGCGAGGCCAGAAACTTCCGCGTCTTCGGCCCGGATGAGACCATGTCCAACCGGCTGAACAAGGTCTTTGAAGAAACCGACCGGGATTGGAACGCCGACATGGTGGAGGGCGACGAGCATCTGGCGGCCGAGGGCCGCGTGATGGACGGTATGCTCTCCGAGCACATGTGCGAGGGCTGGCTGGAGGGCTATCTGCTCACCGGACGTCACGGCTTCTTCAACAGCTATGAGGCCTTTATCCGCATCGTGGACTCTATGGCCTCCCAGCACGCCAAGTGGCTCAAGGTCACCAAGGATATGACGTGGCGTGAGGAGATCGCCTCTCTGAACTACGTCCTGTCCTCCAACGTGTGGCAGCAGGACCACAACGGCTTTACCCATCAGGACCCCGGCTTTTTGGATCACGTTTCCAACAAAAAGGCCGACGTGGTGCGGCTTTATCTGCCCCCCGACGCCAACTGCCTGCTTTCGGTCTTCGACCACTGCATCCGCAGCAAGAACTACGTCAACGTGATGGTCACCTCCAAGCATCCCCGTCCCCAGTGGCTCACTATGGAGCAGGCCGTCAAGCATTGCACTCAGGGCATCGGCATCTGGCAGTGGGCCTCCAACGACGCGGGGCAGGAGCCCGACGTGGTGATGGCCTGCTGCGGCGACACCCCCACGCTGGAAACGCTGGCCGCCGTCACCATCCTGCGGGAATATCTGCCCGAGGTGCGGGTGCGGGTGGTCAACGTGGTGGATCTCATGAAGCTGGAGCCCGACTACGCCCATCCCCACGGCCTCAGCGACGTGGATTATGACAGCCTGTTCACCCGCGATAAGCCCATCGTTTTCGCCTTCCATGGCTACCCCAAGCTGGTGCACGAGCTGACCTATCACCGTCACAACAAGAATCTCCACGTCCGTGGCTATCAGGAAGAGGGCACCATCACCACACCGTTTGACATGCGTGTGCAGAACGCCATCGACCGGTTCCATCTGGTGATGGACGTGGTGAAAAATCTGCCCCAGCTGGGCAACCGGGGCGCTTTCCTGCTCCAGCTCATGCGGGATAAGCTGGTGGAGCACAAGCAGTATATCGCGCAGTACGGTCAGGACCTGCCCGAGATCCGGGATTGGAAATGGCAGAAATGAGCGGGTTTCCCGGAAATTTTGTGAAAATTTGCTGAAAAACGCACAAGTTTATTGACAGATCGGAGCGGATGCATTATGCTGTTCACGGCGGATATCGGGGCGCGTACCGTTACGTTGGGCGTCTTTGACGGCGAGAAGCTGCGCTTTCGCGCTTCGCTTTCGGCGGCACGGGGGCGCACGGCGGATGAATACGCCGTTTTGCTGTCCCGCCTGTTCGAGATGCACGGAGTCGCGCCCATCATGGAGGGCGCGGTGCTGTCGTCGGTGTCCAAGCCGCTGAACGGCGTGATGGCTCAGGCGGTTGAACAGATCTGCGGCGTCAAGCCCATGTTTCTCGGGCCCGGTGTGCGCACCGGTCTGGACATCCGGGCCGACGTTCCATCGCAGCTTGGGGGCGACATCGCCGCCTGCTGCATCGGGGCGCTGAGACTGCAAAAGCCGCCGCTGGCGGTGCTGCTGCTGGGCACGGCCACCACCCTGACCTATCTGGACGAAAAGGGCCAGCTCTGCGGCGTGATGATCTGCCCGGGCGTGCAGCCGGGGCTGGACGCGCTGTCCGCGCTGGCGGGCGAGCTGCCCACCATCGCGCTGGAGCCGCCCAGGACCCTTTTGGGCCGCAACACGGTGGACGCCATGAACAGCGGCGTGATTTTCGGTGCGGCTGCCATGGCCGACGGTCTGCTGGCCCGCGTGGGGCGGGAATACGGGCAGGAGCCCCTTCCCGTGATCGCCTCGGGGGATATGGCGCCGCTGGTGCTGCCCTATTGCGCCGCGGAGATCCGCCACGTGCCCGACCTGGTGCTGGAGGGCCTGCGCCTGGTGTGGGAGCGCAATTCCAGGCCACGCAAATAGCGTATGAAACGCCTTCGGGCGATTTCATAAATAATTTTTGCCGCGCTGCATTCGCAAAGGCGAAGTGGCAGCGGAAAGGAGAAAACCATGGAAGAGAAAGAAACCTCTCGAAAGACAGACATCCGCAAGCTGACGGGCATTGCCCTCTTCACCGCCATCGTGGTGGTGCTGCAGCTTTTGGGGAGTGTGATCCGCTTCGGACCCTTCTCCATCTCTCTGGTGCTCATTCCCATCGTCGTCGGCGCCGCGCTTTACGGCAAGCTGGCGGGGGCGTGGCTGGGCCTTGTGTTCGGCCTGGTGGTGCTGCTCTCCGGCGACGCCGCGCCCTTTATGGCGGTCAACCCGCTGGGCACGGTGATCACCGTTCTGGTCAAGGGCGCGCTGGCCGGCTTTTTGGCCGGCTGGGTCTACAGCCTGCTGGCCAAGAAGAATGAGGTGCTGGCCGTGATCGCCGCCGCCGTGGTGTGCCCCGTGGTCAACACCGGCGTGTTCCTGCTGGGCTGCCTGATCTTCTTCCTGCCCACCGTCACCGCCTGGGGACAGGGCTGGGCCGAGCAGCTGGGCATCCAGTTCAATCTCGGCAAGTACATGATTCTGGGCCTGGTGGGCGGCAACTTCCTGTTTGAGCTGCTGTTCAACGTGGTCCTCAGCCCCGTGATCGTCCGGCTGATCCACCTGGGCAAGAAAAACTGATTTCCGAATGAAAAGCGCCGCCTGCGAAAGCAGGCGGCGCTTTTGCTTATACATCAGATAAACAGAGAACTCTCGTCGTCATCCTCTTTAGTCTGTCTGTTATCTTGTTTGACTTGCTCGATCAATTGATCGAGAGCGTTGGATAAGTGATTTTTTGCAATTTGCTCCAACCCCACTGCTGTAGAATCGAGATAAACAGAGGCTGCACCCACTGAGGACAGCACTGATGATTGATTTTTTTCAGGGGGGGATTTATAATGCCCATTAGGAGCGGCTGCCAAGACGTGTGGAACGCCTTTATGTGCGAAGGCGCAAAATACAGCAGCAACGACATTCCGCTCTGCCCGACGACGGCAGAAACACTCCCTGCGGAGATCATTCCGTGGGACGAAGCGAAGCACATTTATAAAACCGCGCTGGCAAGAGGCAATGCCGGATTCGTTCACCCCGCATTCGTTTGCTTCTATCTGGATGATCAAAAATTCGACGGGCTGCACGGGATTTGGCATGACAGTACTCACGCGCTGAAGATTCTCCGTCATTTTGCAGGAGCAATCACGCCGGACTTCTCCACATATCAGGATTTCCCCGAACCGATCAAGATTTACAATACATACCGTATGCGGGCCTTCGGGTATTGGCTCGGGAGAAACGGGATCTCTGTTATCAACAATGTGCGCTGGGGTACGGAAGAAACATACAGCTACTGTTTTGATGGGATCCCGAGGAACAGTGTTGTGTGTATAGGCACGGTCGGCGGCAGTCCGAAAAAGCTCATTGACCGGAAACGGTTTGAGGAAGGGCTGGAAGAGCTTGTCCGTGTACGCAAGCCCCATACCATTCTCGTGTACGGCTCCGCAAACTATCCGTGCTTCGATAGTCTGATCGACCGGGGCATAAAGATAGTTGCTTACCCCAGCCGCACCGCGTCGGCCTTCGAAAGGAGGCGGGCGAGATGAGCAAGGGAAGTTCGCATCTTTTTTCAGGGACAAGCGGCGAAGGAAAAGCACTCATTCAAGAAGTTCAACAGAAGGGATTAAAGATATCTCCTGATGAAGTCATAGGCATTACCAAAGACAAAAAGGGAAAAACAATATGGCTCGAAAAGGGACATCTTGATGGCAAACCCAGCGGATTGGCTCATATCGTCCAAGAACATGAATCTGACTTTAACGATAAAGGGATTCATACTTCGGATATCGCAGATTTTGTTCTTTCTGCCGTTGGTCGAGGGACAATCATCGGATATCAAGGAAAAGGTACAGGCCGTCCAATATATGAAGTGACATATAATGGAGAGACATATCACGTTGCAGTAACGGTAGGATCAAATGGATACATCGTTGGTGCTAACCCCAGATAATAAGGAGGACATACAAATGGTTACAAAACTTAGATTGATGCTTGATTATCATTGCTACCCCGTGTGGCTTTATGATGAAAGCGGAAATATTATCGACACTCTTCTTCCGGAGGAACTGAGATCTGACACAGAATTAGATGCAAAATTTGATAATCTTCAAGAACGGTTTGATGCTCTGTTCATTGATAATGAACACGAATTTTCATTCAAGGGATTTCAAACCGAAGAAGAAAAGCAACGGTTTTTGAGAGATTGGCAATCTGCTGTATCCGATCTTAGAAGTAAGGTTGCGGGAAGATATGAAATTGTTGACGACATTAGTCTATCTTCATTATAAGAAATGAAAACTGTAGCCGCAGGCGTTTAAAGTCTGCGGCTACATAATCCGCAAGCCCCATACCATTCTTGTGTACGGCTCCGCAAACTATCCGTGCTTCGATAGTCTGATCGACCGGGGCATAAAGATAGTTGCTTACCCCAGCCACACCGCGTCGGCCTTCGAAAGGAGGCGGGCGAGGCTTTTGTGATCGGCGCATAACGCTCTTGCAATCCTGCGGAAAATAGCATACAATAAGCCTGTATGTGATCACCGATCCGACGCTGAAATCTGAAGCAAAGGAGATATCCCCTATGGATCAGAGAACCCTGGCCTATATCAATCTGTTCGCCGTGCTGGGCGCGCTGCCCGAGCTGTGCCGCCTCAGCCCCGAGGCCCAGGCCTACATCCGCAATCAAACCGTCAGCGTGGGCTTTGACGTAAAGGGCGGCCCCGCGGGCACGCTGTTTTTCGAAAACGGTGCCTGCCGCATGGAAGAGGGCGCCGACAAGTGCACCGTGCGTATCCCCGTGGGCTCCTGCGAGAAGTTCAACCGCATCATCGACGGCAAGGCCACCCCAATCCCCACCCGCGGCCTGACGAAGATCGGCTTTCTCACCGGCCCCTTCACCAAGCTTACCGACCTGCTCACCCGCTATCTCCGCCCCTCGGAGGAGGATCTGAAGGACGAGCGGTTTTTTGACATGAGCACCCGCCTGATGTTCCATCTCATCGTCTCCGCCGTGGCGCAGATCGCCAACGAGGACGAGGTCGGCCGCGTTTCGGCCTCTTATATCGTAGACGGTAAGATCCGGGTCGCCATCGCGGGAGGCCCGGCCGCCTATCTGGAGGCGAAGGATCACCGACTCACCGCCGTCCATGAAGACACCGACACGCCCTTCTCCGTGATGGAGTTCTGCGATATGCACCTGGCCCGCCAGCTTTTTGACGGCAAGGTCAACGCCGTCACCTGTGTGGGCACCGGGCAGGTGCGCATGGGCGGCATGATCAGTCAGGTGGACAATGTCAACCGCATTCTCGACAGGGTCAGCCTGTATCTGGCGTAAGGAGGTAAAACACGATGCATCCCATCTTTGACCATACCAAGAGCCGCGAGCAGTTTGATCGGGCGGCCCGGGTGATCCCCTCGGGCGTTTACGGCCATCTTGGCCCCGCCGAAGGCTGCTTCATCCCCGTGAGCGCCTATCCGCAGTTTTCCGAAAAGGCGCAGGGGACGTATTTCTGGGATATCGACGGCAACCGCTACATCGACTATATGTGCGCCTACGGCCCCAACATCCTGGGGTATAACGACCCCGATGTGGACGAGGCCGCCCGCAAACAGCGGGAAAAGGGCGACTGCACCACCGCTCCCTCCACCGTGATGATCGACTTTGCCGAGCTGCTGGTGGACACGGTGGCCTGCGCCGACTGGGCCTTTTTCGCCAAAAACGGCAACGACGTCACCTCCATCGCCGTGCGGACGGCCCGGGCCTATACCCATCGAAAAAAGTTGATCTTTTTCAAGGGCTATTACCACGGCATCTCGCCCTGGTGCCAGAAGCTGGACAACGCCGGCGTCTTGCCCGAAGAGGTGCAGAACAACATCTATCTCGACTGGAACGACGAGCAGCAGCTGGAGCAGGCCTTTGCCGAGAACAAGGGCCAGATCGCGGCGGTGATCGGCCAGCCCTATATGCACGGCAACTTCGCCGACAACACCTTCCCGAAGCAGGGCTTCTGGCAGAAGGTGCGCAAGCTGTGCGACGACAACGGCGCGGTGCTCATCATCGACGACGTGCGGGCCGGCTTCCGCATGGATATGGCCGGCAGCGACCACTATTTCGGCTTCAAGGCCGATCTGATCTGCTTCTGCAAGGCGCTGGCCAACGGCTATAATGTTTCGGCGCTGTGCGGACAGGACTTTTTGAAGAACGCGGTTTCTGGCCTCAGCGTCACAGGGTCTTACTGGCTGTCGGCCGTGCCCTTTGCCGCGGGCATCGCCTGCATCGAAAAGATGAAAAAGCTCAATTGTCCACAGCTTTTGATCGACAAGGGGCAGAAACTCTCCGCCGGGTTGTTGGAGCAGGCGAAGAAATACGGCTACGATCTTCACATCACCGGCATCCCCTCGCTGTTTTATCTTCGTTTGGCCGACGACCCCAGTTTGATGCTCCATCAGGCGTGGATCGCCGAATGCCAGAAGCGGGGCATCTTCTTCACCAATCATCACAATCATTTCATCAATGCCGCCTTGTCCGATTCCGACATCGCGGAAACGGTGGAGATCGCGGGCGAAGCCTTCGCTGCCCTGCGGGCGATGGGAAAATAAGCGGCAAGGGAAAATTTTCCGGTCATATTTTCAACTGTCCCGCCGAAAATAGGGTCGTAATCCAACGAAAGGAGAAACGACCATGACCAACAGCAATAAGTCCTATTCGTCTTCCAACGCCAAGGACGCCATGCGCCAGTTCAAGATGGAGACCGCCCGCGAAGTGGGCGTCGATCTGAAGGACGGCTATAACGGCGAGCTGACCTCCAAGCAGGCCGGCAGCATCGGCGGCGAGATGGTCCGCAAGATGATCAAAAAGGCCGAGGAGAATATGTGATTTGTCGCGCAAGCGACGGATGAACGAAAAGGGCGCGCAGAGGCGCGCCCTTTTTTTCCGGTTGCGCCGCGTTTACAGAAGAAGGCTGCGGCGCGGCCAAGAAAAAACCGGGCTTGACAACGGGCCGGCTTTTCGGGTATGCTGAAGCAGACGAAAGGGAGGCGGGCACATGAAGGTCACAGACGTCTGTCAGCAGTATTTTTCCGCCCGGTGCGTGTATCACGGCGTCGAGCGGCGCGCCGTTTCGGTGCGTCTCACTGCTGAATCCGACGCGGGACAGATCCGCTATACCGTGGGCGTGAGCTTCTTTCCCCATGTTGACGAGGAGGATTACGCCGTTTCTTATGACGCCGCCGCGGAGGCGGTGCTCTGGGAGGGCAGGGGCCGCCGCGGGAAAAAGCGGGAGGCTGCGTATCTTGCCGCGCTGCGGGAACATGCCGATAAGCTGGCGGAGGAGCTGGGCGGCGTGATTTTATGGGATGAGCCCCTGCGGGAGGCACGCCTGGGGTGAAAGCGATTTTTTCGGAAAAAACCCGGCTTTTTTGTGATAATTTTGTTGACAAAAAAGATAAAGCATGGTATTATAAATCTCGGCCTCTGAAGAGAGGCCGCAAGTGGCCAAGTAGTTCAGTTGGTTAGAACGCTAGCCTGTCACGCTAGAGGTCGTGGGTTCGAGCCCCATCTTGGTCGCCATCTGCTGTTATAGCTCAGTAGGCAGAGCACGTCATTGGTAATGACGAGGTCGGCAGTTCGAATCTGCCTAACAGCTCCATAAAAAGACACGCTTTTGCGTGTCTTTTTTCGTTTCGGAAAGTCCGGCTTATTCCGCTGCGGCGGGGGCGTGGGTTTGCAGGATGGCGCGCAGCGCCGCCATGGAGCTGGAGTGGGAGCGGGCGATCACGGTGCTTTTGCCCTTGATGCCGCACAAAGCGCCCTGGAGCATTTTGTGGGACATGGTGCCGGTAAAGAGCACCAGCAGATCCGGGCTCCCGATCTTGCCGCTCATGCCCTCGGTCTTGGTAAATACCTTGGCGCGGCAGCGGTATTTCTGACAAAGCTCCTTGTATTGGCGTTCCATGCGCTCATTTCCGCCGACGATCACGATGCTCATGGGAGATGCTCCTTTCAAAATCAGGATTAGCTAAGGCTAACTGCCGGGGAAACAACAAGCCGCAGGAAGCTCTGCCGTGCGGCAAGGGGGATCACTTGTTAGTCTAAACTAATATGGCCTTAGTATAGCATAGCTTCCGCCGGATTGCAAGGACTTTTTTTCGATCGCCGAAAACCGAAGAAAATTTACAAAAGCCCTTGACGAAATCGGGAAAATACCGTATAATAACGCTGGTTAGCAGGTGCTAACCTCATCTTTCGGCATGCGGTTAGAAAATGCTAACCTTATAAATGCCGCAGGGTTAGTAATTTCTAACGGATTTTTGCCGTGCTGTGAGTCTTGACAAGCTTCCGGTTTGCGGAAGGGGACAGCCGGCGCGGGAAAGGAGAGAATGCTTATGATGCCTTTGACGCTGGCCTCCACGGGGGAGGATCACATCATTCAGCGCGTGGGCGGGAGCCCCGACGTGAAAAAGCATCTTGAGGATATGGGCTTCGTCGCCGGCGGACCTGTGACAGTGGTGGCGCAGAACGGCGGAAACGTCATCGTCACCATCAAAGAGGTGCGGGTGGCCATCAGCCGGGAAATGGCCCAGAGGATCATGATTTTATAAATACAAATCAATATAGAAAAGAGCAAGGAGGGTAACGCATGAGAACTTTGAGAGATGTGAAGATCGGAGAGACCGTGAAGGTCGTCAAGCTCCATGGCGAGGGCGCCGTCAAGCGCCGCATCATGGATATGGGTCTGACCCGCGGCATCGAGGTCTACGTCCGCAAGGTGGCGCCGCTGGGCGACCCCGTGGAGGTGACCGTCCGCGGCTACGAGCTTTCGATCCGCAAGGCCGACGCGGAGATGGTAGAAGTGGAGTGATCCCGCAAGGGGAGAGGACTCCGTGCGCATGGGTGTTAACCCATGCTAACAAGAGAAGGAAAGGAATGGAATTATGGATCTGAAGATCGCCCTTGCGGGCAACCCCAACAGCGGCAAAACCACGTTGTTCAACGCGCTCACCGGGTCCAACCAGTTCGTTGGCAACTGGCCTGGCGTCACCGTGGAAAAGAAAGAGGGCAAGTTGAAAAAATACGACGGCGTCACCGTCACCGACCTGCCCGGTATTTATTCGCTTTCTCCCTATACGCTGGAGGAAGTGGTGGCCCGGAATTATCTGATCAACGAGCGGCCCGACGCCATCCTGAACATCGTGGACGGCACCAACCTGGAGCGCAACCTTTATCTTACCACTCAGCTCACCGAGCTGGGCATCCCCGTGGTCATCGCCATCAACATGATGGACGTGGTGAAGAAAAACGGCGACAAGATCAACGTTCCCGAGCTCAGCCGTGCCTTGGGCGTAAAGATCGTGGAGATCTCGGCCCTCAAGGGCACCGGCGTCGACGAGGCCGCCGCCGCGGCGGTGGAGGCTGCCAAGGGAGGCAAGACCATCCCGCAGCACACCTTCTCCGGCCCCGTGGAGCACGCGCTGGCCCACATCGAGGAGGTCAGCGTCCACAATCTGCCCGAGGAGCAGCAGCGGTGGTACGCCATCAAGATCTTTGAGCGGGACGAAAAGGCGCTGGAGCAGCTCAAGCTGCCCGAAAGCACGCTGGCCCACATCGAGGAGGACATCAAGGCCGCCGAGAAGGAGCTTGACGACGACGCCGAGAGCATCATCACCAACGAGCGTTATGTTTACATCGCACAGATCCTTAAGGGCATTTATAAAAAGAAGGCTGCCGGCGAGCTGACCGCCTCGGACCGGATCGACCGCGTGGTCACCAACCGCTGGCTTGGCCTGCCCATCTTTGCCATCGTGATGTTCCTGATCTATTACATCTCCATGGTCACCGTGGGCTCCGCCGCCACCGACTGGGCCAACGACGGCCTGTTCGGCGACGGCTGGCATCTCTTCGGCATCGGCTCCAAGGCCGCCACCGAGGCCGCCGACGATTATTCCGCCGCGACCAACGCTCTGAATGCCTATGGCTTTGAGTTTGACACGGAGGACGAGGCGTTTGACGCCGACGGGATGCTGAACGAGATCCGCGGCTTCACCGGTGAAAGCACCGCCATAGTCACCGTGGAGGACGAGGAGACCCTGGAGCAGAGCGACGTCACCGTTTATTTCGACACCGTTCCCGACTGGGCCGAGGGCAACGACGCCATCAATCCCATGTCCTTTACCGACGCCGTGGACTATTTCGGTGAAAAGGGCTTTGACGAGCCCGATCCCGCCGATTACGGCGTGTGGGTGCCCGGCATTCCCGTGCTCATCGAGAGCCTGCTGGATAAGATCGGCTGCGCCGACTGGCTCAAGGGCCTGATCCTCGACGGCATCGTGGCCGGCGTGGGCGCCGTGCTGGGCTTCGTGCCGCAGATGCTGGTGCTCTTCTTCCTGCTGGCCTTTGTGGAGGCCAGCGGCTACATGGCCCGTGTTGCCTTCGTGCTGGATCGCATTTTCCGGCGCTTCGGCCTCTCCGGCAAGAGCTTCATCCCCATCCTGGTGGGTACCGGCTGCGGCATCCCCGGCATCATGGCCTCGCGTACCATTGAAAACGAGCGCGACCGCCGCATGACCATCATGACCACCACCTTCATCCCCTGCGGCGCGAAGGTGCCCTTTATCGCCATGATCGCCGGCGCGATCTTCGGCGGCAGCCCGTGGATCTCCACCTCCGCCTATTTCATCGGCATGGCGGCCATCGTGGTTTCCGGCATCATGCTGAAAAAGACGAGGATGTTTGCGGGCGACCCGGCGCCCTTCGTGATGGAGCTGCCCGCC
>JAFOPS010000014.1 GCA_017394205.1 Clostridia bacterium | reverse complement strand
TTCTGCCGTCCGTTGGGAGATCCCTCCTCCTGCGCGGGACAGACCATCGGCGTAAAGCGGATGCCGTTGACCGTCTTCTCGCTGTCCGTCACGGCAAATCCCAGCGCCTTATAAAAAGGCAAACCGTAGGGTGAGGAATTGAGCGTGATCGTCCGCCCGGGGAAGTCCTCCCGCATTCTTCTGAACAGCTTTCTCCCGATGCCGAGGCGATGGTACTCCCCCTCCACAAAGAAAAAGCAGATGTGGCATTTCTCCTCCCGGATGCCCAGCATGCCGACCAGCTTTTCCTCATCAAAGGCTCCATAGTAACGGATTCCGGCAAGATAGGCGTCGTCGTTCAGGCAGCGCTTGAATTCCTCCGTGCCCTCTGGCGCGTAGTCCGGGGAATCAAACTCGCAGAACACCCGCCACGCAAGTTGAAGAGCTTTGCCTTTCTCCGCATTTTCCAAAGGGCGAACCCGGAAAAGATCCTTCCAGAATTCATCGGAGGCTGTGGGGTCGCCATGAAAAGCACCCTCATGCTTATGACAGATTTTGAAATCGAAGAAGATGGCATCGATTCCGATATCTGGACCTTCTCCCGCATCTGCCGCTGCGCGGCATCTTCCCCCGCTGGGGGAAGAACACCATCGGCACCACCACGCAGAACATCATGTTGATGAACAGGGTCCCCAGGGGTTCCAGGACGGCGGCGCCCTCCCACACGAAACCGAAGATGATGCCCAGCACGATGCCCAGGATCAACGAGAAGAAGAACCAGTTGTTTTTCAGAAAGTTTTTTATAACGGCCTCCAGACGGATTGATTTCACTGCACCCTATCTTATCCGATTCAAACTGCAAAAAGAATTGCAGCATTTGCTTGAAAACTTGCAAAAAGTGCTGTATTCTGAGGACGGTGAAAGGCGAGGTGAGCGCATGGCAGCAAAAAACAACAAAAAAGTAGCCCGCGAGGGCTATCTGAAGGAGAACTATCACTATTTTCATCTGCGCGACACCGCCGGACAGGAGCGCGACTTTCACTTTCACGAGTTTGACAAGATCGTGCTGCTGCTCGCCGGGCGCGTGGACTACGCCATGGAGAGCAGCGTCTACACGCTGCGCCCCTGGGACATCCTACTGGTGCGGCACCACACGATCCACAAGGCGCTCATCGACAAGTCGGAGCCCTATGAGCGCGTGATCCTCTATCTCGACCGACGTTTTTTCGACCGGCTGATGCCGGACACCGTGCTGGAGGCCAACAAGGCCGCCAAAACCGTCGCCCTGGTGACGGGGCCGGAGGGCGGCTTCGCCCCCTTCGAGGCAGACCTGGCCCGCATCGTAGGGCTGCACATCTGCTCGATGGGCGAGCGCATCCTGCGCTGCGAGACCGCGCCGGTGGTCGCCACCACCGCCGTCATGTACGCGACGGGCAACCTGTCGTAGTGTCCGGTGGTCGGTGGCCGGTGGCTGAAAACGAATCATGAAAAAGCTCTTTCGGGATTCTCCCGAAAGAGCTTTTTTGTCAGATCGCGACGTCCAGTTCCCGCAGTTTCGCGCGCAGCTCCTCCACGTCGCCGTGGAAGACGATGGCCTGCAGGCCGCTGAAGAACGCGCCCTCGGCGTTCGACGTGGCGTCGTCGATAAAGACGCACTCGCCGGGGATGAGGGAAAAGGTCTCGCACAGGCGGCGGTAGATCTCCGGCTGGGGCTTGACCAGCCCCACGTCCGCGCTGATGAGCGTGCCGTCAAAGCATTCGCTGCCCGGAATGCGCGGCCAGTAGCTGTGCTGGCGGCGCGAAGCGTTTGACAGGAGATAGATCCCATAGCCCTTCGCCTTGAGCTCGCGCACCAGAGCGGCCATGCCCTCCATGGGCACGATGGGCCGATCCCAGGCGGTCACAAACTGCGCCGCCTGGGCGTGGAGACGCTGGGGCAGGCGCGCGCACATCAACGCGATGGCCTCGTCGTCCGTCAGCGAGCCGCGGTCGAGCCGCGACCATTCCAGCGACTGGAAAACCTCCCGTCTGAGCAGGTCTCTGTCCTCTCCGAAGATCCCGGCACGGTCCAGAAACATCTCCGGATCGAAGCGGTTCAGGACCTGCCCCATGTCAAATACGATGTTTCGAATCATACGACGCTCTCCGGCGCCTCTCAGAATTCCAGGCTACCCAGTGCGATGCACTTGCCGCCCTTGCGGTCGAAGAGCATGACCTTGTCGCCCGAGATGTTGAAGCGGATCTTCTCGCCGATCTTGAAGATCGTGCTGCCGAAGACCACGCCGGTCAGCAGGAAATCGCCCACGCGCACCTTGATCGTGGATTCCATGCCGGTGGGCATGGCGCCGTAGATCTCGCCCTCGATGGCGCCGTTGGGCGCGATCTCGATGAACTCGGGCCGGACGCCCAGCACGAAGTCCTCGTTGGTCAGCACCGGCGCCTCCTGCAGAGCCTCGTCCTCCTCGTCCACCTTGGCGATGTGGTACTTGAAGGTCTCGTCCTTGTTGCCCTTTTCCACATAGCCCTTCTGTTTGGCCGCCTCACGCAGCGCGGCGGCGTCAGCCTCGACGGCGGCGTCGCGGTCGGTAAACCATTTGCCCAGCTCCAGTGGCTCGGCGCTGCGGAACTTCGCCTGCAGGCCGCCCAGCGCGGTCAGCGAGATGGCGCCGTCGGCGCCCTGGCTGCCCTTGGCCTCGATGAAGTTGATGGAGGGATTGCCCACAAAGTCTGCCACGAACAGGTTGTTCGGCCGGCCGTAGACCTTCAGCGGGGCATCATACTGCTGCAGCACGCCGTTGTTGATCAGGCAGATCTGGGTGGCCAGGGTCATGGCCTCCATCTGGTCGTGGGTGACGTAGACGAAGGTGGAACCGGTCTCCACGTGCAGACGCTGCAGCTCATAGCGCATCTCCAGACGCAGCTTGGCGTCCAGGTTGCTCAAGGGCTCGTCCATGAAGAGCACCGAGGGCTCCGGCGCCAGAGTGCGGGCGATGGCCACGCGCTGCTGCTGACCGCCGGAGAGCTCCGCCGGGTAGCGGTCCATGAACATGCTGATCTTGACGATGCGGCTGACGCGGCGCACGGAGAGGTCGATCTCCTCCTTGGTCAGCTTGCGCACCTCTTCGACGACCTTGCCGTCCTTGACGTACTCGTAGTTTTCATTCAGACCGTTGGCCGCGACGGCGTACGCCGCCTTTTTGGCCAGCGCAGCGGCCTCGGCCGAAACGTCCCTGCCCTCCTCAATGTGGTAGGCAAAGAGCTTTTTGGCCGTGAACTGGGAGATCGTGTACTCGTCGATCAGCTTGATGATGGCCTTTTTCTCGTCCAGCTTGCCCTTCTTGTCGCGGCACTCTTCGACGACGCGCTTGACGTCGGCGGGGTTCTGCAGGATCTCCGCCAGGCGGGCGTTGTTTTTGGCCTCGAAGTTGACCTTGGGCATGGATTCCTTGATGTTGGACAGACCAAAAGCGATGTTTTCATACACGGTCATGTTCGGCCACAGGGCGTAGTTCTGGAACAGGAAGCCCACCTTGCGCTTATTGGCGGGGATATTGATGCCCAGCGCGCTGTCGTAAACGACGCGGTCGCCGATGGTGATGCGGCCGCTGGTCGGCGTCTCTAATCCGGCGATCATACGCAGCGTCGTGGTCTTGCCGCAGCCGGAGGGGCCGAGCAGCGTGACAAAGGCATTGTCGTCGATGAGCAGGTTCAGATCATCGACCGCGTAAAAGTTTTTCCACCGTTTGGTGATATGCTCCAATTTGATTTCTGGCATTTTCGTTATCCTCCTATTCCCTTATCGAGGCTCGCACCCGTAACTTTGTTGACAATCGTGTTGAAGACGAGGATCGTGATGATCAGCAGCAGGTTGATGCCGCTGGAGAAGGCGTACAGACCCATTTCGTCAAAGTAGTCCAGCATCGTCGAGAGGATGCGGCTCTGTCCGCACAGCAGCATGAACAGGCTCAACTCACGCAGACAGGTCATGAAGGGCAGCAGATAGCCGCTGATGATCGACGATTTCTGGATCGGGATGATGATGCGGGTCATGCGCTTGATCCAGGGGATGTCCTGGATGATCGCCGCCTCCTCGATCTCGCCGGAAAGCTGCAGCATGGAGTTCAGCGACGAGCGGCTGGCAAAGGGGATGTACTTGATCGTACCGGCGATGATCAGACCCGTGTAGGTGTTGTACAGTCTGACCGACTCGCTGGAGAAGAGCACGAACAGCGCCGCGCCCACGGCGATGGACGGCATCAGATAGGGCAGGAAGGCCACGGAGTTGACATAGTTGGCCCATTTGCTGCGGCGCTGCTTGGCCACGGCGTAGCCGACCAGGGTGCCGATGGTGCCGGCGACGAGGGCGCAGCAGACGCTGACCCACAGCGTGCCGCCGAAGGCCTTCCAGATCTCGGCGTTGTAGAGGATGCCCTTCTGGCCGTACATGCCCTGCTCGGTGACGTTTTCGCTCGTCAGCCACCACTTGGTCGTCAGATTGTTGACGTTGCCGGTGTAGAGGAAGGAATAGTCGCCCGGGTTGGGCAGGAAGGTCTCAAAGGCAAAGGAGATGATCGGGAAAATGCTGGTGAAGAAGGTCAGGATGACCAGGATGATCGCCAGGACATACTTGGCCGCGCCAAGGTTGATCTTGGAGATCTGGCCGGATTTGCCCGTGACCGTGGTGTAGCTCTTGCGGCTGGTCAGCGACAGCTGGTTGAGCAGCATGATCGCGATGCCGAAGACCATCATGATGATGGCCAGGATGCTCGCCTCGCCGGTGTACTTCGAGTTCATCGAGACGTACTTCGTCGAAAGCGTGGTCAGCTGCATGTAGTGCGGCACGGGGTAGGAGCCCATGGCGCTGCCGAAGACCAGCAGGATCGTCGAGAGGATGGCGGGCTTGACCATCGGCAGGGTGATGCGGAACATGATGCGGTGCTTGGGCGTGTCGAGGATCGTCGCCGCCTCTTCCAGGTTCGCGTCCATGTTCCGGAAGATGCCGCCGATCAGGATATAGGCGAAGGGCGCATAGTGCAGACCCAGGACCATCAGACTGGGGAACAGGCCCTGGCAGAACCACTTTGGCATATAGATATGGAACAGCGACGCCAACAATCCGTCGGACGTGCCGGTAATTTTCGTGGAGTAAAACAGGTTTTGCCACACGACGGCCAGCGTCCACTGCGGCATGATGTAGGGGAAGATGAAAATGGAGCTTAAGTACTGTCTCCAGGCCAGGTTGGTGCGGGTGATGAGAAAGGCAAAGATGCCGCCGTAGAGGATGGACACCACGCAGGTGCCCACCGAGAGCAGCACGGTGTTCCACAGCGGTTTCCACAGGTTGGCCTTGGCCAGCTTGCTGGTGAAGAGGTCGGTATAGTTGACAACCGTCCAGCCGGTGGTCTGCTTGGTCAGATGGGCGTCGATCGTGCCGGCGTGGATCTTGAAGGTATCCTCCACGATGGCGACGATGGGCGCGACGGTGGTGACCGTCAGCACGATGCCGAGCAGCAGCAGGATCACGTTATAGGGCTTGGAAAAGAAGGTCTTGACCTTATTCCATGCGATCGTGGCCGGACTTGCCACAAGGGTCGCGGAACTGTTCATAGGATGTCTCCTTCCTGTAAAACAAAGCGCCTCCGAATGCGCGGAACGCACCCGGAGGCGCTTGCCTGCTTTATGCAGGTACAGCAGTCAGCTTATAAGGGATCAGCCGGCACTGTACTTGTCGAGCATCTCGATCCAGCTGCCGACAGTGAACGCGGCGTCAGCGCAGTAGGCGGGATCCTCGAGGACCAGCTTGCCGGTGGTGGTCCACCAGTCATAGCCGCGGTCGTTCTTGTTCGGGAACTTCAGTTCGCCGTCCACAACGCCGCCCTGAGAGTGGCCGTACTTCTCCTCGGTGCCGGCCGCGACGGTCGGGTTGGAGGAGTAGCCGCCCATATCCTTGCCCCAGGCGGAGAAGCCGTCGACGGTGCAGGTGATGTAGCTGATGAACGCGCAGGCGGTCCAGGGCAGCGGGCTGTTGTCGGGAACGAACATGTAGTGGCAGTAGCCGTAGCCGCCGATGCCCTCATAGCCGTCCTCGTAAGCCGCGACCTTGACGTTGTTCACGGAAGAGGAGTCGGTCTCCTCGATGGAGCGGAGCTTGGAGTAAACCAGCAGACCGAACTGGTCGGTGGCGGATTTGTCGGTCAGGTTCTTGCAGATGGGGCCGTCGTCGGTGACAGCGTTGTAGCTGCCGACCCACAGCTTGATCCACGCGAGCGCGTAGGCGCCGTTTTCGTCAAGGCCCAGGTCCTCGGCGTCGCCCTTGAGCTCGTTGATGGTGGGCTGGAAGTAGGCCTGCTCCTCGGCGGGCAGCTTGTCAAAGGCTTCCTTCAGCCAGCCGGCGTACTGGGGCGCGGTCAGCATGTAGAGGAAGTTCTTGCCGACGATCTCGGAGTCGATGTCCATGAACTGGCCATGCTCGCCCTCGGCGACGTAATCCCAAACGTTGTCGAACACCTTGTCGCCGGTGCAGTTGAACATGAAGACCTTGTTCAGGGTCTGCAGGGGCAGATAGCCTTCATAGGTGGCGGCGTCAACGCCGTTGGCCTCGGCCCACTCCTTCGGGATGAAGGTGTCGAGGATGCCGGTCTGGACCATCTTGCTCTCGATCTGGTTGCCGTCCTGGATCAGGGTCACGGCGAAGGTGCCGGTGGCCTTGGTGGAGTTGGCGGTCAGCTGATCGAAGATCTTGTTGTTCTTCGGCTGCTGCCAGTCAAACTCGAGATTGTAGCTGGGGTCGATGGTCTGCAGATACTCGATGAACAGAGGCAGCGCGCTCTTGCCGCGGCTGGAGTTGCCCACGCCGTAGAGCATCTGGCCGTTGGACTCTTCGATCGCCTTCTTGGCGAGCTCTTCCATGGTCATGCCTTCGGCTTCCTTGATGATCTTCTGCACCTCGGTGAGGTTCTCCTCGACCGGGGCGGGCTCGGCGGCGGGCTCGTCGGCCGGCGCATCAGCGGCGGGAGCGTCGGCGGCCGGCGCAGCGGCCGGCGCAGCGGCCGGAGCCGGAGCAGCCTGCTGGCCGCAGGCGGCGAGCGCAAAGATCATGGCGAAAGCCAGAAGAAGTGCCAATGCTTTCTTCATTTTTCTTTTCCTCCAATACAATTGTCTAAGCTTCCGTAAACCCTACGGATCTTAACACGTGAATTTTACTTCTATTTGGCAGTAATGTCAAACGCTACGCCATATCAGCGCGCTGATTTGTAGCTGTTAACAAAAAAGTTGTTAAAACTTTGTAAAGTCTGCCTATTGATTTTGATTTTTGAAGGATATTATTTCGTTTTTAGCCTCGGCCGGACGGAAGCGTCTGTGCGGACCCGTGCGCGGCTTCCGCATCCC
>JAFOPS010000076.1 GCA_017394205.1 Clostridia bacterium | reverse complement strand
TTTGCGGGGCGCCGCCTCTTTTCAGACAAGCTGTGTTTTGATAAAAGGAACGATCCTGCGTGGACTGCAAAAGGGAAGAGGGCTTTTTCTTATGCGCCCAGAATAATGCCCACGATCGTGCCCAGATAGTTGCCGATGGCATAGCCCAGTGTACCGATGAGCATCGCCGGACCGACCAGCTGCGCCCAGCCCTGAGAGATCGCCATGCCGGCGGCGGTCGTCGGTCCGCCGATGTTGGCGTTGGAGGCGATGATAGCGTCCTCCAGATTGAACTTGAACAGCTTGGCGGCCAGGAAGCAGAAGATCATGTTGATCAAAACCATGATGGCGGTAAGGACCAGCAGAAGCGGGCTCTTGGTCACGACGGTCATGATGTTCGCGGGAACGCCGATGACGAACAGGAAGAGGTAGATCAGATAGGTGCCGATCTCCTGCGAGCCGTGAAGCTTTTCCACCTGCTTGTCAAGCAGCGAGGCCACCGCGATGGAAATGGTTGTGATCCATACGTATTGGCTGCCGAAGAACTTGCCGATGAAGTCCATGAGGGGGCCGGGATTTTCCGGCACCAGACCGGAGATCAGACCGGCGATCATGCGGGCGACCCACACCACGATGACGCAGTAGGCGATGTTGAAGGCGATGTCCTTCAGGGAGATATCCTTGCGGCTCCAGAAGGAGGCGGCCTGCGTCTGCGCCTTGTCGCGGCTGGCGGCGCCGGATTCCACCTCGTCGATCAGCGGATGCCCGTAATTCTTGCGGAAGAAGCGCATGCCCGCAAATGCGATCAGCACGAAGAAGTAGGCCGCCATCAGCAGATTATCGGCCACCGTGGCCGCAGCGGTCAGATCTTCACCGGCGGCATACTGAGAGGCCATGGCGGCAAAGTTGACGCCGCCGCCGATGTACGAGCCGGTCATCATGGCCGCGACCTTTGCCAGCCCCTGGGCGTCGCCGAAGGGACCGTGCAGAAGGGCATAGGACACAAAGGCGCCCACCACGGTGCCGACGGCGCCGATCAAAAAGATGGTGAGCATGCGGCCGGTTTCACGCCAGATCTTTTTCATGTTGCACTGCAGCAGCAGCAGGGGGATGCCCATGGGTACGATCATGCCCCAGACGATGTCGTCGTACAGCACACAGCTGGTGGGGATGACGCCGATGTTTGCCAACACCATAGCCAGGATCAGCGCAATGATGGCGCCGGAGATTTTGGAGGCCCAGGCGTATTTTTGTTCCAGCCAGATGGAGAACGCGACGCCGAGACACATTACAGCCAAAAGACCCCATACATTGTCAGGTGCGATCAACGTGTGCCCAAACCAGGATTCGAACAATGTCATACAGTTCCCTCCTAATATAAAATAGTAACAGAAAACGGCAAAGCGCCGCTTCTGATTTCATTATAATATGAAAAAATTGTAAATCAAGATTTTTGCCGACGGCGTGCGCAAAACCGGAAACATGCACAATAAACGCAAAATATTTTTGAAGTTTACGGAAAAAGAAAAATATTTTGGAAATACAAAAAACAAACGCTGAAATTTTAGGCGCCCGTTGGATGCTCTTTAGAAGAACGGCGCCGCGGCAGCCGACTCGGATACGTCCGGTCTCCGTTCCGGCCGACGTCCGCCGGGAAAAGACGCCGAAGGGCCGCGTTCCGGCTCTTGTGTTTTCGGGACGTTTCCTGTATAATAACGGTATCAGAACGAGAAACAGGAGATCGCTTATGCGGATGCGGAAAAAGAAGAATCTGGATACCCGGATGGCGGCCTGCGCACCCTGGCTGGTCACCGGACCCGAGGCGCTGCGCGGCGCGTGGCGCGAACGGTTCGGCGCAGGGGAGGGGGTCTCGCTGGAGCTGGAGATCGGCTGCGGCAAGGGCGGCTTTATCACCGAGATGGCAAAGCAAAACCCCGATCGCTGCTTCGTCGCCGTGGAGCGGGTGGAGAGCGCGCTGCTGATGGCATTGGAAAAGGCAAAGGAAGCCGGGCTGCACAACGTGCTGTTTCTTTCCACCGATGCGGCGCTGCTGGGCGAGATTTTCGCGCCCGGTGAGATCGACCGCATCTATCTCAATTTTTCCGACCCGTGGCCGCCCAAGCGGCAGCACAAGCGCCGCCTGACCCACCCGCTGTTCCTGGCGGTCTATCAAAGCATCCTGAAGGAGGCCGGCGAGATCTGCTTCAAGACCGACAACAAGGGCCTGTTTGAAGATTCCGTCTGCTATTTCAGCCAGTTCGGCTACGGACTGTTCGACGTGACCTTTGACCTCCACCGCACCGATACGCCCAACATTATGACGGAATACGAGCGTAATTTTTCGGAGCAGGGGTTCCCGATCTATCGGCTGGTGGCCCGGCGGATGCTCCCGGGCACTAGGCGGACCGACGTGCGCGGGAACGAGGGCTTTCCGGCAAAAAAGTCCGGTGATGAAGAATAATTCACGGCTTTGCATAATATAATAATAGAAAAAAGGCGGCTTTTTCCGGCGCTTCCGCAATGTGGAAAAGCCCGCCCGGCGCGGCAGCTTCGCCGCGCTTTTTTCTTCCGGAAAATGGAAGCGATCGATTGAAAAAAGTCCTGTTTTCAAGGAAGAACCGATTGAACAGGCGGGAAACGGATGGGAAATTGTTCCAATTTTTGAATTGTGCATTGTGCTGAATTTAACGGAATTCATAGTTGATTTTCACCAAAAATTAAATGCTGAATTTAGTAATTATAACAGAAAATCGGTTTTTGCCGCAGATTGAGGGAATGGTTTTCCTTGACAATTCCCGATTTTGTGATATGATGAAAACCGTTACAATTCAGTTACAAGAACAACGAAACAGTAACAACCCCCGCAAAGTAAGGATGTGAATTCATTGAAACGAATGAAACGATATCAGCGCCTCCTGGCCATCGTGCTGTGCACGGTGATGGCGGTGGCGCCGATCACTGCGCTGGCGGGCTCGCCTCTGAGCTCTGCCGCGGAAAACCAGCCTCCCGTGGCGGCGACGCTGTCCGGCGGCGATGATCAGACCCCTGCCGCCGATCCGGCGGATGAAGAGATCACGCTGACCGAGGAGCCCGCCGAGGAGCCCGCCGAGGAGCCCGCGGAAGACCCTGCGGAAGACGAAACGGAGCCTGCCGAAGCGCCCGTGCCCGAAGAAGAGCCCGAAACGGCCCCCGCGATCACCGATCCCAATGCGGTCACCGTCGTGATGAACGGCGAGACCCTTGCTTTTGACGCCTATGCCCGCACCATCGACGGCGTGACCTACGTTCCGCTGCGCGGATTTTTTGAGGCCATGGGGTGCACCGTGGGCTGGGACGCCGGGAAAAAGGCGATCACCGTGACCCGGGCCGACGAGCTGAACGCCGATTTTAAGGTGGACAGCCGCCTGGTCAACGCCAACGGACGGAGCTTTTACATGGACCAGCCCGCCCGAACCGTGGCGGACAACGCCATGATCCCGCTGCGTGCCGCCGCCAAGATCTTTACCTGTGAGGTGGCGTGGGACGCCGTTTCCCGCGTGGCAACGCTCACCGGCGGCGCCGTGCTGGAATCCGGCGAGACCTTCTACGACGCCGACGAGCTGCTTTGGCTCACCCGCATCGTCTATCACGAGGCGGGCAACCAGAAGCTGGACGGCAAGGTCGCTGTGGCCAACGTGGTCCTCAACCGCAAGGCCAGCACCATGTTCCCCAACACGGTATACGACGTGATTTACGACACCCACAGCGGCGTCCAGTTCATCACCAAGTCCGACAAGAGCATCTTCCGCACCCCCACCGCCGAATGCGAGCTGGCGGCCAAGCTGGCCATCGAGGGCTACGTCACCGCCCCCAACTGCCTGTTTTTCGCCACCAAGCGCGCCCATCAGTATTGCTGGGCCTCACGACATCGGCAGGTCTATGCCATCATCGGAGATCACGTGTTTTATCTGTAATCCCCCGCAAAAGCGTCCCCGCAATCGCGGGGGCGTTTTTTTGTGTGCTTGACAGCCGCCGCCGGGTTTGTTAAACTGAATCGGAATCCTCTTTGAAAGGAGCGCGAGCATATGCCGGATCCCTTTGTCCGCACCAGACTTCTGCTGGGTGATGCCGCCATGGAAAAGCTGGCCCGCAGCCGCGTGGCGATTTTCGGCATCGGCGGGGTAGGGGGGCACGCTATGGAGGCGCTGGCCCGCAGCGGCGTAGGCGCGCTGGATCTCATCGACAGCGACACGGTGGCCCTTTCCAACCTCAACCGCCAGATCATCGCCACCCGCCGGACGTTGGGAAGGTACAAGGTGGACGCCGCCCGGGAGCGGCTGGCCGATATCGCGCCCGACTGCACGGTGCGCACCTATCAGACCTTTTATCTGCCCGAAACGGCCGACAGCTTTGATTTTACGCAATACGACTATATCATCGACGCCATCGACACCGTTTCCGGCAAGCTGGAGCTGGCAGCTCGGGCCAAGGCCGCCGGGACTCCCATCATCAGCGCCATGGGCGCGGGCAACAAGCTGGACCCCACCGCGTTTCGTGTGGCCGACATCAGCAAGACCTCGGTCTGTCCGCTGGCGCGGGTCATGCGGCGGGAACTGAAAAAACGGGGGATCGCCCATCTTAAGGTGGTTTATTCCCAGGAAGAGGCGCTGACGCCTCTTTCCGTGCCCGGAGAAGAGGAAAACACGGACTCCCGGCGCAGCACGCCGGGCTCCACGGCCTTTGTGCCCTCGGTGGTAGGCATGATCCTTGCCGCCGAGGTGATCAAAGATTTGACGAAGGATTGCTTGCGGCAGACCGAGTGGTCTTCCGCTGAAAAGCCGTGAGCAGACCGCCGGATCGGGAGGAAAAACGATGCGTCAGATGGAACTCTGGCAGCAGGCCGAGCGCAGCCTGATCAAAAAATACCGGAAGGAGCTCTGGGGCCCCTTCATCACCGCCATTCAGCAATACCAGCTGGTGCGGGAGGGCGACAGGATCGCCGTCTGCATCTCCGGCGGCAAGGATTCCATGCTCATGGCCAAGCTGATGCAGGAGCTGCAGCGCCACGGCGAGGTGCCCTTTGAACAGGTCTTTCTCTGCATGGATCCCGGATACAACGCCGAAAACCGCAAAAAAATCGAGGAAAACGCCGCGCTGCTGCACATCCCGCTGACGGTTTTTGAAACCGACGTGTTCCGATCGGCGGAAAAGGCCGGCGGCGGCTCGTCGCCCTGCTATCTCTGCGCCCGCATGCGGCGGGGCAATCTGTATGCCGAGGCCAGGCGGCTGGGCTGCAACAAGATCGCGCTGGGCCATCATTTCAACGATGTGATCGAAACCGCGGTGATGAGCATGTTTTACGGCGGGCAGCTTCAGACCATGCCGCCCAAGCTCCACAGCCGCAATTTCGAGGGGATGGAGCTCATACGCCCCCTTTACCGGGTGCGGGAGGAGGACATCGTCGCCTGGGCCCGCTATCACGGGCTGGAGTTTATCCGCTGCGCCTGCAGCGTGGCCCAGCGCAACGCCGCGCTGGAAAACGGCAGCAAGCGGCAGGAGGTCAAGACCCTCTTGCGGGAGCTGAAGAAGACCAATCCCAACATCGAGATCAGCATTTTCAACAGCGTCCACGCCGTGTGTCTCGACACCTTTCCGGGCTATAAATCCGGCGGCGGGGAGCACAGCTTTCTGGAGCGCTATGACGAAGCATAAAAGCGGGCGGACGCCCGCTTCTTTTTGGATAAATGATAAACAACCGGGTGGTATTGCGGCGGCATCATCTATGCGGTATAATGGTTTTACAATGGTCGCAGCTGCGAATGTGAAAAGGAGGCTTCCGCAATGAAACGAAAGGTCGCTCTTGTGCTTTTGTGCGCCATGATGCTTTGCGCCCTGCCGGTTTTCGCCGCAGGGAACACCGTCACTGCCGTCATTCCCGACTATACCTGGGAGCTGGAATATCAGGAGGTAGATTACGCCCGCTCGCTTTATCCGCCCATTAACTACAAAGACGTCACCTATTTCCCCATGACGTGGGATTATTGCCGCCTGCTGTCGCTGACCTCCACATGGATCGAGGGGGAAGGCCTTTTTATCGCGTATACCGGGATCCCTTACGACAGGAGCGAGCTTCCCACCTATCCCGCGGCCTCCAACAGCAGGCGGGTCACCGCCGTGCTGCCCTCTTATCCCGTCTACATCAACGGGAAGGCGATCGATAACGCCCGGGAGGAATATCCGCTGCTCAATTTCCGCGGCGTCACATATTTCCCCATGACCTGGCGCTTTGCCCATGAGGAGTTCAACTGGAACACCGACTGGTCCCAGACCCAGCGCCGCTTTTCCATCCATGCCGGGATCGACAGCAGCGTCAGCACGGTCCTGGAGCCCTATGCCCAAAATGACGAGGGCGCCTATTTTGTCCGGATGATCTATGAGAGCGTGCCCATCGAGGGCGCGGAAAACAGCTTTACCGTTCGGGACAGGACGGAGTTTTTCCGCCTGAGCTTCACGGGCGTCGGTCTGGGCAGCGCACAGTATATCTGGGACGGGGAAGCCGATCCCGCCGCTTACGAGGCGTGGAGCAAGGGACAGAGGCCTCTGGGCGAAGAGGGTCTGGAGGTCGTGAACACGATCACCTATACCGATGAATCGATCCCCGCGCCCTATACGCCCTTTGTTGCCGCGGCTTCCGTGGTGCTGGACGGGAAACAGATCGATATCGGCGAGGGCATCGTTATCACCAAAGCGCTTCGGGGCGCCGACGGCGCAGCTTACGTCAACGCGCTCCGCTATACCGGCTGGAAGGGCGAGACCTACCCCAATTACGAGCTTTACCGCGCCGCTGCAGACGGGACGGTGACCCGCCTGGACGAGCGGTTTTCCGATTATGCCAGCATGAAACTGATCGGCGCCGCCGGAGGCAGTCTCTATCTCAAGTGCCAGACGGGCGCGAAGCTTCCCGACCGGGTGATGCAGATCTCGGCTTATAACGACGGCTTTTTTACCTATGATCCCGCGACCGGGGCGCTGGCCCGGCTGACCCGCTATCTTTATACCGACAGCGAGATCGTAAGCCCCGACGGGCATATTTACGGCGTGATCAACTGGAAAAACGCGCTGGAAAGAGTCTTTTGACCCAAAACAAAAGCCGCTTCGCAGGATGGCGAAGCGGCTTTTTCTTTTTCCTCAGTTCAGCGCAGCAAAATAGGCGTCGATCCCGTCGGCCATGCCGCACGCCAGCTTTTGCTGATAGTCCGCCGTGGCCATGAGAAGGTCTTCCTTTTCATTGGTCATAAAGCCCATCTCCACGATGGTCACCGGGACGGACGCCCAGTTGATGCCCGACATGGTATCTGTTTCCCACACGCTGCGCTTTTTTGCGCCCGTAGCCGCTGTCAGACCGTCTAAAACGGCGTCGGACAGGCGGCGGCTCTCGGCATACAGCTGCGGGCAATAAGGGTTGTTTTTGGTCATGCAGATGGTCAATGCCCCTTCCACAGCGGGATCCTCCGAGCCGTTGGCGTGGATGCGGATCAAAACGTCCGCCCCGGCGTCGGCGGCGATCTGCGCCCGCTGAGCGTTGGAGAGATCCACGTCGTGATCGGTGCGGGTCATTACGACGGTATAGCCCCGCGCCTCCAGCTCGTCCCGCAAAAGCAGGCTCACCGTCAGCGTCAGCTCATATTCTTTGAGCCCGGAAAACCGCCCCGTCGTGCCGGAAGCGACCTTCGCCTTTGTCTGCGAGGCGCCGGGGCCGATGGGCTCCGGGTCGCTGTTGCCCTTGCGCTGGTGGCCCGGGTCGATAGCCACGCAAAAGGTACGGCCTTCCACCGGCGCGGGCTCAGGCTCTGCAGGCGCGGGATCTGGCTCCGCAGGCGCGGGCTCGGGCTCCGCAGGCGCGGGATCTGGCTCCGCAGGCGCGGGATCTGGCTCCGCAGGCGCAGGCTCAGGCTCCACCGGCGCAGGCTCAGGCTCCGCAGGCGCGGGCTCTGGCTCCGCAGGCGCGGGATCAGGCTCCGCAGGCGCAGGATCGGGCTCCGCAGGCGCGGGCTCGGGTTCCACCGGCGCGGGCTCGGGCTCCACCGGCATGGATTCCGGCCCCGTGGGAACAGGCGCCTCGATCCTGACCGCACAGGCGGTCAAAAGACAAAGCGCCAGCCCGGCGCAGAGCAGACGCAAAAAAACAGCTTGCTTCAAAAGACATCTTCCTTTTCAAAAAACTGGAGAGGCGCTATTCCGCCTCGGTGCGGAGCGTCAGCTTTTCCGGCAGCGAGAAGATTTCCCGCTTCAAAAACAGGGGATAGAAATACGCATCCTTCAGCGCTTCAAAGGCCAGCCATTCAAACATATGGACATGGCGGCGCTCCAATCCCGCAAAACGCCGCCCACGCTCCCACAGGTCGGTATGCTCCTGCTCCATCAAAAAGTAAAGACAAAGCTCATGATACCGCATCCCGTTTACATCCTCGGTGAAAAAGGCCTGATTGAGCCACAGCGGGCGGGTGATCCGGGCGTCGATCCCCAGTTTTTCCCGCATCTCCCGCAAAACGGCGGCTTCCGCCGTTTCACCCAGCTTGACCCGACCGCCGGGGAGATAATAATAGGGCGAGCGTTCGTCGCGCATGGCCAGGATATGACCCTCCTTCAAAAAGAGAGCGCACACCCGATAATTGAACATTTGACCGCCGGCCTGATAAGTAATATCCATATCGTGTTTTCAATAGCTCACGCGATAGCCGATCACCCGGAAGAAGGGGAGCTCCTTTTGCAGCTGCAAAAAGGCGGCCCGGCTGTCCAGCGCCGTCAGCGAGCCCGAGAGCTCGGCAAAGACGATATTGATGAGCATCTGATCGTCGTATTCGATGTCCACGGTCTTTACTCTGAGAAATTCGACGTTGAACTTTGCCTCCGCAAGCGTTGCCAGCGTCTGGGACATGTCGCCGTGCTGATCGGTGCGGATGGCAAAGGCCACGCTGACGATGCTGTTGGAATCGTCGTTGTAGAGCTTTTTGGAAAACAGGGCCAGCATCCGTCCGTCGGGCAGGGGAATGAAGGAATTGATATAGAGGGGCTGATCGTAGATCATGCTGTAGAGCCATTCGGTATCGTAAAAGCTGTTCACCACCAGTGCAGCAAAGTCGCCCTGATCCGCCAGCAGCGCCTCGATGGCGGCGGAGATCGAGTGGCAGGGGCGCACCTCCATCCCCAGGGCGGCGGACACGGTGCGCGCCATGTCGGAAGGGCAGAGTACCAGCCCGTCCCGCCGCAGCTCGTCCACCAGATCGAGCTCGTGAGGAAGGCGGAGCGCAGGGTTGTGCTGGACGGTGTAGCGGTATTGCTTGCCCCGACTCATCCGCATCAGCGAGCGCCACAGCGAGGTGGCCTTGATGGTCAGCTCCGGCGAAAGTCCGGCGGTGACGTGATCCAGCACGGCCTGCTCCCGCTGCAGATCATAGATATCGTCGCCGCACTGCTCGGGGTCGGTGAGGCGGGTGGCGATCTCCATGCGCCGTAAAAAGACGTCCCGCAGGGCGTCGTCACAGCTGTCGATGATCTGATGAAGGATCTCTTTTTCCTGCATAATCACAGCCTCCTGTTCCGGATCGATTTCTCTGATTTTATCATAAAGCCTGCGGCGAAAGATGTCAATTGTCACTTTCGAGAAAAGAAGCCCCGCTTTTGTGCCGAAAAATGCAGATTTTGCGGGATATCTGCCCGGAAAGCGCTCAAATTCCGGGCAAACCCATAGACAAACAGGGATTTTTGTGATAAATTAACCATGTATCAACAGCGATTCGAGGAGGCTTAACCATGTCAAAAACTTCTGTGTATTATCCCGAGGGCGTGTGCTCCCGCCGTTATGAGATCACCGTCAGCGACGACGGTATTCTGGAGGACATCCAGATCGAGGGCGGCTGCAACGGCAATCTGAAGGGCCTTCGCCTTTTGATGATCGGACGCCCCGCCGAAGAGGTGGCCGATATGCTGAAGGGCGTCGAGTGCGGCCCCCGCGGCACCTCGTGCCCCGACCAGATCTCCCGCGCCATTCGCGAAATGCTTTGACCCGCGGGGATGTGCCCGCGATATTATACGATACGAGAGGGAACACTATGTCTGTTGCAACGGTAAAAGAGATCCTGCATCATCCGCAGGACTATGTTGGAAAAGAAGTGACCTTGCAGGGCTGGGTCCGCACCGCCCGCGATGTGAAGGCCTGTGCCTTCGTGGAGTTGAACGACGGCTCGGTGGTCAGCAATCTGCAGATCGTTTATGACGCGGCGAACGAGCATTATGCCGCCGCCGCCAAGCTCAACGTGGGCTGCGCCGTCATTGTCCGGGGCGTGGTGGCCCAGTCGCCCAACCCCAAGCAGCCGGTGGAGGTGCAGGCGACCGAGCTGATCCTGGAGGGCGCCTGCCCGCCCGATTATCCTCTGCAAAAGAAGCGCCACACGCTGGAATATCTCCGCACCATCCAGCATCTGCGTCCCCGCACCAACACCTTCCACGCCATTTTCCGGGTGCGGAGCGCGGCGTCTTTCGCCATTCATCAGTTCTTTCAGGAGCGGGGCTTTGTTTACGCCCATACGCCCCTCATCACCGCCAGCGACGCCGAGGGTGCCGGCGCGATGTTCCAGGTGACCACGCTGGATCTCAACGACGTGCCCCGCAACGAGAAGAACGAGCCTGACTACACCAAGGATTTCTTTGGAAAATCCGCCTATTTAACGGTTTCCGGCCAGTTGGAGGGTGAAATTTTCGCCCAGGCTTTCAGCAAAATTTATACCTTCGGCCCCACCTTCCGGGCCGAGCGTTCCAACACCACCCGCCACGCCTGCGAGTTCTGGATGATCGAGCCCGAGATGGCCTTCTGCGACCTGAAGGGCGACATGGATATCCAGGAGGATATGATCAAATACGTCATCAAATACGTGCTGGAGCGTTGTCCCGACGAGCTGGAGTTTTGCAATCGCTTTTTGGATAACACCCTGCTGGAGCGGCTGCACGCCGTGGCCTATGAAGAGGATTTTGCCCGCGTCACCTATACCGAGGCCATTGAAATTTTGGAGCAGCACAAAGACGAGTTTGATTTCCCCGTGTTCTGGGGCTGCGATCTGCAATCCGAGCACGAGCGGTATCTCACCGAGGTGCACTTCAAAAAGCCTGTTTTCGTCACCGATTATCCCAAGGAGATCAAGGCGTTCTATATGCGCCGCAATGACGACGGCAAGACCGTGGCGGCCGCCGACCTGCTGGTGCCCGGCATCGGCGAACTGTGCGGCGGCTCCCAGAGAGAAGAGCGGCTCGAGGTCCTGGAAAAGATCATCGAGGAAAACGGCATGGACCGGGACAACTACTGGTGGTATCTGGAGCTGCGCAAATACGGCAGCACCCATCATTCCGGCTTCGGCATCGGCTTCGAGCGCCTGATCATGTATCTCACAGGCGCCGCCAACATCCGCGACGTGCTGCCCTTCCCGCGCACGGTAGGTTATGCGGAGTTCTGATTTCAGATCCATCATGATTTGCAGGTGAAGCATATGGAATATATTATCGGCATCGACATCGGCGGGAGCACCACCAAGATCGTGGGCCTGGAGGCCAACGGCGCGCTCATGGGCGCCGCCATGGTCAAGGCCAGCGATCCGCTTACCTCTGCTTACGGGGCTTTCGGCCGTTTCCTGGAGGAGCACGGTCTGAAGCTTTCGCAGGTGTCCAAGGTCATGTGCACCGGCGTCGGCTCCTCCTTTTTGCGGGACGAGCTTTACGGCATCCCCGCGTGCAAGGTGGATGAGTTCCGCGCCATCGGTCTGGGGGGCAAGTATATCTCCGGGCTGGATCACTGTATCGTGGTCAGCATGGGCACGGGCACCTCGGTCACTTGCGTCAACGGTGATGAGATCACCTATGTGGGCGGCACCGGCATGGGAGGCGGCACCATTCTCGGCCTGTGCGGCAAGCTGATCGGGAGCTCCAATTATGAGCACATCACCGAGCTGGCCGAGCAGGGAGATGTGGACAAGATCGACCTGATGATCGGCGATATCACCAAGGACAAGCTGGCGAACATGACCACCAAGACCACCGCCTCCAATTTCGGCAAGATTAGCGAAGAGGCCAACGATTCCGACCTTGCCATGGGCGTGATCAATATGGTTTTTCAGACGGTGGGCATCATTTCCATGATGGCCGCCCGGGGCAACGGCACCGATCAGATCATCCTCAGCGGGAGCCTTTCCCGCATCCGCGCCGCCAGCCCCGTCATCGCCGGGCTGGAGGAGCTTTACGGCGTCCGCTATTTGATCCCCGATTATTCGGAATACTGCACCGCCATCGGCGCGGCGCTTTACGGATTACATGAAGAAAGAGGTTAAGGATCATGAACATTCTGACTGCTGACCGCGCCGCGCTGGAAGCGCTGCACCGCGATCTGACCGCTCGCTATGACGCCTGCAAGGCCAAGGGCCTCAAGCTGGACATGTCCCGGGGCAAGCCCTCGAAGGCCCAGCTGGATCTGTGCGAGCCCATGCTGTCTGTCCTCACCAAAAGCGAAGAGCTGACCGACGGCAAGACCGACGTCCGCAATTACGGCGTTTTGGAGGGCATCGCCTCCTGCCGGGCGCTGTTTGCCGAGATCCTTGAGGTCCCCGCGGACAACGTGATCGCCGGCGGAAGCTCCAGCCTCAACATGATGTACGACACCATGATGCGCCTGTGGGTCTTCGGCGCGCCCGGCTGCACCCCCTGGAGCAAGCTTGACAAGGTCAAATGGCTTTGCCCCGCTCCCGGCTACGACCGTCATTTCGCCATCTGCCAGCAGCTTGGCATGGAAATGATCACCGTCCCCATGCTGGACGACGGCCCCGATATGGATATGGTGGAAAAGCTGGCCGCTGAGGATCCCGCCGTCAAGGGCATCTGGTGCGTCACCAAGTACAGCAATCCCGAGGGCAAGACCTATTCCGACGAAGTGGTGCGCCGCTTTGCCGCCATGAAGACCGCCGCTCCCGACTTCCGCATCTTCTGGGACAACGCCTATATCGTCCACCATCTCACCGACGATCACGAGGAGCTGCTGAACATCTTTGACGAGGCCAAAAAGTGCGGTACCGAAGACCGCGTCCTGGAGTTCTGCTCCACCTCCAAGATCTCTTTTGCCGGCGCCGGCGTGGCCGCCATGGCCGCCTCTGACAGCAATATCGCCTGGACGAAAAAGATCATGACCGTCCAGACCATCAGCGCCGACAAGATCAACCAGCTCCGCCACGTGCGCTTTTTCAAGGACCGCGCCGGGATCGAGGAGCATATGAAAAAGCACGCCGCGCTGCTCAAGCCCAAGTTCGACATGGTGCTCTCCATGCTGGAAAAGAATCTGGGCGGTACGGGCGCCGGAAGCTGGCACACCCCCAAGGGCGGTTATTTCATCAGCTTCGACGCCATGCCCGGCTGCGCCAAACGCATCAACCAGCTGTGCAAGGAGGCCGGCGTGGTGATGACCGGCGCGGGCGCCACCTTCCCCTACGGCAACGATCCGCAGGACAGCAATCTTCGCATCGCGCCCTCTCTGCCGCCCGTCAGCGAACTGGAGCAGGCTGCCGAGGTCTTCTGTGTCTGCGCGCTGCTGGCCGCCGTGGAAAAGCGGCTCTCGCAACTGAACTGAATATGAGAAAAACGGGCGCTTTGCGCCCGTTTTTTTCAATCGTTGGAACTTTTTTCCGTTTTTTCTGTCAAAATCGTGATCGGATAAGGAGGGATCTTTATGAAATCGGTAAAAATCGCCGCATGGATGCTGGCGCTGATGATGCTTCTTTGCATGAATTGTTCCGTTTTTGCCGCCGGAGGGACCTTCCGCGACGTGGCGGCCGGCTATTGGGCTTACGATGCCGTCGAGCGCGCTTTTGCCGACCGGGCCGTAGAGGGAAGCTATTACGATCCCGCCACCGGCGAGCGCCGTTTTGAGCCCGAGCGCGAGGTGACCGTGGCGGAGTTTACCGCTGTGCTCACCCGCAGCTTTTTCCCTGAGGAGCTCAAAAACGCGCAGGCGGGGCTTACGCTGCCTTCAACGCCGTGGTATGATCCGTATATCCGCGCATGGGAGGCCGCCGGTCTGTTTGAGAGCGTGGAACAGCTGGCCGCCCAGCCTGACAAAGCCCTGATCCGCTACGATATGGCTGTGCTGCTGAGCAATCTTTTTCGCAAGTTTTCCGACACGGTGCCGTCGCAGTTAGACCCCGCATTGGATCCGCCAAAGGCAGAAGAAACCGTGGCCGACTGGGGCATGATCCCCGAATCCTATCGGGACGCCGTTTCACTGACAATGGCGAGCGGATTGCTGCATGGCGTTGACAGCAAGGGAACCTTTGACGGCGAAAGCACGCTGACCCGCGCGCAGATGGTCATCATCTATTGCCGCGTGGCCGATTGGCTGCATTCAATGGGCAAGCCGGAGCTTCCGACGGACCCCGTTGACCCCGATCCGGCCGATCCCATCCCCGTGCCGGTGCCCATCCAGCCGCCTACGGTCACGGAATGATGAAAAGCCGATAAGCTTTACAGCAGTGAGCTTAGAAGAAAAACAGAGCAGGAAACCCTGCTCTGTTTTTTTGATCCGTTTTTGATTACAGCTTTTCCAGCAGCTGCCGCGCCACATAGACGCCGCTGGCCGAGGCGTGGGAAAGGGAGTGTGTGACGCCGGAGCAGTCGCCGATGACGTAAAGTCCGGGGCTGCGGGTCTGGAGATCATTTCCGATCTCCACCTCCATATTGTAGAACTTCACCTCCACGCCGTAGAGCAGCGTGTCGTCGTTGGCGGTGCCGGGGGCGATCTTGTCCAGTGCGTGGATCATTTCAATGATCCCGTCCAAAATGCGTTTCGGGATCACCAGACTCAGATCGCCGGGGGTAGCCGACAGGGTAGGGGTGACGAAATTCTCCGCAATGCGCCGCTCGGTGCTCCTGCGGCCCCGCACCAGATCGCCGAAGCGCTGGATCATCACGCCGCCGCCCAGCATATTGGACAGCCGGGCGATGCTCTCGCCGTAGCCGTTGGAATCCTTGAAGGGCTCGGAAAAATGCTTGCTCACCAAAAGCGCAAAGTTGGTATTTTCCGTGTGCCTCGCCGGATCCTCATAGCTGTGGCCGTTGACGGTCACGATACCGTTGGTGTTTTCATTGACCACCACGCCGTGGGGATTCATGCAGAAGGTGCGCACCAGATCCTCGAATTTTTCCGTGCGATAAACGATCTTGCTTTCGTAGAGCTCGTCGGTCAGATGAGCAAAGACCTCTGCGGGCAGCTCGACGCGCACGCCGATATCCACCCGGTTGGAGCGGGTGGGGAGATCCAGATCCCGGCACACGCTTTCCATCCATTTGCTGCCCGAGCGCCCCACCGAGATCACACAGTGAGTGCAGAGCAGCGTCTCCTTCGCCGTGTGGACGGCATAGCCCTCGTCCGTTTTTTCCACCGAGATCACCGGCGTATTGAAGCGGAACTCGACCCTGTCTTTGAGCTCGCGGAACAGATTCTCCAAAACGGTGTAGTTGATATCCGTCCCCAGATGGCGCACCTGAGCGTCCAGCAGATGGAGACCGTTTTGCAGGCACATCTTTTTGATCACGCCGTTTGCCGTGCTGTAAAGCTTTGTACCTTGTCCGCCGTGCGACAGGTTGATCCCGTCGACATACCGCATCAGCTCCAGCGCCCGCTCTTTGCCCACATACTCATAAAGCGTTCCGCCGAACTGATTGGTAATGTTGTATTTTCCGTCGGAAAAAGCGCCCGCGCCGCCGAAACCGTTCATAATGGCGCAGGTGGAGCAGTGGACGCAGCTCTTGATTTTGTCGCCGTCAATGGGACATTTCCGCTTGGACAGGGGATTGCCCGCCTCCAAAACCGCGATCCTGAGATCCTGCCGCTTTTTTGTCAGCTCATAGGCGGTAAAGATGCCGCCGGGGCCGGCGCCTATGATCAAAACATCATAAACCATGAAAAAATCCTTTCTGTAAAGCCGATCGG
>JAFOPS010000075.1 GCA_017394205.1 Clostridia bacterium | reverse complement strand
GTCCCCATGGCCACGCTGTCGGGGAAGGTCACGGTGATTTCCGCCACCCAGCCGCGGCATTTTTCAAAAATTTCCGGCACGGAAAGGGCGTTTTCCCGGTCGGCCCGCACCTGGGCAAAGGTCACCTTCCGCCCGGTCAGGCTCACCTGACGCCCGGTCATCCAGTCGTAAAGCGCCACCGAACCGACGGCGACGGCGGTGAGCAGCGCCATGGCCCCAAGGATGCCCGCCGCCCAGGCCAGCACGCGGCGCCACCGGCGGGCGCGTTTGCGCCGCGGCAGCGGCAAAACGGCCATCCCCCGGCCGAAAGAATCGTAATGGCGGTCTTCACCCATAGTCGTTCCTCCGTTGCTTTTGTTTTTTTCAGTATAACCCATCCTGCGGCAAAAGAAAAGTCCGCGTCTGCCCCTTCCGGCGGAAAAATTACAAAACACGGTGGAAACCCTTTCCTTTTTGTTGTATAATGTTTTCATCCAAATACCCCGTCGCGCCTCCGGCGCTTACGGAAAGGAGCATGTTATGAGCCGTCAACAGGAATATGAGCGCTGGCTTCTGTCCCCTGTGATCACCGAATCGCAGCGGGCCGAGCTCTCCGCGCTCACCGAGAACGAGATCAACGATCGTTTTTACCGCACGCTGGAGTTCGGCACCGCCGGACTGCGGGGTGTGATGGGCATGGGCCTCAACAGGATGAACGAATACATCATCCGTCAGGCCACCGACGCCTTTGCCCGCGTCATTTTGGAAAGCGGCATGGCAGAAAAGGGCGTGTGCATCTGCTACGACTGCCGCATCAATTCCCGCTTTTTCGCGGAGGAGGCCGCCCACGTGATGCGCTGCCGGGGGATCCCCGTGCGGCTCTTCCGGGGCTGCCGCCCCACGCCTCAGCTCAGCTTCGCCGTGCGGCATTTTGACGCGGCGGCGGGCATCAACGTCACCGCCAGTCACAATCCCAAGGCCTACAACGGCTATAAGGTCTACTGGAACGGCGGCGCCCAGCTCCCGCCGGACAAGGCGGCCCTGGTGGCTGAAAAGATGGCGGGCATCGATCCCCTCTCTCCCCGTCTCACCTGCGAGCATCCCGCGCCGCTGACCTGGCTGGAGGAGGATTTTGACGAGGCGTTCATCTCCGCCGTTTTGAAATGCGCCGTCGCTCCCGAAAACCTGGCACTGGCCGACGACGGGTTCCGCGTGGTTTATTCCGCCTTCCACGGCGTGGGCGGCTTTGCCGTGCCGCAGGTGCTCAAGCGGGCCGGGCTGCGGCAGCTCATCCCCGTGCCGGAGCAGTTCGAGCCCGACGGCACCTTCCCCACGCTGGAAAGCCCCAATCCCGAGGAGCCCGCGGGCTTTGCCATGGCCATCGAGCTGGCAAAGCAGCACGACGCCCCCTTTATCATCGGCACCGACCCCGATTCCGACCGCATCGCCATCGTGGCCCGGGACAGGACGGGGGAATATATCCCCATCACCGGCAACCGCACGGGGGCGCTCCTGCTCCACTATATCCTCACGGCGGGGGCCGAAAAAGGCGTCCTGCCCGATCACCCCGCTTTGATCAAAACGGTGGTCACCACCCCTCTGGCCCAGAAGATCGCGGAGGCCAGCGGCGCCGCCTGCTTCAACACCTTCACCGGCTTCAAATACATGGCCGAAAAGCTGGCCCGGCTGGAACAGGAGGGCGTGTATCACTACGTCCTGGCCTTTGAAGAGTCCATCGGCTATATGATCGGCGATCACGCCCGGGACAAGGACGCCGTGGTAGCCGCCCTGCTCCTGTGCGAGATGGCCGCCTGGTATCACCGCCGGGGCATGACCGTCATCGACGGACTGGAGGAGATCTGGAAGCAGTACGGCGTTTACGGGGAAAACACCGTCAACGTCATGCTTCCCGGAGAAGACGGCATGCACCGCATGGCCCACATCATGGAGGCGCTGCGGCAGGCTCCTCCCGCGGAGCTCGGCGGTGTGACGGTGTCCGCATGGCGGGATTATTCCGCCGGGGTGCGGCACTGCGCCGAGGGCGATTCTCCCACGGAGATCTCCGGCTCCAACGTGCTGTATTATGAGTTTTCCACCGGCGAGGCGCTGGTGATCCGCCCCTCGGGCACCGAGCCCAAGATCAAGATCTACGCGCTGATGCAGGGCGCCTCCGCCCCCGCCGCCGACGCACGCGCCTATGCCTGCGCCCACGCGGCGCAGGATCTGATCCTGGCGCTGTAAAGCAGAGGAGGACGGCATCATGAAGCACGATCCTTCCCGCCGCAGACGCGGCCTGCTCATCGCCGCCGTCGCCGTCGTTCTGATCGCGGTGACGGCCGTGGCGCTGTTTACCTCCGGCGGCGGCGAGGCCCGCCTCCTCACCCGCTATTATACCGCCATGTACGCAGAGGGCTCGCTGGAGGATCTCACCGCCTGCGTCATCCCCGCCGAGCAGAGCGAGTATTACAGCGCTCTGACGGACGGCGGCACCTCGTACCGGCGGCTGGCCCAGTGGCGGGCCGAAGCCCTGGAGCAGGTGGGCGAGCACCCCTCGGTCCGGATCCGGCTGCTGGACGTGGTGCGGGGCACCTCGGCCCAGCTCAACACCCTCAGGGAGCAATATCCCGACGCGCAGGAATACTGCGTCGTCAGCTTCCGGCTCGTCCTTTCGGGCGACGGAGGCGTTCAGCGCCTGCTGGGCGTCACCGAGATGCTTCGCTCAGGCGGGCGGTGGTATCTTCCCTCCTCCGGCATCACCCTGACGCCGGAAGCGGAAACCAAATAACAAGGAGGTCTTTTCCATGAAACAGAAGCTTCTCGGCCGCACCGGCCTGTACGTCAGTGAAAACGGCTTCGGCGCGCTGCCCATCCAGCGCATCCCGGCGGAAGAAGCCGGCGCCATCCTGAATTACGCGCTGGATCGGGGCGTCAATTTCATCGACACCGCCCGCGCCTATACCGACAGCGAAGAAAAGATCGGTCTTGCCGTCTCCCACCGCCGGGACGAATACGTTCTGGCCACCAAGACCATGGGCCGCACCAAGTCCGCCGCGCTGGCCGATCTGGAGACCTCGCTGCGCAATCTCAGGACCGACCATGTGGACATCTGGCAGCTCCACTGTCTGCCCGAGCTGCCCGACGTGAACGATCCCGACAGCGCCTATCACGCCCTTTTGGAGGCCCGCGCCGCCGGCAAGACCCGCTTCATCGGCGTCACCACCCACCGGCTGGCGGTGGCGGTGGAGGCTGTGAAAAGCGGCCTGTACGACACCGTCCAGTTCCCCCTGTGTTATCTGGCCTCGGACGAGGATCTCACCCTCATCGACCTGTGCCGGGAGCACAACGTTGGCCTCATCGCCATGAAGGGCATGAGCGGCGGCCTGATCTCCAGCCCCCGGGCGGCCTACGCCTTTTTCACCCAGTACGACAATGTGGTGCCCATCTGGGGCGTGCAGAAGCAGCGGGAGCTGGAGGATTTTCTGCAGGCTGCCGAAGAGGGCGTCACGCTGAACGACGAGCTGCGCGCCGTCATCGCAAAGGACAAGGAAGAGCTGAAGGGCGGCTTTTGCCGCGGCTGCGGCTACTGCATGGCCACCTGTCCCGTGGGGATCCCCATCTCCACCGCCGCCCGGATGCGGCTGATGCTGGGCCGCGCCCCCTGGCAGGAATATACCACGCCGGAGTGGATCGAAAAGATGTCCACCATCGAGCAGTGTCTTCACTGCAACCAGTGCGCCTCCCACTGTCCCTATGAGCTGGACACGCCCGCGCTTCTGGAAGAAAACTACGCCTATTACCGCGCCTTCTGCGCGGAGAAAGGATTGATGTGACCGCCGCCCCGCCCTCCCCCTGAGAAAGGAGTTCCCCATGAAACACCGTTTGTTATCCGTCTTGCTGTGCGCCGCGCTTTTGGCGGCGATTTCCCCGGGCGTCTTTGCCGAAAACGACCCGCCGGGCGACGTTTTGCAGGACAATTTCTTCCGCGTCACCTCTGCCGAAGGCTGGCATCAGGGCACGCTGGAGCATCTGATCGTAGTGGACGATGTGGGCGACGGCGCCCTCCGCCTTTTCCCGGGCGAGACCGAGGGGACCTATCTGTCTCCGGAAATGACCGTCCCCGCCTTTGAGTATCTGGTGGCCTCCTGGAGCGCCGACACGCCGGAGGGCACCTGGGTGGAGATCCGGGCACGCGCCTATGTGGATCAAAAGGAGCAGTGGAGCGGCTGGTTCTCGTGGGGCAAATCCGGCATCCGGATCAAGCGCGGCAGCATCGACCGCTCCGACGGTCTGGTGCAGATGGACACCGACACCTTTACCGTGCTGGGCAGCAGCGGCGAGACCGCCTCGCAGGTGCAGATCGAAGCCGTGCTCCATTCCGACGATCCCACCGCTTCCCCCTGCCTGCGCAGCCTGTCCGGCACCATGAAAAACACCCTTGACGGCCAGGCCATCCCCATCTATCAGCCCCACGGCGGCGAGGAGCTGCCCGAAAAGGTGCTTCTGGCGGCCCCCGCCTATTCCCAGATGGCCCGGGATCCCGCCATCGGCGATTCCATCTGCAGCCCCACCAGCCTGTGCGTCATGCTCAATCAGCGGGGGCTGGATCTCTGTCCCGAAGAGGTCGCCCTGCAGGAATATGACTTCAGCTACGGCTTCGGCAACTGGTCCTTCACCGTGGCCTATGCCGGCGCCTTCGGTTTCGACGGCTATTGCCACTATGCCGATCTGGATTTCGTCCGGCAGGAGCTGGCCCACGGCCGCAGTGTGGCTCTGAGCGTCCGCTATTCCACCAACCCGAACGGCGCCAATCCCTATCTGGAAAACGGCGCCATCTCCAACACCAACGGTCACCTGATCTCCATCGTGGGCTATGAGACCGTGGACGGTGTGGAATATTTTTACAGCAATGACAGCGCCGCGTCGGACGACGTATCCTGCGCCCTGCGCCGCTATCGGGCCGACCAGCTGGACGCCGCCTGGAGCAGCCGCATCGCCTACGTCGTGAGCAGTGAGCCCGAGGAGAACGCCGGCCTTGCCGCGCCCCAGCGGATCGACGGTACGCTGGAGCCCACGGGCGAAGCGGGAAAATACCGTCTTATCGCAGAAGGCGCGCCGGTGGAGCTGGAGCCCTCCTTTGCCGCCAAGACCAATCTTCTCGGCGCGGGGACGATTTTTTTGGTAGAGGACGGCGCATCCGCCCCCGCCATGCCCGATCCGGTGCCCGTGACCGCCGCCAATCTTCCCCGGGAATATCTCAGCGGCTCGGGTGGTCTGATCACGCTGAATTCCTCGCTGCAGCAGAGCCTTTCCGGAAAATCCGGCACGGTGTGGATCATCCGGAACGACGGCATCACCTACCGGGCCCCGCTCACCGTAGAGGAGTATCAGCCTCCCGTAGAATCGGATCCCGTCACGGAGCCTGCAGCCACGCAGCCTGCGGACGCCCCCTCCTTCCCCGTCATTTACGTGGTCCTTGCGGGCGCGGCGCTGATTTTGGCGATCGTTTTCCTGCTGGCAAAAAAGAAGCGCTGACGCGCCTCCCGCCCATTTCTCCCGAGCGGCCGAAAAATGAAACCAGCTGAAAAGCGCCCGGAAGAGCTGAGCTCTCCCGGGCGTGTGCTTTTCATTGAGCCTTTACAGATTGAAGAACGCGTCCTTGCCCAGATACTGAGCGGCCTCGCTCAGCGTTCCCCGCAAAGCAGGCTTTGCGGGGGCCCCTGAAATCGGATACGCTTCGGT
>JAFOPS010000074.1 GCA_017394205.1 Clostridia bacterium | reverse complement strand
GAGATGTCCGCCGGACCGATATGGAACATCGGGGTCAGCCGATCCGTCTTGGAATCCAGAAGCCAGATCGCGCCGGCTTCGCTGTTCAGCGTCTTAACAATGATTTCCAGACTGCCGGAGAGCGCGTCATCGAGGTTGTCCACCTCCAGAAGCTGCTCCATGATCTGCCATGTGGCTTTTGTAAACCGTTTTTCTTCTGCCATGGGTTCGGCCTCCTTTGTGATCAAATGGTCGTTGTCTGTTCTGCGCGATCCGACAAAAAGCGGATCACTGTCCGAGAAGGGCGTATACGTCGCGGAACCGGTTCATCTGCTCGCCGGGGAGGTTCAGGATCTCTCCCAGCTGATAGACGGCGAACCAGTCGTCGTGCAAAAAGGCGTCCACGGAAGGCTCGGTGTCGAAGCAATAGTTGCCGATCAGCCGGGCATGGTAGCCGTACTGCTGCTCATAGATCGCCGCCAGTGCGTTGTACAAAGCCTGCCCCCACCGCTGATGGTAGGAGGAGGTCACGATGGTCATGGTCTCGACCCCCTGCTCCTTCAGGATGGCGAAGGTGTTGACGGCGTTCTCCGCCGTGGTCAACGCCCGCTCGTCCGTAAAGATCCGGTCGGCGTCGATGCCGCATACCTCCGTAAGATACTGCTTCATAAGCCCTGCTTCGGTATGCCCGTCCGGATTGTTGGGTCCGGTCGCGCCGCCGGAGCAGACGAGGATCGTATTCGGGAAGGATCGGGCTGCCGCGGCCGCCGCTTCGCAGCGTCCCCTGAGCTCGTCCGTCATCTCCCCGTTCTGAAGCTCATAGCCCAGGACCACGAACGCGTGCGTGCGTTCGTCGGGAATGCCTGCGCCGTCAAGCTCCGGCGCCAGCTTTCCTTCGCCGTGGCAGCACAGGGTATACGCCGGATCGAGGTACACCTGCCGCCAGTGATCCGCGATCGCCTTTGCCGCGGGATAATCCGCCTCGGCGGCCGCTTTGACCGCGGCAAGATCCGCATCGATCCTTTGCGCGTCATCGGCGTTCGGCGTTTCGCGTGCCGTCAAAAGGTCCTGCAAAAGCTGTCCCAGACATGCGCCGCGCTGCGCCTCGAAATAGGCGGCTGCGCGATCGGCGATGTTCTGTTTCAGGTTTGTAAAGAAGAACAGATAATCATAGACGTGGTATGCGCCTGTCGGGAACAGATCCAGTCCCGGAGGATAGTCCCCCGCCTCCACGTCCGTCACCACGAGCTCTCCCCGGTCGCCGATGTATGCGCCGCACAGACCGGGAACGGGTTCTGCGCCCGTGCTCATGACCGCGCCGAGATTCAAAGAGCGATCCGCCGGGGTGCCGTCCGTCCTCCAGTTCAGCGGATTGACGGACAGGGTCCTGACGCCTGCCGGAATGATGATGGTCTCCTGAAGAGAACCGTCCTCGCAGTCGAAGCTCACCACCGTGCCGAGATCCTTTTCTCCCTGCGCGGGCACGATCTGCGGATAGGCGCGGGTATCCTCCTCCGTCACACGCCAGCCGATGGCATAAACGGTGATCAGCCTCTCCCGCAAAGCGCCGCCCTCCAGCGTATCCCCGAAGAACTCCTTCATAAGCTCGAGACACATCTCGGCGCCCTGGGAAAAGCCGGCAAGGATCAGCGGTCTGCCGTTGTTCTCATGATCGAGATACCAGCGGAATGCGGCGGAAATATCGGCATATGCCACCGCCCTGGTCATTTCGCGTTCGGGCTCGGGCAGCCGATAAGCGTTCATGGACATCTGCCGGTAGAAGGGGGAATAGAGCCTCCCCACATCCTCGTAGATACCTTTCTCCATATCCAGAGCGTTGACAAATCGTTCCTTGAGCTTGTCGTTGAGATCGTAAGCATTCCGCTCGCTCCGGGTGTCCACCAACGGGCAGATGAGGAACACGTCCGCGTCCTTGTCCTCGCCCTCGGCAAAGTACGCCCACGAGCCGGGATCGCCGTAATCCGGTCCCGCCGGTTCCGCCGTGACGGCAGGCTCCGGAATGCTCGGAGATGCTGACGCAGCCGTCTCCTGCCGGCTCCCCCGATTGCAGCCGATCCAGCAGACCGCCAGCACGGCGGCAAGGATCAGCAGTCCTGTTCTTTTCGCTTTCGTTATCTTCATGTCGCTTTCCGTCCCCCGCCCGCAGCGCACTGCCGACGGTATGGCTTAAGATTTTGGATCAGTCCTCATTGAACATTGCTTCATAGTCCGCCAGCGATTTGCCGCCGTTGATATCGAACTCCTTCTCCGTGCTGTACTGGGAGAGACCTACAAGTTCCGCGCTCTTCACGGTCAGCGGCCGGATGACAGCCGCAATGTTGGGATCGTCGTCGACGTCCACGTATTCCTGGAAGGTAACCTCATATACGAACGGTCCCTTCTCCAAAGTTGCCCAGGAGAGCTGCTCCTGCGTGCTGAAGCCTTTGCTGCCCTGCGGCACGAAGCCCATATCCAAAAGCTCCTGACCGGTCTTGCCCGCCAATGCGTCGAGATCGCTCTGAGAAAGCAGGACCTCGGAAAGGTTGATGATCGTTTTGATGGGCAGATCCTTCATCAGCGCTTTTTCCTGCTCCTCCCCTGTCTTGTCGAAAAAGTCGATGGCGTCCAGCTTCTCCGCCACGTCCTGCGGGACGTCCGTTTCCACGCGGTAGTATCCGTCTTCCGCTTTGAAGGCCCGGATATACGTGCCTTCCTCGACGACGGAGCCCCAGAATTCATACTCCCAGATGTCGCCTAAGGTCTTCCATTGGGTCAGATCGACCGAGGAAGACGCCGGAGCGTCGGATTCATTCTTCTTAGTGCAGGCCGCAGCGCTGAGGATCAGCAGGGCGATCAGTAAAACAGTCAATACTTTCTTCATATTTTGAATCTCCTTTTATAGGTGTTTCTGTATCTTCAGGACGTTTTGTCCGAATTTGTATGCATAGTCCATGCTGTCCATGGTCTTCTTCACCAGAAAGATGCCCAGCCCG
>JAFOPS010000073.1 GCA_017394205.1 Clostridia bacterium | reverse complement strand
GTAAACGCTGGAGTTGTTCTCCACGCCGTCCTTCATGTTGCCGTAGGCATACAGCTGGATCTCGTCGCCGTAGTAAGCGATCTCTTCATCCGTGCCGTTGTCGATCATACCGTGGATCGCCAGCTCGGGCTTGGGAGGATTGCTCGCGTCGGTGACGGTGTACTGACCGTTGACGTAGGTGATGGCGTAGTTGGTAGCCAGAGCGGAGATGGGCTCCACCACGAAGCTGCCGACCACGGTCATGTCAACGTTCTCATAGCTGTTGTAGATGAACTCGGGCTGGATCTGGACGTCGCGCAGCGAGGTATCGGGAGCGACGCCTTCGGTGGCCAGGCCGTCAAAGGTGGCGGTCATATCCGGGAACGCGCCATACTGGCGACGCTGCCAGCTGTCGGCCGTGATGGTCAGGGCCTTGGGCGTGATGGCGAAGGGAGCGCTCACTTCGTGAGAAGTGTAGTTCTCGGTCTCGCCCACGTGGGCCGTGACGATGTACTGACCGACTTCGGTGGGAGCCTCGTAAGCCGCGCCGCGGATGTGGTCGCCGGCAGCAGTGCCGTAAACCTCGGCGCTGTCGTCGCTTTCGTTGACGAACGTGATCTTACCATCGTACCGGGCGGAATCATATTCCATATCCTCGGCAGACAGCGTCAGAACGGGATGTGCCTTGACGATGGTGTAGATGCCGTAGGCCACGTCGCCGGTAGAGGCAGTGACCTTGACCAGATAACGACCGGCCTTGGCGGGAACAGTGGTGGTCCAGCCGCCGTCGTGATACTCGATCTTGTCGATCTCGCCGGTGGTGGCAGTGGCGGAAACGCCCTTCAGCTCGTCGCTGAACAGCTCAACGGTATCGTTGATGGTGATCAGCGCGCTGACAGCACTCTTGTCCACTTCGGCCGCAACGCCTTCGCCCTCGACCACATAGATGGTCTGGACGGCGCCGCCCTTGTAGTTATCCTGGTCGGGTCTGGCGATGACGGTGTACATGCCCAGCTTGTTCATGGCATCGACCTTTTCAACGCCTTCGCCGTGGTGATAATAATAGGTGACTTCGTAGTTCTCAGCCGCGATCTCGAAGCCCTGCTGATCGATCAGGTAGATCTCCTCAGCGGGAACGGTGAGGTCGTCGCCGGTGAACTGATAGGTGGAGGGAGCGATGGCGCCCTTGACCTGGCTGCGCTGGACGATGATCTTCTCGGTGTAGGAAGTATCGTCGATCACGTAGTTGGCCGCGTCGTCGCCGCCCAGGACCACGTCGGTGACGGACAGGGTCCGCTCGCCGGCCTTGGAGTTGCTCAGAACGCCCTTGCCGGTAGCATAGATGCTGTCGCCGTTGATGACGCCGATGTCCTCATTGGGCAGACCGGTGGTCTCGTCGGTCTTGGCGTCAGCCAGAACGACTTCCACCAGGTTGGCGTTCTTGGTGCCGTCGTAGATCTTGGCCTGAGCGACCAGATCCGCAACGGAGACCTTGCGCTGCTCGATGGTCAGGGTCGCTTCCATGGTCTTCGCGGTCCAGTAAGCAGAGGGAGCCAGCTTGATGACTGCCTTGTACTCGCCGGCCTGCGTGGGCTCGACCATGTTGCCGTCGGCGTCGTAGTACAGGACGTACCACTCGGCCTGAGCCATGGCGTCGAAATCATCGCACATGTCGGTGACTTTCACATCCAGGCCCTGGAGCTTGCCGTCGTAAACGAAGGTATCCTTGATCACGTCGAAGCTGTAATTATCGTCGCGGACGATCAGCTGACGGGTGATGACGATATCCTCATAGCCGTTCTGAGGCTTGGCTTCGATCTTCAGGGTGTAGAAGCCGGGCTCCTCGGTGGGCCACTCGAAATAGGTGTAGCCGTTGACGTCGGTCTTGGTCTCAGTCCAGACTTCCTCGCCGTCCTTCTCGACGGTAGCGGTGATCTGGCTGATGGGCGTGGTACCGGAAGCGCCGGCAGCGTAGGTGTTGATCTTGACGGTCTCGCCTTCCACGATGCCCTCATAACCTTCGTCGGTGTTGCTGGTGTTGATCGTGACGGTGAGGGTGGTCTCGCCGTCGCTGGTCATCAGGATGTTGGAGTAGTAGACACGGCGGCCGGAGACGTCCTGCGCGATCTCGGAGTAGGAGCCCATGGTGGGAACGCTCTCCAGAGCAGTCACAACAGCGCGGTAAGCACTGCCCTGCTTCACGGGATTCAGCTTGCAGGTCAGGCCGGTGACGCCCAGATCCTCCCAGGGAGCGGAGGCGAGGTCATCCTCGTAAACCGCGACGTTGTTCAGGATCTGCCACTTGACGTCGTAGTCAACGCCGTACTTCAGAGCGGCCAGTTCGGGATGATCCAGCGTGTAGATGTCGCTGATCGTCAGGGTGACGCTGGTCTCGTTGGCGAGGACGGCGCCGCCGTCGACGCTGATGACGATACCGTTGTCATGGGTGGCGTCAAAGAAGCCGGCGACATTTTCCACATCCTTGTTGACGTAGATGACGGAGGACCAGACGGTGACGGTAGCGTCAGTGGTCTTGCCTTCGTAATCATCGGCAACGGTGATGCTCTTGTTTTCCTCGTCATACGTACCGCTGGCGTTGAAGGACTTGTTGCCCTCGTAGACCGCGGTGACTTTGACGTCGAGCTTGGTGTTGGTTTCCTTGGCAACGGGAAGCGCCGTGGTGGTGATCTCGGCCTTCATGATGCCGTCCTTCTTCTCAAGCTCAGCGGCGCCGATCTTGATATATTCGCCGTCTTCGCTGAGATAGTAGAAGGTAACGGTGCCGTCGGGGATCTCGGCGGACTCGCCCGCGGGAGCCACTTCGGCATAGATGGTGAGCTCATCCAGCTGGTAGACGTCCACGTCCTCGGTGGAGGCGATCTTGTCAACGATGGTAACGGTGACATTGACGTCTTCCTTCTCGGTCTTCTCGGTGGCCTTGGTGAGCAGGAAGGCAGCGTACTCATCGGGAACGATCGCGGTATAGACCTCGGGGTCGTTGTCCTCGTTGTACTTGGCGGCCTTCAGATACTCGGTGGTGGCGCCGGCAAGCGGCGTGACCTTGGCGCGGAAGGAATACTGGGAATACTCGGGATAGACGGTGCAGGTGTCGCCGGCAGCGCCGTCGGTGTAGGTGACCCAGTCGCCGGTGGGCGCCAGATACTGCCACTCAACGGTGTAGTCGGTGTCGGCAACCAGCTTCTTGTAATCGTCCAGCGCGTAAACGGTGGGCAGGGTCAGCGTGTACTGGTGACCGGCCACCATGCTGTCCACAGCATTGCCTTCTTCATCCTTGATGGTGAGAACATTGGCGTTTTCAGCCAGGGCGCCGGCGTTGTTGGCCAGTTCCCAGGTGATGGCGGTGGAGAGGATTTCCACTTCGACGAAATCATCCTGATCTTTGCCAAGGGTATCGCAGGCGGTGTAGCCGTCGCCCTCGTCGGGAATGAATTCGGCCCAGAAATAATCGACATTGTTCTCCTTTGCCAGGTCGGCAAAGATCCAATCGGAGGCCTGAACGGTGATGATGGCCAGATTGGCGGCGACGGTAGCGGTGCCGATGCGCTCGCTGTTGGCATAAGGATCATCCAGATTGTCGCGATCCGCACGGTAGAAGATCACGGTGCCGGAGCTGATGACGTTGTTCTCGTCGTTCGTGACTTCGGCGGTAAGGACGATATCCTTGCCCTCATACTGCTCATCGACGTCGGCAGTCAGGGTGATGGTGGCCACCTTCTCGGCCCAGACGGCGTAGAGGGTGGTATCAGCCTTGAAGTCGGCGACGTCGCCGGGCTTGTAGATGCCGTTGTCGCCGGGCTTGGCGTCATTGGTGAGCGCCCAGCCGACGAAGGTGTAGCCCACGCGGGTGGGTTCGACTTCGGAGATCGTGCCGTTGTCTTCGCGGCCTTCAACATAGTAGTTGACGACTTCCTGACCGGGGCCGCCTTCGCCGCCATTATCAACATAAGTAATGGTAATGGTCTTGCGGACGACGCCCACAACAGTGACGACCTGATCTTCCTTCACATTATAAATAATGAAGGTGTACTCGGAAGCGCCCTGAGCATCCACGTTGGTCTTAACGGGGGTCAGCGCAACGCCGTTGGCGGCGACTGCCATATTGGAGGCGTCGAAGCCTTCGGCAACAGTGATGATGAACTCGAAGTTCTCGCCGTATGCGACCTCGTGCTCGCCGGAATCGGGATCGATGGTCCAGCCGTCAGCGGGAGCCACGGGTTCGTCGGGCAGAGTGACCTTCAGAACGATGGGATCCATGATGGCGTAGAGCGCCAGGTTCTCGGTAACGGGAGTGCCGAAGTCGTAAGGCGTATCAGTCTCGGGATCGGCATCTTCGGAAGTGAACCAGCCCTTGAAGGTGTAGCCTTCCACAACGGGAGCGGCGGGCTGAGTGGCGTTCTTGTTGTACTCCACTTCCTGCGTCTGATAAACTTCGGTCACAACAGGCTCATCCTGCAGCGCGGTGTAGAACGTGACGGTGTAGGTCTCGTTCTTGGTAACGTTGATGGAGACGAAGATATCAGTCTTGACGTTCTCGAGCTTGATGGTGTAGTTGCCGTCCGCAGCAGCCGTGGCGGGATCCAGCGTGTAGGTATAACCCTCGTCGGGGCTGATGGTGACGGTGGGCAGGAACTCGCGATAGCCCTCTTCCACGTGGAAGGTGATTTCGACGGTGCCGTCATACTCCACAGTCTTGTTATAAGCATCGACGGTGAAGCCCGTGCCGCTGTTGGTCTCGACCGTGTAGGTCTTGGCCTCCCAGACGGCGTACAGGGTGACGACGTAAGCGCCGGTATCATCCATCGCGATCTCGGTGGAATAGGTATCGCCGGGCTGATAGACCACGGGGCCGTCGGCCTTGGTAGACCAGCCCTTGAAGTTATAGCCGTCGCGGGTGGGAACGGTGGTATCCAGCTGGACCGCCTGGCCCCAGGTCTTGACGGTGTCGGGGATAGAGGCGGGATCGGTCTCGTCGCCGTTGGCATTCATATCATATTTAATGGTGCCGGTGATGGCTTCGAGCTGGGCATAGACCACCAGATCGCCGGTGATGGCATAGGCGGCGTCAAAGGTGTCGCCGCTGCCGTCCTGCTTGGTGTTCCAGGAAACAAAGGTGTAGCCGTCGACAACGGGGTTGTCGGGCGGGGTGACGGTGGTGTTGCCGGAAACAGCCTGCGTGACCTTCTGGGTCATGTACAGGCGGTCGCGGACGATGTAAGTGACGGTGTAATCCGGCATCTCGCCCATGACGACCTGAATGGTCTGGTTCTCGGTAACATTATCAATGGTGAAGCTCATCTGCGCACTGGAGGGGAAGTTGCCGTCCAGCAGCTTGCCGTTGACGTAGACGGCCTTGATGGGATACTTGGCGCCGTTGTCGGGACGCACGGTAAAGCTGTAGCTGTCGCCATGCTCCACGGTGCCGTAGATCGTCATATCGGGCAGAATGCCGCCGGTATAATGATCGCCCACCGACATGGAGATGGTGTAGACGAACTTCTTGAGGGCGCCGATCTTGATCTCGGTGTCGGCCTTGGCGGTATAAGAGAACTTATACGCGGTGCCGTTGATCTCCACGGGGTTGAGCGCGGCGCCGTTGGCGGTGACGCTCAGCGAAGCGGGATCGTAGCCCTCGGGAACGGTAACGGTAAACTCGATCGTGTCGTTCTGATAGACCTGGAAGCCGTCGGTTTCGTCGCTGTTATTGTCGACGATGGCGGAAGTATCCAGCGCGGTGACCGCGTGCTCTTCCTCATCGAAGGTAACGGTGACTGTGTTCCGTGTCCACCGAGCGACCAGATCATAGTCTCTCGTTACAGGCGCGGCAAAATCAAAATCGTGGTAAATGGTATTCGGATAGCTGTCTTCGCCCCAGACCCATCCGACAAAGGTCCAGCCGTCGGCAGTGGGGGAGGCGGGCTCGGTGGCAAGATCGTTATCCGCCACGATCTGAGCGGGGATCTCCGCGGGCTGCGCGGGAACTTCGATTTCTCCGGCGCCCTTGGGGTCAAAGGTGACGGTGTGAGCCACCACCCACAGGGCGTTCAGAGTCATATCGCCCCTGACGGGGGTGGTGAAATCCCACATCACGTCGGGGTTATCGTCCGCATACCAGCCCTTGAAGACATAGCCTTCGGCGGTGGGGGTCTCGGGCTCGGTGGCCGGGGTGTCAGGTGCAACGGCCTGCTCCGGGACCTGCTCGCCGTGGCCGTTCATTTCAAAGGTCACAATATAAACCGGATCGAAGGTCAATTCAACAACAGCATTGCCATCGGCCAGGCCGGGCACGTTGTAGGCGACGATATCGACCTGATTCTGACCTCTGACGGCATTAAAGGTGAAGACCGCTTCGCCCTTGCCGCCGGGAATGGGCTCAACGGGGACGCGGACCTTTTTGCCGTTGTAGGTGAACTGAACGTAGCCCTCGTTGGTGTTTTCCAGCGTGACGGTGATCGTGTATTCTTCACCGTCGACAGCGGGATCAATCTCATCGGGATCCACAGTCATTTCGATCTTGTTTTCTTTCCATTCGGCAGCTAAAACCTTGTCTGCACGAATGGGAGTGTTAAAATCGAACGGCATCGGAAAGATGAGCGGGTTCCCATCATTACCATGCGTCTTTATGTGCCACGCCACAAAGGTCCAGCCATCCTCGGTAGGCGCGGGGTTGGGCTCGACGGCCAGATCGCCATCCGCAACGGTCTGGGGCGGGACCTGCTCGCCGTGGCCGTTCATGTCGAAGGTGATGGTGTGGTAGGTTTCATCCGCCAGGGTGACGGGAACGGTCTTCTTGCTGGCCAGCTTGCCCTCCACGTGGTAGACCAGGACTTCCACCGGCTTGCCGGGGCCTTTGTCGGCCGCAGCGGGCATGAAGTGGAACTCCGCAGCGCCGTTGTCGTTGAAGGTCCCCTCGGTGGTTTCACCGTTGTAGGTGAAACGCACCAGAGCGCCGGTCTCGGTGCAGTTGACGAGGATCGTTTTTTCTTCGTCGGTGTGTGCGTCGGTGACCTCAGTGGGATCGACGGTGAACTCGACGAAGTCGAAGCCGACGTTGTTGGTGCAGGGGCCGGTGTCGCTGGTTGCAACAACTTCAAACCACTTTTCGGCTAAAGCAGTGCCATCCGTATTCTTATACTTCGCCTCGAACTTGAACGAATGACCATCATGCAATGCAAGGGTCGTCACTTCCTGCTCGTCGGCGCCGACGAACTTGACCGTAGCGGATTCATTTTCAGCCAGAGCAGCTTCGGTTTCCGCAACGTATTCGTCGTTTCCATCGGTCAAGGTGACCCTATACAGGTAGTGTCCGCCATTCTTGTTCGTAAAGGTGACGGAAGCATCGCCCGCTTCTCCGTCAAAATCAGTGACGGTAACGACAGCCTTGTGAAAGCTATGTCCCAGCGTCAGCGTCGTAGTGTTGTCTGCGGCAAGGATCCCCGTGGGGATCATGCCCAACACCATGAAGCAGGTCAGGAGAAGTGCGGTGGACTTTTTGAAAATGTGCTTCATAAAAAGCCTCCTTTTCCTTTGTGTACTCTATATATAAACAGGGATTTACCCTGATAATCTTCAAAATAAACGAGGTACAAATATCCACTTTCGGTAATGATATCACAAAAATGCGATTTTGTCCATATTTTTTATTGGTATCATGCTGTTTTTTTATTTGTTTTGAAATCAACAATTTTCGCGCGCCGCCGGACGTCCGGCTGTGCCTTTTCAAGGATTTCCCGCATGTCCGCAAAAGACATATGCTGTAAAGGGGGACGGCTTCCCTGCCCCGTTTCCCGTCTGCGCCGCAGCTTCTCTTCTTTGACAAAAAAGCAACGAAAAAAGCGCCGGACAAGCCGGCGCTTTTCGCTGGTGCGGGCAACAGGGGTCGAACCTGCATGGAGTGCTCCACCGGAACCTAAATCCGGCGCGTCTGCCAATTCCGCCATGCCCGCGGGAACGATGTTATTATAAAGCAGTTTCCGCCGCCCGTCAACCGGAAAAGCCGCGGCGGAAAGCGGGATTTTTTTCGACTTTTCGCATTGACAGCGGATATGATTCGTGATACGATTTACCAAATATATTTTTTCGTTTTTATAAACAGAACGCATTGTGGAGGTGCAGGAATGGTCAATTCTGATTTCGACAGCAAATTCGGCAAAAAAGGCATCACCTTTGACGACGTGCTTCTGATCCCTGCAGAGAGCAGCATCACGCCCGATCAGGTGGATCTTTCCACCCGTCTCACCAAAAGCATCAAGCTCAACGTGCCGCTGATCTCGGCGGCGATGGACACCGTTACCGAGTCGTCCATGGCCATCGCCATCGCCCGCGAGGGCGGCATCGGCGTCATTCACAAGAGCATGCCCATCGAGATGCAGGCCGACCAGGTGGACCGGGTGAAGCGTTCGGAAAACGGCGTGATCCACAGCCCCTTTTATCTGGCGCCCGAAAACACGCTGGCCGACGCCGACGCGCTGATGGCGAAATACCGGATCTCCGGCGTGCCCATCTGCAAAAACGGCAAGCTTGTCGGCATCCTCACCAACCGGGATCTGAAGTTCGAGGAGGACTTTTCCCGCACCTGCGGCGAGGTGATGACCAGCGAGAATCTGATCACCGCTCCCGTCAACACCTCTCTGGCCGAGGCAAAGAAGATCCTGGGCGCCCACAAGATCGAAAAGCTCCCCCTGGTGGACGAGCATTTCGCCCTCAAGGGTCTGATCACCATCAAGGACATTGAAAAAGCCGTGAAATATCCCAACACCGCCCGCGACGCGCAGGGCCGTCTGCTCTGCGCAGCGGCGATCGGCGTTACGAACGACGTTCTGGATCGGGCCGGCGCGCTGGTGGCGGCGGGAGCCGACGTACTGGTGCTGGATTCGGCTCACGGACACTCCCGCAACATCATCGAATGTCTCCGTAAAGTAAAAGCCCATTACAGCATCCCCATTATTGCGGGAAACATCGCCACGGCAGAGGGCGCGAAGGCTCTGATCGAGGCGGGCGCGGACTGCGTCAAGGTGGGCATCGGACCCGGCTCGATCTGCACCACCCGCGTGGTGGCCGGCATCGGCGTCCCCCAGATCACAGCGATCTATGACGCGGCCTGTGAAGCACAGAAATACGGCGTGCCCGTGATCGCCGACGGCGGCATCAAGTATTCCGGCGACATCGTCAAGGCGCTGGCCGCGGGCGGCGACGTGGTGATGATGGGCTCGCTGCTGGCGGGCTGCGAGGAGAGCCCCGGCGAGACCGAGATCTTCCAGGGCCGTCAATTCAAGGTCTATCGCGGCATGGGCAGTATGGCCGCCATGAACAAGGGCTCCGGCGACCGCTACTTCCAGTCGGGCACCCGGAAGTTCGTCCCCGAAGGCGTAGAGGGCCGCGTCCCCTACAAGGGACCGGTGAGCGACACTGTTTACCAGCTGATGGGCGGTCTGCGATCCGGCATGGGCTATTGCGGAACGCCCACCATCCCCGAGCTGCAGCAGCGCGGCCGGTTCATTACCATCACCGGCGCCGGACTGAAGGAGAGCCATCCCCACGACATCTACATCACCAAGGAAGCGCCCAACTATTCCATCAATCCTCAGGGCTGAGCCAATGCCGCAATCGGGCGGCTTCGAAAAGCAAAAAAACGGTACGGAGCGATCCGTACCGTTTTTTGATTGCAGGATTACGGGCTGGGCGTCAGCCAATCCACGATGGTGTCCCAGACGGTGCCGCCCTCTTCCCCGCCTCCCTCTTCTCCGGGATCCACGGGCTGCAGCGGCTCGCCGGGATCGTCCGGATCCACGGGCTGCAGCGGCTCGCCGGGATCATCGGGATCGTTGGGATCATCGGGATCGCCGGGATCGCTGGGCCAGGAGGGATTGAAGGGCCACCAGGTGGAGGGATCAAGCGGGTCGAAGGGTGTCGGCTCGGGCGCCGCGGTCTCCTCATTGTGCTCTTCACAGACCGTATAAGTATCGGGCGAAGGCTTCATCAGGCCCTGCGCCTGCTGCTCGTCCGTAAGGTCATAGGGGGCGCAGTACTGCTGGTCGCCGATGGATACCGGCGCCGGATAAGCGCGGCGATAGTTCATCAGCGAAACGCTCTTGATATCCTCCTCGGGGCAGTATTCATTGGCCACCTTGCCGGTGACGCCGTCCAGCTTGACCTCGACGTGACAGTCGCAGCTGCGCTTGGGCACGTCTTCTTTGGCGATATAAGCTGTGGCCACACGGCTGCCGCGCACGTCGTGGCTGCAAAGCTCGCCGGCCAGCAGGCCGCAATCGAGGCAGTAGCTGACCTTGGTCATTTCGGTTTTGATCTCGAAAGACGCGGGCTCCAGCCCCTCATGCACGCCGCTCATCACCCGGGACCACAGCTCCAGCGCCGGGTTGGTGGAGAATTTTTGCAGGCTGACCTGTGCGTCGAAGCCGAACCACACCACGCCCACATAATAGGGCGTGATCCCCGCGAACCAGCGGTCGCAGTCGGCGCTGGTGGTACCGGTCTTGCCGCCCACCTCGATGCCGCCGCTCAGCGCGGCCTTGCGGCCCGTGCCGTTGCGCACTACGTTGGTGAGCAGCTGGATCATATAGTCCCGGGTTTTCTGCTCCATGGCCACCGTAGTGACGGCCTCGTTTTCCATCAGCAGGTTTCCGTCGGCGTCATAGACCTTGGTGTAAAGGATCGGCGTGGTGTATTTCCCGTCGTTGACAAAAGCGCAGTAAGCCGCCGTCATTTCCATGACGGTAACGCCGTTGGTCAGCGCGCCCATGGAAAGCGGCGCCACGTCGATATCGCTGTAAACCTTGACGGAGCCGTCGCTGAGGGTCTTTTCCATCGAGCTGACAAGCGAGGTAAGGCCTAGGTTCTTGGTCGCCCAGTTGAAGGATCGCTCGGGCCCCACCTGCTGCAGCACGTCCACCGCCACGGTGTTCAGGGATTTGGCGATACCCGTAAGGATGGTGGTGCGGCCGCTGTAGGTCTTGCTCTCGTTCTTGGGCCAGCCCTTGCCGTCGCCGCGGGTGGTGAAATCCTTGGGCGCGTCGTCTACCACGGAGATGGGTGTGATCAGCCCGTATTCCAGCGCGGGGGAATAAACGGTGATGGGCTTGATGGCAGAGCCGGGGCTGCGGGTGGTCTGGGTGGCGCGGTTGAGCACCATGTCGCCCTCTTTTTTGCCGCGGCCGCCGTAAAGGGCCTTGACCTCGCCGGTATAGGGATCCATCAGGACCATGGAGGCCTGGGGATAGGTGCCGTCGCCGCCCAGATCGCCGGGGAAGTTTTCCTCATCCTGAAACACGGCGTCCATCTGCGCCTGAATTGCGGGATCCATCGTGGTGACAATGTGCAACCCGCCGCTGTAAAGGAGCTGCTTGGCCATGTTCTCGCTATAACCCAATTTGTTCTGAAGATCTCTCAGCACAGCGCGGATCACCTCGTCGGTGAAATAGCTCTGATACTCGCTGTCGTCGGTTTCGCCGGATTCCCCGGTATCTTTATGCGCGATGACCTCTTCCCGCTTGGCCCGATCGTATTCGCTTTCGCTGATGACGCCGTTTTCCTTCATGGTGTAGAGCACGGTAACCCGGCGTTCGGCGTTGGCCTCGGGAAAGCGCTTGAGGTCGTAGCCGTAAGGATTCCGCACGATGCCGGCGATGGAGGCGCATTCCGCCAGCGTCAGCTCGTCCAGTTCTTTGTTGAAATAGGTCTTTGCGGCCTGCTTGACGCCGTAAGCCCCCTGCCCGAAATAGATGGTATTCAGGTACATTTCCAGAATATCGTCTTTTTCATATTTCTTTTCCAGCTCAAGGGCGCGCATGACCTCTCGGATCTTGCGCTTGACGGAGGTATCCTTGTCATCGGTGAGGTTTTTGATAAGCTGCTGGGTAATGGTGGAGCCGCCTCCGGTGAAATCGTCCACCAGGCCGGTAAACTTCATGGCCGCGCCGATGGTGCGCTTCCAGTTGACGCCGTGGTGGGTATAGAAGGTGTTGTCCTCCACGGAGATAAAAGCAAGCTGGAGCTGCTTGGGGATGTCCTCAAGATCGACCCACACCCGGTCTTCCGAGCCGTGGAGCGATTCCATCTCCGCGGGTTCCCCGGTCTCGGGGTCCACGTAATAGATGAAGCTGGTCTGATTGAGCCGGTAGCTGTCCAGATAGATCTCCACATCGTCGCTGACATAGCGGTCGATATAAACGGCAAACACGGCGGCGCCGATCGCAGCCGTGGTCATCCCGATCAAAACGATGGTCAAAAGCGTCAGCAATATGGCGCGGCCGATGCGGGGCCGTCTTTTTTTCGTTTTCTG
>JAFOPS010000072.1 GCA_017394205.1 Clostridia bacterium | reverse complement strand
ATACTAAAATTGATATACTTAAAAATCATAATAATATATTTTTGAAAAGAATAATAAAAGAGCCGCCGGATCCCCGATGGGACCCCGGCGGCTTTTGCAAATCAAGAAACCGGCGTGATTTCTGCAATTCGCCCTTTTCATTTTGCCGAAAACGTGGTATACTGATATATACTTATGGAACATACCGCTGAAATGGGGAGAATACGATGGACAAACCGCGTTATCCGAATCAGAAAAATAACGGAAATCGTCCGGCACGGCCCAAGGCCCGCTCGGTCTATGCGGCCATGGAGCAGATGGATCGCCGGGATCCGGCGGAGGAAAGCGGCCTGATCGAGGGCCGCAACGCGGTGTGGGAGGCTCTGCAGAGCGGACGCACGCTGGACAAGCTGTTCGTGGCGCAGGGCGCGCAGAATCTCGGGCATATTTTGTCCGCTGCCCGAGCGGCAGGTATTGCCATTCAGGAATGTGACCGGCGCAAGCTGGATAAAATGAGCGTTACCGGCTCTCATCAGGGCGTGATCGCTCAGGGAGCCGCAGCGGAATATAGGACTGTGGAGGATATTCTGGCGCTGGCCGGTGCGCGCGGAGAAAAGCCGCTGCTGGTCTTGTGCGACGGGATCACCGATCCCCACAATCTGGGCGCCATTATTCGCTCCTGCGAGGTGCTGGGAGGCCATGGGGTCGTCGTGCCCCGCCACCGCAGCGCGGGTCTCAACGCCGCCTGCGCCAAGGCTGCCGCCGGCGCGCTGGAGCATCTTCCCGTTGCAAAATGCGCCAATATGGCCGCCGCCATTGCCGAGTTGAAAAAGAAGGGCGTTTTTATCGTCGCCGCCGATATGGGCGGCCGGCCCGCGGATCAGGTGGATTTTGATATGCCCTGCGCCATCGTGATCGGCGCGGAGGGGAGCGGCGTTTCCGAAAGTGTCCGCAAGGCGGCAGATCTGGTGGTCAGCATCCCGCAAAAGGGCCGCATCCAATCGCTCAACGCCTCCAACGCCGCAGCGATCCTGCTGTACGAAGCCGTACGCCAAAGAACCTGAGGAGAGGAGCCTTTTCGTGACATTGCCCGAAGACCGGCAGTATTCTCTGGAGGATATCATTGCCGAGTTCAAAAGCGATCCGGACACCGTTCCCGGTCAAAAGCGGGAGACGCAGCCGTCTCTCGCGGCGGAGCTTGCCCATTTGGACGAAAGCCTTTGGACAGAGCCGGAAGACGTACCTGCCTCCGTGCCGCATAAAAAGTCTGCGGAGGCTCCGGCCGTCCGGCCCGAAGAGGCGGAGCCCCTTCCCGCAGAAGAGCCTGAGACGGTTGCGCGTGATGAAAAAGCCGACCTGCACACGCTGAATATGCAGGTCAAAACGGCGGCGGGCGAAAAAGCGGTCCGGGCTCCCGAAGCGCCGGCGTTTTCCGCTGAGAAAGAAGAGGACGGCGAAGGAGAAGAACTCTTTTTCCCGAACCTGTTTGATGAGATCAAGGCGGCGGGAAAGAAAAAACCGTTGACCTTCCCGGGGCTGGAAGCCAAGGAACCGCCCAGACCCCGCCCGGTTTCCGACGACACCAAGCGCCGCAATCTGGGCTCCGCACCCTGGCGCACCGAGCCGGAAAAGCCGAATGCCGTGCCGACCGAACCCCCGCGGGATGAGCTGAAAAAAGCAGAGCGTCCCGCAGCCGGGAAAAAGCCGCGTCTGCGGACCGTGGATTTCAGCGGAAGCGAGCGCCGCGAGCCGCTGAATCTGATGCCTGATCTGGAGGCTTTTGATCCCGAAGAGCCGGTAAAGCCGCGAAAAGAGAGGCCGTTCATCCCCTATGACTTGATCAATCGGCCCGTGGATGATGCCGGACAAGCCGCTTCTCAGCTCAGCCGGCGTATCGGCTCCATGGCTGTGCGGCTGATCGTGTCGATCCCGGTCTGCGCGGCGGCGATCTGGCTGACGGGAGCCGCCGGGAGAGGATTTCCGATGCCGGCCGGATTCACCTTTGAGGCATATCCGCTGTATTACCGCATCGCGCTGGGCGCGCTGCTGTTGATTTCCATGGCGCTGAGCTGGGAGGTCACCCTTTCCGGACTTTGGAGGCTGATCCGTCTGAGGCCAACGCTGGATTCTGTCGTTTCGGTGAGCAGTTTTGTTTCGCTGGGATATTGCGCGGCAACGGGCCTGCTGCCACGGCTGGATTTCGGCCTGCCTGCGGTCTGTGCCTGTGCCGTGACGAATCTGTTTGCCCTGATGGCAAAGCGACAGCGAACAGAGGCGCTGCGGCGCAATTATAAATCCGTCGCCATGAGCGCCGCTCCCATCGGCGTTAAGCTCTATTCCGACGGCAAGGTGCAGGATATGGCTGTCAAAACGCAGAGCGGCGTGGATGTCGAGCTCGCCGCTTTGTCCGGATATGATGATACCGAGCGGTTTTCCTGCTATTATGCTCCGATCGTTTTGATCTTTGCGCTGGCCCTGGCAGTCAGTGCGAGCATTGCAAAAGAGGTCCCGGGGCGGCTGCTCTGGAGCTTTTCCTATGTTCTTGCCGCAGCGGCGCCCATGTGCTTGCTGCTGTCCTCCAGCGCCGTTGCCAGAAGCCTCGGCAAAAAGCTGTATACCTCCGGAAGCTCGCTGATCAACGCGTCGCTTGCCGATCGGCTGGCAAAGGCACGCTCGGTGGCCCTGCGCGACGCCGATCTTTATCCTGCCGGCGCGGTGAAGATCACCGGCATGAAGATCGCCGAGGATCAGGAACCGGAGGTGGTGGTGGGCTGTGCCGCGTCACTGCTGCAGGAGGTGGGAGGCGGCCTTTCCAAGGCGTTTCTTGAGTTTGCCCGCCAGCAGTATATCGTGCCCAACAAGGCCCGCGAGCTGCGTTTTTTTGAGACCCGCGGCATCAGCGCTGCCGTCAGCGGCCGTTATGTCCAGCTTGGCACGGCAGGATATCTGATGCGCTCCGGCATCGATGTAACGGAAGGTCTCAAGCTGAAAAACAGCATTTTCATCGCTATCGATTCCCATTTTGCCGGAATTTTCTCCATGCGTTACGAGGCGCAGACGCCGGTTTATTCCGCCTTCGGTCTGCTGCGGCACGGAAGGCTCCGCCCCGTGCTGGCCCTTCGGGATACCACTCAGACCCAGAGCACCGTGGAAAACCGCTTTGAGCTCAAGAGGGACACGGCCTTCCTCCCCGAGCTGGAAGAACGGTTGAGTTATTCCGCTGCTTCCTTCGGAAAAGACGAGGAAACACTGGCGCTGCTTTCGCGGGACGGACTGATGCCCATGGCCGAGGTTTTGCTGGCGGCAAAAAAGCTGCGGCGCGCCTCGCGGTGGGGGATCGTGATGGGACTGATCTGCGCCCTTTCCGGTATGGCGATCCTGGCGTTTTTGACGGGGAAGGGGGCGGCCGCTTCTGCCGATCCGCTGAATATCCTGCTCTATCTGCTTCTTTGGTCGCTCCCGGTTAAAATGATCCGCGGCATCATCACCCGACTTTGACCCGTTTCAGCGTCCGGCTTTCCGGATAAATCCGTGTTTTTAAAAATTTTTGTTGAAAAGTACTACGGTTTCCTTTATAATAGAACAGTAAAATGTCTAAAAATAGTTTTTACAAATACATTGCTTGAAGGAGAGGAAATTATGGCATATCCCATTGAAAAGATCCGCAACGTTTGTTTGTTGGGCCATGGCGGCGACGGCAAGACTTCCCTGGTCGAGAGTCTGCTGTTCCGCACCGGCGGCACCGACCGTCTCGGCAAGGTCGCCGACGGCAACACGGTCAGTGACTATGATCCCGAGGAGATCAAGCGTCAGATCTCGATCCAGACGACGCTGGCTCCCGTGGAGTATGAGGGCCATATTCTGAACTTCATCGATACGCCCGGTTATTTCGACTTTGACGGCGAAGTGGCCCAGGCGATGCGTGTGGCGGATTGCGGCGTCATCGTCGTCACCGCCAAGAGCGGCTGTGCCGTCGGCACCGAGAAGGCCTGGAAGCGCCTGAGCAAGGCCGGCCTGCCCCGCTTCTTCTATATTTCCAAGATCGATGAGGAAAACGCCGATTTCGAGCGGGCTTATAACAGCCTGCGCGACACCTTCGGCATCAGCGTTACGCCCTTTATCATCCCCTTGATGGAGGGCGGCAAGCCCGTGGGCGTCATCAATCTGATCAATCAGAAGGCCTTCAAGGCCGACGGCAACAAGACCGTCGAGGTCCCCGTCCCCGCCGAGCAGGCCTCCGAGATCGAAGAGCTCCGCGGTGCGCTGATGGAATCTGTGGCTGAGACCTCCGAAGAGCTGATGGAGAAGTTCTTTGAGGGTGAAGAGTTTACCGAGCAGGAGCTCCTGAGCGGCCTGCGCGCCGGTATCCGCGACGGAAGCCTGGCGCCCGTGGTCTGCGGCAGCGCCTTTACCGGCGTGGGCACCATGCAGCTGCTTTATACGCTGGTCCACTTCGCTCCCAACCCCGCCGAAGTCCGCGTGGAGAAGGGTGTCGACGCCAACGGCAACGACGTCGAAGTCAAGTACGATCCCAACGGCAAGACGGTTGCGCTGGTCTTCAAGACGGTTGCCGACCAGTACGGCCGGTTCTCCTTCTTCAAGGTCATCTCCGGTAAGGTCACTGCGGATATGATGCTCAACAACGTCAACACCGAGACCCAGGAAAAGATGGGCCACATCTATATCGTCAAGGGCAAGAAGAATATCGAGGTCAAGGAAATCGGCTGCGGCGACATCGGCGCCGTTTCCAAGCTCAACAACACCAAGACCGGCGATACGCTCTGCGATCCTTCCGTCAATGTCAAGCTCCAGGGCATCGAGTTTGCCGAGCCCTGCTACAGCCGCGCCATCTCCCCCAAGACCAAGGGCGGCGAAGAAAAGATCGCTTCCGGCCTCAACCGTCTGAAGGATGAGGATCCGGCCTTTACCCTGGTCAACAACGTGGAGACCAAGCAGATGGTCATCTCCGGCGCCGGCGACATCCACATCGACGTGCTCTGCTCCAAGCTGAAGAGCAAGTTCGGCGTAGAGGTCGACCTCAGCGCTCCCAAGGTGGCTTACCGCGAGACCATTCGCAAGAAGGTCACCATGATCGAGGGCAACCACAAGAAGCAGTCCGGCGGCCATGGCCAGTACGGCAACGTCAAGATGAACTTCGAACCGCTGGAAGGCGCCGATTTCGAGTTTGCCGAAGAGGTCTTCGGCGGCAGCGTGCCTAAGAATTTCTTCCCGGCGGTTGAAAAGGGCATCCGCGAGGCCATGGAGCACGGCGTTCTTGCCGGCTTCCCCATGGTGGGTCTGAAGGCCACTCTGATGGATGGTAAATATCACGAGGTCGACTCCAACGAGCTTTCCTTCAAGATGGCGGCCCGCCTTGCTTACAAGGCCGGCATTCCTCAGGCCAGCCCCGTGATCCTTGAACCCGTGGGCAGCCTGAAGGTTTATGTGCCCGATGCATACATGGGCGATATCATCGGCGATCTGAACAAGCGCCGCGGCCGTGTGATGGGTATGAATCCCGCCGAAGACGGTCAGCAGCTTGTGGAGGCCGAGATCCCCATGAGCGAAGTGGCGGATTACGCCATCACGCTCCGCTCCATGACCCAGGGCCGCGGCTCCTTCAGCGTCAAGTTTGAGCGCTATGAGCCCGTCCCCGCTGAGGTCCAGGAGAAGATCATCGCCGAAGCCAAGTTCGTCGATGAGGAAGAATAATCATTTGGCGGAATAGAATCTGCAAAAAGGGAGGCGCCGGAGTGGCCGGCGCCTCCCTGATGTTTTCATCAGAAAGGAAACTCAGTTATGATGGATACAATCGCGTATGAGTCACTTTTTCAAGCTTACTGTGATGAAAACCGGTTGAGCATCAAGCTGTCGTTTGACATGCCGGAGGGCTATGAGACGGCAAACGGGACGTTCGATCCCGTCGTCAACACCTTGTTCATTAACAGGGAAATGCTTCGATCCCGGCCGGATTACGAGCAGGGTTTTTATCTGTTTCATGAGCTTCGCCATGCCTTGCAGTATCTTCAGCCCCGGCAGTTTAACGATCTGATATGCAGGAGCCGATTTTATGTGATTATGTACGACGGCACCTGCTGCAAGCTTGCGGACGACGGCTGGAAAGAGTGCAGACTGGAAGGATCGGAAGCATATTTTTCGGAGCTGTATCTCGGCCAGCCCTACGAGCGGGACGCAAACGATTTTGCCTATCAAAAGACGAAAGAGCATTTCGGTGATTCCGAAGGACTGCGCCGCCTGCACGCATTCTGGACTCCGAAAAACGAGATCCCGGCCCAGACCTATGAGGACTTGTACGCCATGATCGACTCGGCCGTCGGCTGACGGGAAAACGGACGCCCGTTTCCGGATTTCGCCGTAGTCGAAGGTTCGGCGCGACAGGATCGGCTGCGGTTCAAACAAAAACCAAAAAATCGGTGTGACCGACCCGGTCACGCCGATTTTATCGTATAAAGGAGCAAAAAGATTTGTGTGACTGCGCCGCGCTCATGCGTTTTTTACGGTTTCCGCGGCTGCTTTCAGCATGCGGGACGTCAGCTCCCGATTCTCCGTGATCAGATCGTAGACGGCGTCTTGTGAGAGCACGCCGCGCTTGAGATCAGAGGGCAGCTTCCCGGATTCGTCGGCCTGATAATCCCGCATCCATTGGGCGCTCCCGTAATAACGACATAGCTTACGGTAAGCGCTCTGCGCGGCTTCGTACCGGTCCAGCGCCTGAGAAAGCGATTTGATCGCTTCTGCTGAGAGATCCAGAGCCTCTTCCATTTGTTGAATTCGTTCGATCCGGTCCATTTGACACCTCCACAGTGTTTTTTTCAGTATAACATATCTGCGGCGGATTGCAATCTCCTTTGCTGCGGCACTTGTATTTCCGGGCCGGATTCGGTATAATGAAAACAATTCTATGAGTTTGGGGGAGATGCCATGCTGTTGAAAGAACTGCGGGAACAGGTGGTCTATTACGGGCGGCAGCTGCTGGCAAGCGGCCTGACCATGCATACAGGCGGCAATCTCAGCGCCAGAGACCGCGCCACCGGGCTTATCGCCATCAAGCCGACCTCCAAGCCCTACGATTTGCTTCAGCCTTCCGATATCACAGTCATCGATTTGGACGGAACGGTCGTGGAGGGAATATACCGCCCCTCCAGCGAGTGGCCCATGCATACCATGATCTACCGCACCTTTCCCCGGGTGTGCGGCGTGGTGCACTGCCACAGCCCTTATGCCACGGCGGCTGCCGCGGCGGGGCAGGAGCTGCCGCTGATCACCCACGAGATTTGCATGCATTGCTCGTCGCCCGTGCGGGTGATGCCGTTTGAGGTCCCGGGAAGCGAAGCCCTGGCGCAAAGCGCGATCCGCGGCTTCGGCAGCGACAACAACGTGACGCTCCTGGGCAATCATGGCTCCATCGCCATGGGGGCCACTCTGTGGCATGCCTTTGACGGCGTTTGCGCAGCGGAGCAGGCGGCGCAGACCTTGCAATTGGCGCTGCTGTATCGGGGGAGCGACCGTGTCGACGCGATCCCGCCCATTCCGGAGGAAGGCCGCCGCGCCCTGCGGCGCTGTGACCCTCTTCAGGGGCCGGATAACGATAAACCTGTTGAAATTCAAGCGGTGTAAAGGAGTTTGCCATGCTCTTGCTGTATTTATTGATCCCCGTGATCGGCGTGGCGCTGGATCAGCTTACCAAGCATTGGGCGTCCACGCAGCTTCAGCCGGTGGGGACGATCCCCTTGTGGAAGGACGTTTTTCATTTCACCTATTGTGAAAATACCGGCGCAGCCTTCAGTATGCTCAGTGACAGGCGTTGGCTGCTGCTTTTGATCACGGCGGTCCTGCTGTGCGTGATCCTGTATGCGCTGATCAGGGATTGGGTCCCTACGGTGTTTGGCCGCGTGTGCCTGCTGCTGATTCTCAGCGGCGCCATCGGCAATCTGCTGGATCGTGTGATTCACGGCTATGTTGTGGATTTCCTGGATTTCCGCTTGATCCGATTCCCGATCTTCAACGTGGCGGACATTTTGCTCAACGTCGGCGTGTTTGCATTGCTGATCTATCTGCTGCTGATTGAGCCGAAGCAAAAGAAAAAGGAGAATGACCGTGAAAACGATCCTGCTGACAGCGGCGACGGAAGACGGGAATAAGCGTCTTGACGTATTTCTTTCTGACAAGGTATCTGACTTGACACGCAGCGCGGCACAGCGGTTGATCGAGGATGGCCATGTCCTTTTGCATGAGCAGCCTGTGAAAAAGAATCACCGTGTCAGCGGGGGCGAAACGATTTTGGTCGAACTGCCGGATCCCGCGCCGATCGAGGCAGAGCCGCAGGAGATCCCGCTGGATATCGTATATGAAGACGACGACGTGGCGGTGATCAACAAGCCGCGGGGCATGGTGGTGCATCCGGCGCCCGGCAATCCCGATGGAACGCTGGTCAACGCGATCCTTGCGCATTGCGGCGACAGCCTTTCCGGCGTGGGGGGCGCGGTGCGCCCGGGAATCGTGCACCGTATCGATAAGGACACCTCCGGTCTGCTGATCGTGGCGAAAAACGACCGAGCCCATTTTCGCCTGTCAGCGCAGCTCAAGGATCATACGCTGGCGCGGGTCTATGAGGCAGTGGTGCTGGGGAATCTGAAGGAAGACCGGGGCACCGTGAACGCCCCTATCGGCCGAAGCCCCAAAAACCGAAAGAAAATGGCCGTTGTCGCCGATGGGCGGCCGGCCGTGACCCATTACGAGGTCCTTGCCCGGTATCCGGGCTTTACCCACGTCCGCTGCAGGCTGGAAACGGGGCGGACGCATCAGATCCGCGTGCACATGGCCTACCTGGGCCATCCGCTGGCGGGTGATCCGCTGTATGGCCGGAAAAACGACGGTTCCGGTCTGCCAGGCCAGTGCCTGCATGCCCGTGAGCTGACCTTTCTTCATCCGGCAACGGGGGAAATGATGCATCTGACCGCGCCCCGGCCCGAATGGTTTACTGCCTTTTTGGAGAGACTTGCGACATATGAATGACATGTTTGAAGGAAAACTGATCCTGACCGACCTTGACGGCACACTGCTGGATGAGCGTGATGAAATATCCGAAGAAAACAAAAAGGCCATTGACTGCTTTATCGAAGGCGGCGGCTTGTTTTCCGTTGCCACAGGGCGCAGCAAGATGGGGATGGAGCACTTTTTCCCCCGCCTGCGGATCAACGCCCCCGCCGTGTTGTACAACGGCGCCGCGATCTATGATTTTGCCGCAGACCGCGAGATCGATTCCGCTCCCGTGGGCGAAACCGGGGCCCGGCTTGTCGCCCGGCTCATGGAATTGTTCCCGAAACTGGGGATCGAAGTCTATTCCGGGCATATTCCCTATGTAGCGCAGGAAAATGATTACAGCCGCCGCCACTTTGCGTCGGTCAAGATCCCCTGGAATCCCTGCTCCCCGGAGAAGATCCCGCAGCCCTGGCTCAGTCTGGTGCTGACGGGCGAGCCGGAGTTGCTGCGCACAGCGGAGGAACTGATCCGCGGCGCGTTTCCCGCTGCGTTTTTTCTGCAGTATTCTTCGCCGCACATGCTGGAGGTTTTGCGGAAGGACGCGAACAAAGGGGAGGGCGCTCTGCGGCTGGCGAGGCTGCTGGGAATCGGACCGGAAGGGCTTTTTACCGTGGGCGACGGCACCAACGACGTGCAGCTTCTTGCCTGCGCGTACCACAGCTGCGCTCCGGAGAATGCCTGCCCGGAGATCCTGGCTTCTGCGCGGCACAGGCTTCCGCATCACAAAGATCACGCTATCGCCGCTTTGATCCGGCGACTTGCGAAAGGAGAATATGCATGACGAAACGGGCATCCGCTCCGCGCATTACGAAGGAGCGCGTCCTTCAATACCTGTTGATTACGGTGGGCGCGGTGATTTACGCCACCGGACAGCTGTTTTTTATCAAGCCGCTGCACATCCCCATGGGCGGCGTCGCCGGTATTTCGCTGGTGCTCAATTTTCTTTGGTCGCTGCCGGTTGGCTTGATGACCCTTCTGCTCAATCTGCCGCTTTACGTGCTGGGGTGGCGGATCCTTGGACACGGATTTTTTTACAAGACCGTTTACGCTACGGTTGTCAGCTCCATCTGGCTCGATCTGATGTCCGGGATCATTCCCGGATTTTCCGGAGAAATGCTGATCTCCGCTCTTTACGGCGGTATCGTTATGGGCGCCGGATTGGGGCTGGTTTTCCGGGCCGGCGGCACCTCGGGCGGAACGGATATCGTTTCGAAATGGCTCAATCAAAAGCGGGATCTTCCCGTGGGGACCGTCAATTTCTGCATCAATCTGGTGGTTATCGTCGGCTCCGCCCTGATCTATCGGAATCCCGACAGCGCGCTTTATGCCATCCTTACCAGCTTTTTGTCCGGTCAGATGATCGACAAGCTGGTTTACGGCATGGATGTGCAGCGCAAAGCGATGATCATCACCAACAAGCCAAAGGAGGTCTCGGAGGCCATCATCACCGGGCTGAAGCGCGGCGTCACCGGGATGGACGCCACCGGAATGTACACAGGCGATCCGCGCACGGTCCTGATCTGCGTGGTCCATCGACATGAGGCCGGAACGCTGAAAAAGCTTGTGTTGGAACAGGATGAACATGCCTTTTTGCTTTTGAGCAATCTTAACGAGGTTTTCGGCAAGGGCTTTAAGCAGGTGGGAAACTGAAAGGGGAGATGCAGCTTGAACATCCAGATCTATGGGAAAAACAAGTGCTTTGATACGAAAAAGGCCCAGCGCTGGTTTCAGGAGCGCCGGATCCGCTTTCAGATGATCGATCTGCCCCGCTACGGCATGAGCGCCGGCGAGCTGGCCTCAGTCAAGCGGGCAGTAGGCGGAGTGGAGGCGCTGATCGACGAAAAGCACCGCGATGCCGCCACGCTGAAATATCTGGCATATGACGCAGAGCGGGAGGCGAGACTCCTGGAGGATCCGACGCTTTTGAAAACGCCCATCGTCCGCAACGGGAAACAGGCGACTGTCGGCTATCGGCCCGATGTGTGGGAGACCTGGGAGTGATCGCTCTCACAAAATGCGTCAGCTTTCCAAAACAAAAAAAGCATCCCCCGATCAGCCGGGGGATGCTTTTTATCGTATGATCAGCACTCTTTGCGATGCTTGGTGTACTGGTCGTTGGTCTCGCTCTTTTCCCGCTGAGAAGAGCGGTCACTGCGATCCTGACGCTGCTTCTGGTTCTGATCCCGGTCATTTTCCCATTCGTTTCTGCGTTCCATTTCCTTTCACCTCCTACGATCTGGACATAGTGTGGCAGGCTGCTTCGAAATTATACGCGAAAACATTATTTCCGGGCGTCTTTGATGGTTTTAAGATATTCGGCGGCCGCAGTGACGTCGCTGTCGCGCAGCGCGTCGTCACCGGCGTAACGTGCCAGCAGATAGATGCTGCGAAGCTTCTCATCTTCCGTCAGAGAAGCCTGCGGCTGGGAGAGGATCTCGCCGGAGGTGGTGCTTTTCCAAAGAGAAACGCCCTTTGACCGCATCAGCAGCAGATAGTCCCGATAGATCTGGCGGATTTTCTGACTGTTGGTCTTTGCCCGTTCTTTTTTGCGGCGGACGGGATTCCAGCGAAAGGCCGTTCCGACTTCATAGTCCGAAGCTTCGTCGGCCGTTGCCCTCTTGCCGCGGCGGAGAGACCGGACGATCAGGATTGTCAGAAGGATCAGCGCCAGCAAAACGACGGCGGCGATCACAACGGGCTGCCAGTTGAAAGACTGCTCCGCCCAGGTTGGGAGCTCGTTGGAGGGAATGGGGGCCTGCGGCGTTTCCGGGGGTGCTTCGGGAATATACTCGTCGTAAAAATCATTTTCGATCCCGCTGCCTTCGCCCAGCTTCTGCATTGCGCCGCTCATCAGCCTGGTAAACAGGCCTATCAGAAAGACGATGGGGATCATCAACGTTTTGAAGATCGGCCCCATATGCCGCAGCAGAAGAAGCAGCAAAGCGCCTGCACATGCCGCCGCACCCAGCGGGAGCACAAGCTCCGCCAGATTCATTCCGATCCACCGCAGATCGACGCCGTCCATTCGGAGCAGCCGCAGCGTCATCACGCCGGAGAACAGGGCGATCGCGCCGAAAATCAAAGACGCCGCCCGGAACGGCCCGATGAAAACGTTGGTAAAAATCAGGATCAAATCGGCAAAAGCCATGATCCGAAAGACTTTGACGTATTGCCAATGCTCGATCTCAAGACGGTCGAAGACCGTGACAAAGAAAAACCAGAGCGCAGCCGCGCCGATGGCCGCCAGCGCTGCCGGGAAGCGGACGGAAAAAAGCGGGATCCCCGGAAGCAGCGACGCAATGATCCGCACGGCGGGATGAGGGAATCGTACATATGCGCACAGCCCTAAAAACCCAAGCGCCAGGCCGAAGGCCATGACCTCCGTGTGCCCGTCCAGCACGGGAAGGGCGCAAAGGACGCTGAAGTAAAGAGAAAGGGCGGCGGCCATGCGGAAGGGAATCGCTTTTTTCATGCGCTCACACCCCCGTTTCCGTACAAAACGCAAAGCTCACAGTCGGAATGCTGCTGCAGAAGCCGGAGCACGGCTTCGCTTTCCGGGTCCGGCGTCGGCGTGATGACGATGTAGCTGCGATTATCTCTCCGTTCCTTGACGCATCGCTCGGCCAGCGAACGAAAGCTTTCGTATACGCCCAGCCGCGATACGCCGATCTTGCGCAGGATCGCAAAAATATGGCCTTTGCCAAGTCCTTCTTCCATAGAGGAAAGGTCGCCGTTGGAAAGCAGGGCATAGGGGATCTTGCGCTCTTCCAGACATTCGCAAGCCGTGCGGGCCAGCGACAGACAGCGTTCCATCCGCGCCCGGTTTGGATCCTGCATATTTACCACCACGGCAACATTCGTGTCAACTGTAAAGTCATTTTCCTTTACCATCAGGCGCGCCGCTTTTGCCGTTGCCGTCCAGGAAATCTTTTTCATGGGCTCGCGGCCGGTATAGTCCCGATAGCCCACGATCATCGTCGGGTCCTCGTGAATGAAGCGCCTGACCGAGATCTCGCCCAGCACGCCGCCCAGAGTCTGCATTTCCGGCTCTTCGTCCAAAAGAGGCGCCGTGCACACGACGGCTTTTTCCGCTTCCTTTGAAACGACGGTAGAGCGGAAGCCCAGAAAATCGCCCGTTTCCAGATAGAGCTTTCCCACGGGATGCACGCCTCGTTCCGTGAGAGAAAAGCGCACCTTGCCCGAGACGGATGTGTGTGGGAGCAGGGCCATATGCCGCTGAACGCTCACGCCTGCCGTGGTCCTGCGCGCATAGCGCGCCTTCCATTCCTCCGGCTCACAAATGACTGCCGAGTCGCCGAAATAAAAGGACACGGAACAGAACAGCTTGGGCAGCGGAGAGAGATTATAGATCCTGTATCGCAGCGTGATGACTTCGCCCGGCGCAGCCAGCGAAAGATCGGTCTCGTAATCCACCCGGAGCTTTCGCGCGTTCAGACCCAGACTCAGCACCTCCATCACGGCGGCGGCGACGAGCAGCGCGAAAACGACGATCCCGATCATACCGTTTCCAGCGGGACCTGGATCTCTTCCAGAAGATTGCGGAAAAAGGTCACGTTGTCCAGATGGCTCTTCCGCACCAGCGAGACACGGTGAGGCAATACGGTGAGCGCCTCCCGCTTTACGTCTTCCGGAATGACAAAGTCGCGCCCCTCCAGCGCGGCGCTGATCTGTGAGGCGCGGCAAAGCGCCAGTGAGCCGCGGGTCGAAACACCGGCAGCCAGAAGCTCGCTTTTTCGCGTGGCCTCGATGATATCCATGATATAGGACATCACAGCGTCCGAAACCCGCACCTTTCGATATTCCCGGCGCAGCTCTGCCAGCATTTCGGCGTCGACCACCTGGGTCAGCTCCGCCAGCAGCTCCTTGGAATCGGGCCGAGACATCACGGCGATCTCCTGTTCCCGCGTCATATAGCCCAGCGAAAGCCGCATGAAAAAGCGGTCGAGCTGCGCCTCTGGCAGGGGAAAGGTGCCGAAGGATTCGATGGGATTCTGCGTGGCCATGACCATATAAGGCTCGGCCATGGGATAGGTGGCGCCGTCAACCGTGACCTGTTTTTCCTCCATGACCTCCAGCAGCGCCGACTGGCTGCGGGGCGTGGCCCGGTTGATCTCGTCAGCCAGAACGATGTTGGAAAAGATCGGACCGGGGCGAAACTCAAACACGCCCTTCTGCTGGTGGAAGAAATTGATCCCGGTCAGATCTGACGGCAAAAGGTCTGGCGTGAACTGGATGCGCTTGAAATCGCCGCCGATGCTTTTGGCAAAGGCGCGCAGGAGCATCGTTTTTCCCGTTCCGGGCAAGTCTTCCAGCAGGACATGTCCGCCGGCGATCAGCGCGATCACCAGATGGCGGATGACGTCTTCCTTTCCTACGATGATTCTGGAGCAGTTCTCTGTGATTTTTTTGTTGAACGAAACAAATGCGTCGGTTGTCATAAGCAAACTCCTTCCGGCGGCAACTGCCGCTGACCCGTCTGAACGCAGGTCCGGCGGATCTATGCTTATTTTATACGAAATCACAGGCGATGACAAGCGACATACCCGCTTTTTCAGACAGAAATCTCCGGTTTCGGGGGTTGTGTTCTGAAAAGGAGTATGGTAAAATAAGATGTCAACTTATGCGATGATTATTTATTTTTGAATAAACATGGAGGAAAGAACTATGTCCGGACATTCCAAATGGCACAACATTCAGAAGACCAAAGGCGCCGCCGACGCCAAAAAGGCCAAGATTTTCACGAAATATGCCCGTGAAATGGCCATCGCCATCAAAGAGGGCGGCTCTGCCGACCCCAATTCCAATTCCAAGCTGTCCGCCGTTATCGCCCGCGCCAAGAGCGAGAACGTCCCCAACGACAACATCAAGCGCACACTGGACAAATACAAATCCGGCGCCGCTGCGGAGAACTATGAATATGCGGCGTATGAGGGCTATGGCCCCGGCGGCGTGGCCGTCATCGTGGAAACGCTCACCGACAACAAGAACCGCACGGTCTCCGAGGTCCGCCACTATCTGGACAAATACGGCAAGGGCATGGGCGCCAACGGCTGCGTTGCCTGGCAGTTTGACAAAAAGGGCTTTTTGGCTGTGGACGGCGAGGGCCTGGACGAAGAGACTGTGATGATGCAGGCGCTGGAGGCGGGAGCTTCCGACTTCCAGGTGGAAGACGGTGTTTTTGAGATCTACACCGAGCCCGACGATTTTGATACCGTCAAAGAGAACCTGCTGGCCCAGGGGTTGACCTTCCTGGAGGCCGAGGTGCAGATGATCCCCCAGACTTATACCAAGCTGACGGATGAAGAAGACATCAAGAACATGGAAAAGATGCTGGAGATCATGGAGGAGAACGACGACATCCAGGCCGTCTGGCACAACTGGGACAACGACTGATCCCTCTGCTTTTTCCCGGGCGACGTGAACGCGCCGCCCGCTATTCTGTTTCGGAGTGAGAATCATGACAGACCGCAGCAAGATCCGCAACTTTTCCATCATCGCTCACATCGATCACGGCAAGTCCACGCTGGCCGACCGCCTTTTGGAGCTCACCGAAACGGTCTCTCAGCGGGAGATGCGGTCGCAGCTTCTGGACAACATGGAGCTGGAGCAGGAGCGGGGCATCACCATCAAGGCCCGCGCCGTCACTATGTACTACAAGGCGCAGGACGGCGAAACCTATGAGATGAACCTTATCGACACGCCGGGCCACGTGGACTTTAACTACGAGGTGTCCCGTAGCCTTGCGGCCTGCGAGGGTGCCGTTCTGGTGGTGGATTCTTCTCAGGGGGTGGAGGCCCAGACGCTGGCCAACACCTATCTGGCGCTGGACGCCAATCTGGAAATCCTGCCGGTATTCAACAAGATCGATCTGCCTGCTGCCGACCCGCAGAAGGCCAAGCAGGAGGTGGAGGATATCATCGGCCTGCCCGCCATAGACGCGCCGGAGATCTCCGCCAAAATGGGCATCAATATCCCGGCCGTGCTGGAGGATATCGTGGCCAACGTCCCGGCCCCGGGGGGCGACGCAGACGCCCCGCTGCAGGCGCTGATCTTCGACAGCCAGTATGACCCCTATCTGGGCGTCATCGTCTATTACCGCATCATGCAGGGGACGATCCGCCCCGGGATGAAGGTGCGCATGATGGCCACCGGCGCGGAATATGAAGTGCTGGAATGCGGTTATCTGGAGCCCTTCGGCATGCGCAAGGCGCCGGAGCTGTCCGCTGGCGAGGTAGGCTATTTTACCGCTTCGATCAAAACCGTGAAGGACACGCAGGTGGGCGATACCATCACCGAGGCTGCCCGGCCCACGGCCGAGGCGCTGCCGGGCTACCGCCCCGCGCAGCCCATGGTTTTTTGCGGCATTTACACCGAGGACGGCTCCAAATACCCCGACCTGCGCGACGCGCTGGAAAAGCTCCAGCTCAACGACGCCTCCCTGACCTTCGAGCCGGAATCCTCCGTGGCGCTGGGCTTCGGCTTCCGCTGCGGCTTTTTGGGAATGCTCCACATGGAGATCATTCAGGAGCGGCTGGAGCGGGAGTTTGATCTGGATCTGATCACCACGCTGCCCTCAGTCATTTATGAGGTGGACAAGAGCGACGGGACCACCGTGCGGGTGGACAATCCCCATAATTATCCCGACCCCGCCTTGATCGCCGAAGCCCGGGAGCCTTATGCAAAGGTTTCCATCATTTCTCCGCCCGACTATGTGGGCAATATCATGCCCATGTGTCAGGAGCGGCGGGGCATCTTCAAGGACATGCAGTATCTTGACACCCATCTGGTGGAGCTGCATTATCAAATGCCCCTCAACGAGATCATTTATGACTTTTTCGATGCACTGAAGGCCCGCACAAAAGGCTATGCCTCGTTGGATTATCAGATCTCGGATTACCGCGTTTCCGATCTGGTAAAGGTGGATATGCTGCTCAACGGCGACCAGGTGGACGCGCTGAGCTTCATCGCCCACCGGGAAAAGGCATATCCCCGGGCAAGACGCATCTGTGAAAAGCTGAAAGAAAACATTCCCCGCCAGATGTTCGAGGTGCCGATCCAGGCCGCCATCGGCGGCAAGGTCATCGCCCGCGAGACCGTGAAGGCCCTGCGGAAGGACGTTTTGGCCAAATGCTACGGCGGCGACATCACCCGAAAGAAAAAGCTGCTGGAAAAGCAGAAAGAAGGCAAGAAAAAAATGCGCTCGCTGGGCACCGTTCAGGTCCCCACCGAAGCGTTTATGGCGGTGCTGCGGCTGGATGAGGAATGAGATGAACAGGCCGCTGGGCGTTTATTTTCACATCCCGTTTTGCCGGAGCAAGTGCGCGTATTGCGACTTTTGCTCGACGGCGCAATGGGACGACGGGATGATGGACGCATACCTTGCCGCTCTTATCCGGCAGATGGATGATTTTTTCATCCCGGGCGGAAAGTATCCCGTGGATACGGTCTATCTGGGCGGCGGGACGCCGTCGGTTTTCGGCGGGAAGCGGATCGCAAGATTGCTGTCCGCTTTGGAAAAACGCGCTTCGTTGACGCGGAGTGCGGAGATCACCGTGGAGGTCAATCCGGAAAGCGCCGATAAGGCGCTTTTCCGCGTGCTGAAAAAAGCGGGCGTCAACCGGATCTCCATGGGTGTGCAGTCCTCAGACGACGGGCAGCTTCGCGCCATCGGCCGCATCCATGATTTTGCCCGGGCAAAAGAGGCTGCCGCTCTTTGCCGGGACTACTGCACCGACAACCTGTCCCTGGATCTGATCTACGGGCTTCCCGGACAGGACATGGAGAGCTGGCTGAAAAGCGTGGACGATATCTGCGCACTCGAGCCAAAGCACATTTCCTGCTATGCCCTCAAGCTGGAGGAGGGGACACCCATGTATCGGGCCGACCCGCCCCGGGCCGACGACGATCTGCAGGCCGACATGTATCTGGCCTGTATCGACCGGCTGGCCCAGCGGGGCTATGAGCAATACGAGATCTCCAATTTCGCGCTCCCGGGATACCGTTCCCGCCACAATCAGAAGTATTGGGATCTCTCGGAATATTTGGGATTCGGCTGTGCGGCGCACAGCTTTTACAACGGCAAACGGTTCTCCTTTGTCGCCGATCTGAAGGAATATCTCAGCGGCATGGAGGGGAAAAACCCCATCGTGGAGGAAAGCGACGAGCTTTCTTACGGCAACCGGGTGGGGGAGTTCGTCATGCTCGCCCTGCGCACGACGGACGGCATCGACGAAAGCGCCTTTCACCGCCGTTTCGGGCGGGATTTCGAGCCCTTCGCCAAGCGCCTTGCGCCTTATGCGGCATCCGGTCACGCCGTGTGTGAAGGCGGACGATGGCGCCTGACGCCGAAAGGGTTCCTTGTGTCGAATGTGATCATCGGGGACGTGCTTGAGGCATGTGACCCGCAGGAAGGAGGAATGGGATGAAGCCCACGCTCAGTGAATTGATCCGGCCTTATCGCTCGGTGTCGATCATCGGCATGTGCAAAAATGCCGGAAAGACCACGGTGCTGAACAGGATCATCCGGGAAGTGGCCGGAAACGGGCAGACCATCGCCCTGACCTCCATCGGCCGCGACGGCGAAGACAAGGACCTGGTCACCGGGACCAAAAAACCGGGTATTTACGTTGCCGAGGGGACGCTGGTGGCCACGGCCTCCGAGCTCATCCTTCATCATTGCGACGTGACGCGTGAGATTTTGGAAACGACAGGCGTCAGCACGCCCATGGGCGACGTCGTGGTGCTCCGCGCCCGGAGCGACGGCAGCATTCAGCTTGCCGGTCCCTCCATTACAAAGCAGCTTGCCCGTCTGGGCGATACCTTCCGGACCTTCGGGGCCGATCTGGTGATGATCGACGGAGCGCTCAGCCGCAAGACGCTTTGCAGCCGCAGCGTGACGGAGGCCACCGTGTTGTGCACAGGCGCATCTTATCATAAGGATATCGACGTGGTGGTAGAGGACACGGCTCACGTCTGCCGTGTGCTGACCCTGCCCGAGTTGGAAGAAGGGGAGACCGCCGGACAGCTGCGTGAGCTGGATGAGGAGTTCCGCGGCACGCTGCTGTTTACGGAAAAAGGACCGTGGCAGCTGCCGGCGGGTCTTTCGCTGGAAGACGGTCTTCGCAGACCGGAGGCCGCCGGCACAAAAACGGTCTTTTTCGGCGGCGCCATGTCCGACGGTCTGATGAAGCCGCTTTTGATGTCGTCTGCGCCGCTGAAGGGGATGACCTTTGCGGTGCGCGACAGCAGCAAGATCCTGCTCAAGCGGGAGAACTATGACAAGATCGCCATCCGCGGCATTGATCTCCGCGTGATGGAAAGCGTCAATCTGGTGGCGGTCACCGTCAATCCCTTCTCGGCTTACGGCTTTCATTTCGATAAGGATGAGCTGATGGAGCGGATGCAGGCGCGGGTGGATATCCCGGTGATCAATGTGGAGGATAATGCGTTATGATCGATCTGAAATTCGAACAAAAAGAAAACATCGGTTTTCAATATGTGCTGGATGCCCTGCAGCCGAATTCGCCTTACGGAGAAGAAGCGATTCGAAAGCTAAAGCCCTTTACACCTACTGAAAAACCGGAACTTTTACGCCAACTGAACAACGTGCATCGCGTGATGGACGGAGAGGCGCTCTGCCAGAACGACCTGAACCGCATGCTGCGCGTGTTCATGTGCGCGAAGAACATCCGCACCACTGTGGTAAAATGCGCCGAGGCTGCGCTCAACGAGATCGAACTGTTTGAGGTCAAGCGGTTCCTGCTCCAAATCGAAGAGATGAAGCCGTATTTCGAAGCCGTACAGACGGCCATGCATCTGGAGGGCGTGACGCTGGAGGATACGTCCGAGGCACTGGAGATCCTGGATCCGGAGCACAACCGTATCGCTACTTTTTATATCAGCGACAGCTATTCACCCCGCCTGCGGGCCATCCGCAAGGAGAAAAAAGCGCTGGAGGATGTGATGCGCCGCGTCAAGTCCGGACCCGAGCGGGAAGAGGCGCAGGCAAAGCGCGTCCGTGTGGCGGCCGACGAGGAGCACGAGGAGGGAAGGATCCGGGGCGAGCTCAGCGAGAGTCTGCGCCCGCTGATCCCCGCCATGCTGCACAATATGCAGACCATTGCCGACCTGGATCTTACCGTGGAAAAAGCCCGCCTCGCCAAAAAATACGGCGGCGTCATGCCGGAAATCACCGAAAGCCGGGTCGTACTGGAGAATATGATCAATCCCCAGATCGCCGATCTGCTGGAGGAGAGAGGGAAGCACTTCACCCCGGTGTCTATTTCGCTGGAGAAGGGGGCAACTGTGATCACCGGCGCCAATATGGGCGGCAAGAGCGTGGCGCTCAAGACCATCGCGCTCAATATCCTGCTGGCGCATTGCGGATTCTTCCCCTTTGCAGGGCGGGCCAGCGTCCCGCTGTTCGACGGGATGCACATCATCTCCGAGGATCTGGAATCCATCGACCGCGGTCTGTCCAGCTTCGGCGGCGAGATCGTGCGCTTCAATCAGGTCGCTCAGAACATGTCCGAGGGCTTTGCCTTTATCCTGCTGGATGAGTTTGCCCGCGGTACCAACCCCGACGAGGGCGCGGCCATCGTACAGGCCGTGACGTCCTGGCTCGATACGAAAAACGCCGTCACCGTCCTTGCGACCCATTACGACAATGTAGCGCAGCTGGGCTCGGCCCATTATCAAGTCATCGGCCTGAAGGATCTGGACGTAGAGGCCCTGCGGAACGAGATCGCCAATTCCCACGGCGACGTGGGTGTGGAGCTGATCGCTCGCCATATGAATTACGGCCTTTACCGGGTGGAAGAAAAGCAGGACTGCCCCCGCGACGCCCTTAATATCTGCCGACTTTTGGGTATGCGGGAGGATATCCTTGCCATGGTTGAAAATAATTACGAAAATCGTTGAAAATCCGAAAAAAATACTGTTGACAATGGGTTGCGCGTCCGTTATAATTACAATAGAAAAAGCAAAGTTTGCGGTGTTTTCTGTACGCTTTTTTAAAAAATTGCATATTTGGCAATAGAGGTGCAAAGATCAAGGTAGTTGCCCGATGACAAGGGGAAGGATCGCCGAAGCGGGTCGTGAATGTGATTTTTGCCGAAAGTGCGTTTCGGATCCTGACGGGCGCATTTGGGGATACCGTTCAGCACGATATCACTGTCATGTCATCATGAAGCGCTATTGATCGAAAAGCTCAGGCTTTTCGTTTCGTGGCGCTTTTTTTCTTTTTTAGATCCCTATCCCGCGGGTTTGATTTGTCAGTTTTATTCACCAACAATAAAAATATGAGGAGGAAACCAAAATGAAATCTGTAATTCGAGTGAGAATGGGTGCCGAGGATGCGCATTACGGCGGAAACCTGGTCGACGGCGCGCACATGCTCCACCTGTTCGGCGATGTGGCCACCGAGCTGCTGATCATGAACGACGGCGACGAGGGCCTGTTCAAGGCCTATGACGAAGTCGAGTTCATGGCTCCCGTCCATGCCGGCGACTATATCGAGGCTTCCGGTGAGATCACCAACATCGGCAACACTTCCCGCAAGATGACCTTTGTCGCCAAAAAGGTCATTACTCCCCGTCCCGACATCAATGATTCCGCCTGCGACGTTCTGGAAGAGCCCGTCATCGTGTGCCGTGCTTCCGGTACCTGCGTCGTGGTCAAGGACCGTCAGCGCGGCAAGCAGGTCAAGGACTGATCTGAATCTGTTTATCTGAGGTGCGTTTATGGAAAAACTGATCATCACCGCCGCCATCTGCGGCGCGGAAGTCACCAAAGAGCACAATCCCGCTGTCCCTTACACCAAGGAAGAGATGGTCCGCGAGGCGAAGTCTGCCTTTGAGGCCGGCGCTGCCGTCATCCATGTGCATGTCCGTTGGGACGACGGTACGCCCACGCAGGATCGCGAGCGGTTCCGCGAGATCCTCGACGCCATCAAGGAGGCTTGCCCCGGCGTCATCCTGATCCCCTCCACCGGCGGCGCCACCGGCATGACTCCCGAAGAGCGTCTTCAGCCCACCGAGCTGTTCCCCGAGATGGCTACGCTGGACTGCGGCACCTGCAACTTCGGCGACGATATCTTCGTCAATGACATGCCCACCATGCGCGCCTTCGGCAAGCGCATGATCGAGAACGGCATCAAGCCCGAGTATGAGTGCTTCGAGATCGGCCATCTGGACACCGTTCTGAACATGGCCAAGAAGGGCGAAGTCCCCGGCGCTCCCATGCAGTTCAACTTCGTGCTGGGCGTCAACGGCTGCGCTCCCGCCACGCCCGAGAATCTGGCCTTCCTGGTCAGCAAGATCCCTGCCGGCTCCACCTGGACGGTCACCGGCGTCGGCCGCGGCGCGTTCCCCATGGCTGCCTGCGGCATCATCATGGGCGGCAACGTCCGCGTCGGCTTCGAAGACAACATCTATCTGGGCCGCGGCCAGAAGGCGAAGTCCAACGGCGAGCTGGTCGCCAAGGTCGTGCGTCTGGCCAAGGAACTGGGCCGCGAGATCGCCAATCCCGACGAGGCCCGCGAGATCCTCGGCTTGAAGAAATAAGTCTTTGTCCGAAACAATTTTGAAATTATTTTGAGGAGGTTTTTCCTATGTCCATGAAAGGTAATAAGTACGGTACTCACCGCGTTATCGAGCCCAAGGGCGTTCTGACTCAGGCCGCCTGGAAGGTCGACAACGACATGACCAAGGAGTATTCCAACGAGATCATCTGCGACGTCACTTCTCTGAACATCGACTCCGCTTCCTTCACCCAGATCTCCGAAGCCTGCGGCGGCGACGAGAAGAAGATCGGCGAAATGATTCTTGGCATCGTTGCCGAGCGCGGCAAGCAGCAGAATCCTGTCACCGGTTCCGGCGGCATGTTCAAGGGCGTTGTTGCTCGCATCGGCGAAGATCTGCTGGCCAAGCCCGGCTTTGATCTGAAGGTCGGCGACAAGATCGTCTCTCTGGTCTCTCTGTCCATGACTCCGCTGAAGATCGACAAGATCCTGGCCATCCATAAGGACATCGACCGTGTGGACATCGTCGGCCAGGCCGTTCTGTTTGAGTCTGCTCTGTATTGCAAGATGCCCGAAGATATGTCCGAGCCTCTGGCTCTGGCTGCTCTGGACGTTGCCGGCGCTCCCGCTCAGGCTCGCAAGCTGCCTCACGAGGGTGACAATGTTCTGATCCTGGGCGCCAACGGCAAGTCCGGCGTTCTGTGCGGTTTTGAAGCCATGAAGAAGGTCGGCCCCAATGGTAAGGTTGTCGGCGTTGTCCGCAATCCCAAGCAGGTCCCCGCTCTGAAGGAGCTGGGCGTCTACACCGATGTTATCGTTGCTGACTGCACCAAGCCCGTCCAGGTTATGGAAGAGGCTCTGAAGGTCACCGGCGGCAAGGAGTACGATCTGTCCATCTGCT
>JAFOPS010000013.1 GCA_017394205.1 Clostridia bacterium | reverse complement strand
TGGAAAGAAGAGGCGACGGGCTGCCGCCGCGCTCCGCCTCCGCCGCCGCAGTGCCGTTCTGCCTTGAGGGGACGCGCTGCATCTGAGCGCGCCGGTCCATCCCGCCCTGGCTGCCGTTTCGCATCGAAGCCATAGTTATCCCTGCCTCCCGTTTTTGTTTCATATTATTCACGGCAGGCGCAGGAAGTGCATATCCTGTTACAAAAGGCAAAAGGAGCAGATCATGGCAAGAAACCTCAGGGATATGAAAAAAAGCGGTGCGAGACCCGGACCGCAGAATAACGAAACACCGGCCGCGCAGCCCACCGTGGAGCAGCGCGCAGGCGTCAACGAATTGGTGAACGAATACGGAGGAAGGAGCGAAGAGGAGCTGATGGGCGAGCTGTTTCGCGTGACCGGCGAGCAGAAGAAGAACGGCAGCTTCGACCCCGCGGCCATGCGGCGCACGGCGGAAAGCATCATGCCGATGCTCACGCCGGAGCAGAGGAACAAGCTGATGAGTATCATAGGGGCGCTGAGTGAGTGAGATCAGTTTGCGCCGGTGAGATCTTCGCCGTTGGTGAAGGTAATAACACCTCATCCGAGCCATGCTGGCCACCGTGCGGCCTGCCGGATCGCATGCCCTCAGAGGGGAAGGCCTGAAGCTTGGCTTTTCCCGTAGGGGCGGCAATCTTGTAAAGAGTAACATCGTATACACTGTTGTAGGGACATGGTATACAGGTCACAATCTTGAGATGTTACGGTTCAGCAGCTCACCGGTAATGGTGCTGAACTCAGCGATCTTGAAGCCGCCAAAGCAGGCAAAGAATGAATCCCCTAGGGGATTCGCGCGAAACTCGATGTATTCGTCGATCATTGTTTCGCTCAAATAGATCTGGTGACCGGCGAAGCGGACGTAGCCCCAGCTGTTCACCTTGATCACATGGTACTCGCCGCTGTACTCGATCGGCGGGGGTTTGACTGGCAGCTCTCGTTCACTTGGAACGTAGACCTGAGCCGGGCAGCGCATGCCAAGCGCTTCATGCGGTCGCTCGTTGTTGTACTTATCACGCCAGCGTTGGAGCGCAGCGTTCGCCTCGTCGATGTTTGCAAAGAAGCTGTACTTGAGAAGTTCGTTCTTCATCGTCCGGTGAAAACGTTCGATCTTCCCCTGAGTCTGCGGGTGCATCGGCCGGCCGTGAAGCGGAAGGACGCCGAGCCGCATCAGCCACTTTTCAAACTGAGTGCAGCCCCGGCGGAATCCCGCAAACTGGCCGCCGTTGTCCGAAAGGATCGCCAAAGGCAGGCCAAACTCGCGGAAAGCCTCTGAAAATGCCGGTATCACAACGTTTTTTGTATTCGCTGCGCACGAGATCCTGATCGAGAAACGCGAGTGATCGTCAAGAATGTTCAGCGGATAACAGTAATTGTTATCTCCGACGCGGAACTCGCCCTTGAAGTCGGTCTGCCAAAGATCGTTGCAGTGCTCCATTTCAAAGCGAGTGAACGGCTTGTGCTTGAGCGACTCCTCTTCGCTGATCATGCCGTTGCGGTTCAGGATGGTGTTGACCGTCTTGACACACGGCATTTGGATCCCTTTACCCATCAAGATACAGTGGATCCTTCGGGCTCCCCATCCCGGGTTATCCCTTCGAAGAGAAAGTATTGCCTCCTCGATAGCTTCGGGCGTCCGGTTTGGGCTGGTGTGCGGTCTTCGGCTCAGGTCTGAAAGCGGTCCTCCGTCCTCAAATCGCTTCAGCCACTTGTAGCCCGTTGCGCGCGTAATGCCGTATTCGCGGCACAGCTCGCTGAAGTTGTCGGTGTGCTGCGCTTCAAGCGCAAATTCTGTTCTTTGTTCCTCCACAGTTCTGTTCTCCCATGGCATCCGATCACCCTCTTTCGGTGTTTTCGATGCCGATATTCTATCATGCAACTGTATAGGATGTCCTTACACACCTGTATAGTATGTTACTACAATGTACAAATCTGCCGCCCGTAGGCAACGGCAGCATAATGCGGCGGAGGTGCGGTTTCACGGGTCATTCTTCCTTGCGCGGAAACGCGTACTCAGCGGGCGGCAGATTGCCGCCCCTACAGATTCATAACAATGGATCGACGGCCTTGCCGTCATGGATTCTCTCGCGCGCGGCGCTCCGTGAATTGGCGGCTTGCACCGCCATTGAAGCAAAGACGCCCGCTGAGATCATCAGCGAAGCGTCTTCATTCCTTCATTCTTTGCGAAGCGTCTTCATTTTGAAAGATAGCTGTCCGCGCGGCGCACGACCTCCCTGTCGCTCTCGTAGGTCAGGCGCGTGAGCGCCTTTTCGAGGGGAAGGAAGGCTATCGATTCCACCTCGGTCGGCTGGGGCGTCGTGCGCGTGTTCGCCGCCCGAGCGACGAAGAACACCACGTCCTTCATCACGCCCGGCGCCGGGCTGTAGGTCGTGACCTCGCGGAAGCGCGTGTCGACCGAGACCCGGAGCCCGGTCTCCTCGAGGATCTCGCGCTCCGCCGTCTGTCGCTCGTTTTCGCCCGGTTCCACGTGCCCCTTCGGGAGGCCGAAATGCCCGTGCAGCATCTTTTCGACGAGGTAGAGCCGGCCCCTTCCCGTTTCGGCGTAGACCACCGCGCCGCAGCTTTTTTCCTGTTTCATAGTTTCTTCCCCGTGGGTATTTTTTGCGGGATCGGCGCGGCGTCCGCGTCA
>JAFOPS010000071.1 GCA_017394205.1 Clostridia bacterium | reverse complement strand
TTCACCCAGATCTCCGAAGCCTGCGGCGGCGACGAGAAGAAGATCGGCGAAATGATTCTTGGCATCGTTGCCGAGCGCGGCAAGCAGCAGAATCCTGTCACCGGTTCCGGCGGCATGTTCAAGGGCGTCGTGGCCCGCATCGGCGAAGACCTGCTGAACAAGCCCGGCTTCGACCTGAAGGTCGGCGACAAGATCGTCTCTCTGGTCTCTCTGTCCATGACTCCGCTGAAGATCGACAAGATCCTCGCCATCCACAAGGATATCGACCGTGTGGACATCGTTGGTAAGGCCGTTCTGTTTGAGTCTGCTCTGTATTGCAAGATGCCCGAAGATATGTCCGAGCCTCTGGCTCTGGCCGCTCTGGACGTTGCCGGCGCTCCCGCTCAGGCCCGCAAGCTGCCTCACGAGGGCGACAACGTCCTGATCCTGGGCGCCAACGGCAAGTCCGGCGTTCTGTGCGGTTTTGAAGCCATGAAGAAGGTCGGCCCCAAGGGCAAGGTCGTGGGCGTCGTCCGCAATCCCAAGCAGGTCCCCGCTCTGATGGAGCTGGGCGTCTACACCGACGTCATCGTTGCCGACTGCACCAAGCCCGTCCAGGTTATGGAAGAGGCTCTGAAGGTCACCGGCGGCAAGGAGTACGATCTGTCCATCTGCTGCGTCAACATCGAGTCCTGCGAGATGTCCGCCATCCTGCCCGTCCGTGACGACGGTCTGGTTTACTTCTTCTCCATGGCCACCAGCTTCACCAAGGCTGCTCTGGGCGCTGAGGGTATCGGCAAGGACGTCACCATGATCATCGGCAACGGCTACACCAAGAATCACGCCAAAATCACTCTGGACGTTCTGCGTGAGTCTCCCAAGCTGCGCAAGCTGTTCGACGAGAAATACGTCTGATATCCGCGATAATACCCGACCTGCAGGAGAAATCTCTCCTGCAGGTCTCGCCCGCTAAAAAAGTACTTTTTTAACGAAGAAAAGGAGCGCATTTATTATGAGAAAGAGCAGAGAAAACGGCCTGTTCCTGGACGTTCCTGCCGAAAAATGGAACGATTGGCATTGGCAGGTCGAAAACCGGGTCGAGACGCTGGATGAGCTGAAAAAGTACATCAAGCTGACTCCCGAAGAGGAAGAAGGCGTTGCCACCACACTGGGCAAGCTGCGCATGGCTATCACCCCTTACTATCTGTCCCTGATCGATCTGAACGATCCCTACGATCCCATCCGTAAGCAGGCGATCCCCACCGGCCACGAGCTGGAGTTCGCCGATTACGAGGATGCCGACCCCCTGCATGAGGACACCGACTCTCCGTGTCCCGGCCTGACCCACCGTTATCCCGACCGCGTCCTGCTGCTGATCACTGACCAGTGCTCCATGTACTGCCGTCACTGCACCCGCCGCCGTTTCGCCGGTCAGCATGACTGCGAGGTCCCCCTGGCTCAGATCGACAAGTGCATCGAGTACGTCGCTGCTCATCCCGAGGTTCGTGACGTGCTGCTGTCCGGCGGCGACTGCCTGATGGTCTCCGACGAGACGCTGGAGTACATCATTTCCAAGCTGCGCGCCATTCCTCACGTGGAGATCGTCCGTCTGGGCTCCCGTACCCCCGTCGTTATGCCCATGCGTATCACTCCCGCTCTGTGCAACATGCTGAAGAAGTATCATCCCATTTGGCTGAATACTCACTTCAACACCCCCAACGAGATCACCGAAGAGGCTGCTCGCGCCACCGGTATGCTGGCTGACGCCGGTATCCCCCTGGGCAACCAGAGCGTGCTGCTGGCCGGCGTGAACGATTGCGTCCACGTGATGCTCAAGCTGGTCAACGAGCTGGTCCGCATCCGCGTCCGTCCCTATTACATCTACGCTTGCGATCCCTCTCTGGGTCTGAGCCACTTCCGCACCCCCGTCTCCAAGGGCATCGAGATCATGGAGGCCCTCCGCGGCCATACCTCCGGCTACTGCGTGCCCACCTTTGTGGTCGACGCTCCCGGCGGCGGCGGCAAGACCCCCGTTATGCCCACTTACGTGATTTCCCAGACTCCGCGCAAGGTCATTCTGCGTAACTTCGAGGGCGTCATTACCACCTATACCGAGCCCGAGCATTACGTCCAGAATTGCCATTGCCCGGTCTGCACCGGCAAAGAGAAGCTCAAGATCGAGAAGACCGGCGTCGCCGGACTGGCCGTTGGTACCGCTCAGAAGTATCTGGAGCCCACCAAGCTGCTGAGAAGAGAACGTCACGTCAAATAATTTACATCGGAAGGGCGAAGTATGGAAAGCAAATTGAATTTAAACTGGGATCTGGTCGCCAAAGCGCGCGCCAGTGCTTCCAAGGTCGCCGACGATGTGCAGGAGTTTATCGAAGCCCATACTACCGTAACTGTCGAGCGGGCGGTTTGCCGCCTGCTGGGCATCGACGGTGTGAATGACGTGGACGTGCCCCTGCCCAACGTCGTGGTCGACCATCTGCTTGAGAAGGGGATCCTGCCCGGCGGCGCCTCGTTTTATGTGGGCAACGCCATGGTGGAGTATCATCTGGATCCGCAGCAGGTGGCGGAAAAGGTCAATGCCGGCGAGATCGATCTGAGCCGTGTGCCCGTGCACACCGCCGAAGAGATCCGCGGCGCGATCATGCCCGTCGTCAACGCTACGCTGGATCGGATCAATAAAAACGTCGCCACAAGAAACGCCTTCCTGAAGGAGTTCGGCGATAAAGAAGGCCCCTATCTCTATATCATCGTGGCCACCGGTAATATCTATGAGGATATCATCCAGGCCAAGGCCGGCGCCAAACAGGGCGCCGACATCATCGCGGTCATTCGTACCACCGGTCAGAGCCTTCTGGACTATGTGCCTTACGGCGCCACCACCGAGGGCTTCGGCGGCACCTATGCCACGCAGGAGAACTTCCGTCTGATGCGTGCCGCGCTGGACGAAGTGGGTCAGGAGCAGAAGCGCTACATCCGCCTCTGCAACTACTGCTCCGGTCTGTGCATGCCCGAGATCGCCGCCATGGGTGCTCTGGAGCGCCTGGACGTCATGCTGAACGACGCGCTTTACGGCATCTTGTTCCGCGACATCAACATGCAGCGCACCATCGTCGACCAGTATTTCTCCCGTATCATCAACGGCTATGCCGGCGTTATCATCAACACCGGTGAAGACAACTATCTGACCACCGACGATGCCATCACCAGCGCCCACACCGTGCTGGCCTCTCAGTTCCTGAACGAAGCGTTTGCGCTTCGCGCCGGCATGAGAGAAGAGCAGATGGGCCTGGGCCACGCTTTTGAGATGGATCCCTCTGTGGAGAACACCTTCCTCTATGAGCTGGCGCAGGCGCAGATGGCCCGCGAGATCTTTCCCAAGGCTCCGCTGAAGTATATGCCTCCCACAAAGTTCATGACGGGCAATATCTTCCGCGGCCATATCCAGGATGCGCTGTTCAACATGGTCACCATTCTGACCGGGCAGAAGCTGCATCTGCTGGGTATGCTCACCGAAGCCATCCACACCCCGTTCATGTCTGACCGCGCGCTCTCCATCGAGAACGCACAGTATATCTTCCGCACCATGAAGGATCTGGGCTCGGAGCTGACTTATAAAGAGGGCGGCATTATCCAGACCCGCGCCAACGAAGTCCTGACCAAGGCCACCGATTTGCTGGCCGAGATCGAGAAGCTGGGTCTGTTCACCACCATCGAAAAGGGCATCTTTGCCGACGTAAAGCGGCCCAAGGATGGCGGCAAGGGACTCGGCGGCGTTGTCATCAAGAGCGCCGAGTATTTCAATCCCTTCGTTGAGACTATGAAAGGGAAGGTGGCTGCCGAATGAGTTCCGGACTGTATAATACCCATAAGATCGACTTCGATACCACTCTTGATCTGACCAAGCTGAAGCCCTATGGCGACACCATGAACGACGGCAAGGTCCAGACCAGCTTCACGCTGCCCATCAAGGACGACGCGAAGGGTGAAGAAGCAGCCCGCCAGATCGCCAAGAAGATGGGCCTCGAAGAACCCAACGTGGCCTATCATGCCCCGCTGGACAAGGAGTTCACCTTCTATGTGGTCTACGGAAGCTGTGTCCACAGCATCAACTATGAGGATATCCACGTGATGACCGTGGAATCCGACGTGATGAGCATGGAAGAGACCAACGATTACATCCGCGAGCACTTCGGCCGCAAGTTGGTGGTCGTGGGCGCTTCCACCGGTACCGACGCGCACACCGTCGGCATCGATGCCATCATGAACCGCAAGGGCTTTGCCGGCCATTACGGTCTCGAGCGTTATGAGATGCTGGAGGCTTACAACCTTGGCTCGCAGGTGCCCAATGAGGAGTTTATCAAGAAGGCTGTCGAGCTTCACGCCGACGCGCTTCTGGTCTCTCAGACCGTTACGCAGAAGGACGTCCATATCCAGAATCTCACCGAGCTGATCGAGCTTCTGGAAGCGGAAGGCCTGCGTGACAAGTTCATCGTGGTCTGCGGCGGACCCCGTATCACGCACGAACTGGCCAAAGAGCTGGGTTACGACGCCGGTTTCGGTGCCGGGACCTACGCCGATGACAATATCAGTTTTATTGTCACCGAAATGGTCAAGCGCGGCATGAAATGATTTTTTGATCGCTTTGCGCCGGACGGCCATGGTTTTCCATGGCCGTCCGGCATGCAAACATTCTGCAGACCCCTGTTTTTGACCATATTTTACAAAAAGAGCTTATTTTTCCTGTAAATACTGCCTTATGCTATTGATTTTTTTGCAAAATGTGGTATTGTTAAATTATGCTCAAACAAGCAAATTATCGTATTTACGATAAAAATAAGGAGGAACTGAAATGGCAAAGAAACCTGTTCTTACTCCCGCCGAGGCAGCGGCTATGATCCCCGAGGGCGCTACCATCATGTGCGGCGGCTTCCTGGCTTGCGGCCAGGCGCGCGCGATCGTTAAGGAACTGGTCAAGTTGGGCACCAAGAACCTGACCCTCATCGCCAATGATATGGCCCGTGCCGTGGGCCCCATGGGTGAGGAGTATTTCGGTATTGCCGAACTGATCCACAATCATCAGGTCAAGCGCATCATTGCCACCCACGTCGGTATGACTCCCGAAGTTGGCCAGCAGAGTGCTGAAGGCACTCTGGAAGTCAACCTGATCCCCCAGGGTTCTCTGGCGGAATGCATTCGTGCCGGCGGTGCCGGCCTCGGCGGCGTTCTGACTCCTGTCGGCGTTGATACGCTGATCGAAGAAAGCCCCCTGTGCATGGGCAAGCACACCATCGACGGTAAGGAATATCTGCTGATGAAGCCTATCCACGCGGATTTCGCTCTTCTGGGCACTTACAAGTGCGACGAATACGGTAACTGCTGGTACAAGGGCACCATGCGCAACTTCAACTGCGTGATGGCCACCGCTGCCGATACCGTTATTGCCGAGTGCGAATACATCGTCCCCGTGGGCGAGATCGAGCCTGAGAACGTGCATACCTACGGCATGTGCGTCGACTACATCGTGGAAGGAGAGAGAAAATAATGGAGAAGTCTGAAATCAAAGCCTTTATTGCCAAGCGCTGCGCGAAAGAACTGAAGGACGGCGACGTCGTCAATCTGGGCATTGGTCTGCCCACGATGATCCCTTCTTATCTGCCCGAGGGCGTTGAACTGATCATCCATGCCGAGCTGGGTATCGTCAGCGCCGGCGCAACGCCCAAGGAGGGCGATGCCAACTATGATCCTTACCACGTGATCGATGCCGGCGGCGGCGTTGCTTCTGTCGCTTACGGCGGCGGCTTCATCGATTCCGCTACCAACTTCGGCCTGATCCGCGGCGGCCATGTGGACGCCTGCTTCCTGGGCGCTCTGGAAGTCGACGCGCAGGGCAATCTGGCCAACTGGATCATCCCCGGCAAGAAGATGCCCGGTATGGGCGGCGCCATGGATCTGTGCGTCGGTGCTAAGAACTGCATCGTCTGCATGGAGCATACCGCCAAGGGCAATCCCAAGATCCTTGAGAAGTGCCGTCTGCCTCTGACCGCTTCTCATTGCGTGAACAAGATCATCACCGAGATGTGCGTCTTCGAGGTCAACGAGAAGGGCCTTCTGATGACCGAGTTCAATCCCGAGTTCACCGTCGACCAGATCCGCGCCGCCACCGCCGCGCCCTTCAAAGTCGCCGTGAACCTGAAGAGCATGGTCGACTGAGTTTTTCAGTAAAAAAAACAGGCTGCGAATGCAGCCTGTTTTTTTATTTATGTACGCATCAGAACATGCCAGATCACCATATCGCCGAAGCCGCATTTTTTGTAAAGAAGCTCGGGCCTGGTTTCGTTATTCATGCGGCCCGAAACCGTCACAAAATCAGCCATGGTCTTTAACCTGCCCAGCAGCTCCCTCACGATGGCCTCACCCAGACCGCGCCGTCGATATGCAGGGGATACCTGGATCCACTCCAAAACGCCTTCGCCGATCTCGGCGTCCAGCTCGGCGATCCCGGAGGCCGCGATTTTTTCGGTGGCGCTGTCGACCAGCGCGATCCGTAATTCAGGCCGATACACGGCGCGATTCTGACAAAGCAAAAGCTCTTCTTCCGAGGCCCGCTCCTCCGGGTAACACGCTTCGATGTGTTGAGAAAGCACTGCTGCCGTGGGGGTGATCAGCTTAAATCCGGCAGGGATCGTCGCTTGTCGGAACCGTTTGAAATCATGACACAGCTTGAAATACGGTTCGTCCCTGCAGTTCTGAAGCATCTCCGGCGTCAACTGATCGTCCCGCACCACGCGAATAAAGTCGGGTACTTCTACACAGTTGGTTTTCCAAAAGGGGAGAGAAGAGGCGCGACAGGGAGCTGTGATGTATGTTTCCTTGTTCATAGCACGGTTAATCGTCAGAATCTTCTTCTTTGGGAAGAAGCTCGATCAAAATGCGCGTGACACGCAGTTCGTCCAATTCCTCTACGGTGATCACGAGGTTGCGCCACGTTAAACGGTCGCCCACAGCAGGAAAGTCGCCCTGGAGCTCGGTGATCCATCCGCCTACGGTGGCACTGTCAAACTCATCTTCGTACTGATCCAGATCCAGTTCCCAGAGCAGGTCATGCAGGCTCATTCCGCCGCTGACACGGAAATGAGTGTCGTCCAGCGCCTGAAGCTCGCTCTCAATGGGATCGCTTTCATCCCAAATGTCGCCCACCAGCTCTTCCAGAATATCCTCCAGCGTAACCACGCCGCAGTTTCCTCCGAAATCATCCAGCACCACGGCCATCTGGAGGTGGCGGGACCGCAGCTCCCGCAGTGCAACGGGCAGACGGGTGCTTTTGTGGAGGAAAAAGGCCGGCATGATCAGCGATTCGATTGGAGCCGCCGGGTCGTCTGCAAGGATCCGATAAGCGTGATTCAAATACAGGATCCCCTTTACAGAGTCCAGATCCTGTTCATAAACGGGGATGCGGGAAAACGGGGATTTTTCCATGATGGAAAGAATGCTTTCACGGCTGTCCTTCAAATCGATGGCAACCAGATCCACGCGGGGCGTCAGGATCTCTTCCACCGTCGTCTCGCCGAAGCCCACGGCTGATTGCAATAGATCGGACCGATCCTCATCGATCACGCCCTCATCCTCCACCGTCTCGATCATGGTGACGAGCTCGTCGGCGGTGATGGGGGAAAGCTCGGGAGTTCCTCCCCAAAGGGAGGAGATTTTGTCAACCAAACGGGTGATCCCGGTGACCAGTGGCCCGGTAATGAGCATTAAAAACCGCAGGGGAGCGGCTGTCCGATTCACGAAGCTTTCATTATGCTCCTTGGCAAGAATTTTCGGGAAGATCTCTCCGAAAATCAAAATCAAAACGGTCATGACCAAGGTGGCATAGATCGTACCGCCGCTGCCAAACAGACGGATGGCGATCACGGTGGCGATGGAGGACGCGGCGATGTTGACCAGGTTGTTTCCGATGAGAATGGTGCACAGCGCCCGGTCGTAATGCGTGCAGATGGCATATGCGATCTGTGCCGTACGGGACCCTTGATCGGCGGCACTTTTCAGCCGGAGCGGGTTGACCGACGCAAATGCGATCTCCGTCCCCGAGAAAAACGCCGAGCAGCAAATCAGACAAACGATGGCAGCATAGAGAAAGAGATCAGTCACGGCGCGTCACCGTCCCTTCCTTATCCTCCTCATCCAGAATATCGCCCACCAGCTCTTCCAGAATATCTTCCACCGTCAGAACACCCAGCGTTTTGCCGCTTTCGTCCTGCACGATGCCCAACTGGACCCTGTGGCTGCTCATTTGACGGAGGACCTCGTCGATGGGTGCTTCCGGCCGGACAAAGGCAGCGGGATTGAGCATGGTGCGCAGGCGCGTTTTCTTACCCTGCCGCAGATAGCTGCGAAGGAACGTGCGAATGTGGATGACGCCGAGGATATGGTCAAGATCGCCGCGGTAGATCGGGATACGGGAATGTGTGTGCGTTTTAATGAACGCTGCTACCTCGGCGGCGGGCGTCCCGATTTCCAGCGCTTCGATGGTCTGCACCGGCTGCATGGCCTGCTGCGCAGTGACGTGGTCAAACGCTACCGCAGCCGACAGCAGGCGATCTTTGTCGTTTTCCTGGATCGACGGAGAATCCTGCGCCGTTTCCAGCATATATTCCAATTCAGCCTCGGTAAACGAAGGCTTGACGCTGCCGCCGAAAAGGCGGGCGATCCAGGTGGAGATCTGGTTGAAAAACCAGGCGAAAGGCGCAAAGATCCGCATCAAAAACCGCAGGGAGCGAGCGACTGCCAGGGAGGCTGTATCCGCGTGGCTGCGGGCGTAACTCTTCGGCAGCATTTCACTGATAAAAAACACCAGCACGGTCATCACGATGGTGGTCCATACGGCGGCCTTCGGCCCCCAGATCCGGCTGGTGAGCATGGTCGCCAGGGCAGAGCCGCCGATGTGCATGATGTTGTTGCCGATCAAAAGGGTCGTGAGCGCGCTGTCAAAATGATCGTGAATAAACATGGCTGTCTTTGCCCGCGGATCGCCCGCTTCCGCCTGTGTTTTCTGACGGATCTTGTTTGCCGAGGCAAAGGCGATCTCCGCTCCCGCAAAGTATCCGCCGCCCAGGATCAGGAGGATCAAGAGCAAATAATATGGCCAACTTCCGTCGCCCATGGGGTCATACCAACTCCTTGTGTCATAATATAATCAGTATAGCATATCCTGCATGAAATGGCAAATTTGCAAAAAAGAGCCTCCGGAAAACCGGAGGCTCTTTGCAGACTGTAAAGGGCTTACAGGAACAGAGGCCAGATCAGGAAGCCTGCGCAGGCAACGATACCGGTAAACAGCAGGACGATGACCAGATAACCCATAACGTCGCGGGCAGAGAGGCCGGCAACGCCCAGAGCGGGCAGAGCCCAGAAGGGCTGCACCATGTTGGTCCACTGGTCGCCCCAAGCCACCGCCATAGCGGTCAGACCGTCGCCGACGCCCAGCGCACGGCCGGCAGGCATCATGATGGGACCCTGGACGGCCCACTGGCCGCCGCCGGAGGGAACGAAGAAGTTGACGATACCGGCAGCCAGGAAGGACAGCATCGGGAAAGTGGTCTTGTTGGAGATGCCGACGAAGAAGTTGGAAATGACGGAAGCCAGAGAAACGCCATTGGCATTGGCAGCGACCATCATGCCCATGATACCGGCATAGAAGGGGAACTGCAGCAGGATGCCTGCAGCGCCGCCGGCGGCGTCGCCGATGGCGTCAACATACTTCCGCAGGTCGCCGTGGAGCAGGATGCCCAGGGACAGGAAGATGAAGTTCACGATGTTCAGACCCAGGGTGAAGCCGTTCTTAATAAAGTAGTAAACGATGTAAGCGAAGCAGGCGACCACCAGGATGAGCCACAGGACCTTGGAGTGCTCGATCTTCTCAGCGGGGGTATCCTTCTTATAGGTACGCTCGGCCTCGTCCTTCAGCAGGGAAGGATCGACGCAGATCACATGACCCTCTTCGGGATGCATGGCATAGTTGATGATGGGCATGAGGATCAGCACGATGCCGCACATGATCAGGTTGACGGGATGGAAGACCGTCTGGGTGATGGGAGCCTGATAAGTAACATCGGCAAAGGTCTTGCCGGAAACCAGATCCAGAGGAATGGAGCCGGACAGACCGGCATGCCACACGACAAAGCCGGAATAGGCGGAGGCGATCAGCAGGGGATAGTCGACCGTGCGGACACGGCGGGCGATCTCCTTCGCCAGCAGAGCGCCGGCGATCAGACCGAAGCCCCAGTTCAGCCAGCAGCAGATCACGGAAACGAAAGTGGTGATAATGATGGCGGAACGGTTGTCACGAGCCAGAGAAGCAATGGCGCCCAGCGCCTTCTTGCAGATCTTGGCGGAAGCCATGGCAGAGCCGAGGACCAGAACCAGAGCCATCTGCATGGAGAACGCCAGCAGGCTCCAGAAGCCGGAGGTGTTGCCCCAAGCGGCCAGCATTTCCACGGGGCCCATGCCGGTAGCCAGCATGCCGCCGAGGTAAACGATGATGCTCAGAATCACGGCGAACAGGAAGGGATCCGGCAGCCAGCGGTTGATGACCCGCACGCAGCCATTCACGAACTTTTTGAACATAGACACAACTCCTTTTGATAAAAAATATCTTGTGGAATTGATCGAACAATCGATCGTCTACATAATAACAAAGAATTTACAAAAATGCAATAAAGATTGTTAATTTTTTGGAAAATAGCTTGAAAAAAAGAATAATTGCTCTTTTCCGAAAAAAAAGCAAAAATCAAGCATCAAGCAGAGGGAAAATCGCCGTCTCCGGGTCGAAAATAAGATGAAAGCTCCCCCGGAAGGAGGACCCCGCGGTCGGTCACGACGCCGGTAACCAACGAGCCCGGCGTGATATCAAAGGCGGGGTAAAGGCCCTTTACCCCGGGCAGTACTGCCCGTCTGCCCAAATGCTCCAGCACGGCGTTTCCGTCGCGGTATTCGATGGTCACGTCCTGCACGCCTGCCCGACGGCGGTCGGGCGAGCCGGTGACATAATAAGGAACGCCGAAATGCCGGGCGCAAAGCGCGATCTGGAGTGTGCCGATCTTATTAATGATTGTACCGTCCATGCAGATGACGTCTGCAGCGGAGGTGAAAAGATCCACTGCACCGGTGGAAAGCACCGCCGCAGGCATATTATCGGTGATAACAGTGACGTCGCAGCCCTGCTGCACGGCCACGCTTGCCGTCAGTCGGGCGCCCTGCAAAAACGGCCTGGTCTCGGGACAGATCATCCGCACGGTCTTTCCCTGAGCCGCGGCGGTGCGAAGCAGCATTCCGATCACGGTTTCGGCAAAGCACTGGGTCATGATAACGGAGCGCTCCGGCAGCCGTTCGGCCAGATAGCCGGCACAGCGGGCGATGTTTCGATAGCGTCGCTCCATCAGCTCCACGGCATATTCCCGCAGCGCCTCTGCTGCATCCTGTCCGGCTGACAGTGCGGCTGATGCCCGGGAGAGTGCTTCGCCGGTGATGGCTTCCATCCGGGATGCTGTGGTGGGCCGTGCGTGCGAAAGGCGGAAGGCAGCGCCTCGCAGGAAGGTCATGGGATCGGCGCTTTCGCGGCATTCCCAAGCGGCCAGAGCCATCCCGTGAGCGGCGGCATAATAGGGGCCGGCGCTCTGTGTGACCATGTCCGCAATGGCCTGCGCCACCTCCTCATGGGTATGACAGACGACGAAGCGCTCTTCCATCGGATAAACCCGCCTGTCCAGGATCCGCACCGCGCCGTCCTCATACCAGGCGACATTTTCATAACGCAGTAAAAACGCCAGATCGTGATCTTCCCGTTTGCGGTCCATTCTCGCACCTCCACAAAATTCACGAATTGTAATCTTTTATCACTTTAACATATCTGTTCGGAAATTTCTACAACATTCACTTGATGAAACTGACAAAATGTTACAAAATCGAAAAATGAGATAAAAAACGAAGAAATGTGTCTGATTTCTGCTTGAATTTTGCTGATGAAAATGATAGGATACATAGTAGCGATTTTGAACGACTGTGCAAAACGCACGACAATCAACAGGGAGGAAGACAAAAATGAAAAAGTTTCTGGCACTGCTCCTGGCCGCTATGATGGTTATGGCCCTCATGGCCGGCTGCGGCAGCAACAACAACGCGAACAATAATTCCGCCAAGTCCGCCGACGACATCGCCGACGAGATGACCTCTGAAAACGGCAAGTATGAGATCGCCTTCGTCACCGACGTTGGCCAGCTGAAGGACAAGTCCTTCAACCAGGGCACTTACGACGGCGTGAAGCTCTATGCCAACGCCAACGGTAAGACCTACAAGTACTATCAGCCCGCTAACGGCGATCAGGCTACTGACGACGACCGTTACGACGCCATGAAGGCTGCCGTTGACAACGGCGCCACCACCGTCGTCTGCGCCGGCTTCATGCAGGAAGGCGCTCTGTCCCGCGTCGCCGCTGAGTATCCCGACGTCAACTTCATCTTCATCGATGGTTATCCCATCGGCCTGGACAATGTCGCCGGTATCGCCTTCCAGGAAGAGCAGGCCGGTTATCTGGCTGGCTATGCCGTTGTCAAGGAAGGCTATGAGAAGCTCGGCTTCTCCGGCGGCGGCGGCGGCACCAACCCCGCTTGCTGCCGTTACGGCTACGGCTTCGTTCAGGGCGCCAATGACGCTGCGAAGGAAATGGATAAGACCGTCACGATCGACTACACCTGGCAGTACGGCGCTTCCTTCTCCGCTTCTCCCGAGCTTCAGGCCATGATGAAGGGCTGGTATGAGAATGGCACTGAGATCGTGTTCGCCTGCGGCGGCTCCATCTTCCAGTCCATCGCGGCCGCGGCTGCTGAGAACGACGGCAAGGTCGTCGGCGTCGACGTCGACCAGTCCTTCGATTCTCCCACGGTCGTCACCTCTGCCATGAAGGGCCTGTCCTCCTCCGTCGAGTGGGCTCTGGGCAAGGTCTATGCCGGCCAGTTCGCCGAAATCGGCGGCAAGGGCACTTCTCTGGGCGCCAAGGATAATTCCGTCGGCCTGCCCACCGCCACCTGGTCCATGACCAACTTCACCGCTGATCAGTATGAGACCCTGTTCAACGACATCGTTGCCGGCAAGGTCACCATCGACGCCGATGCTCCCACCGAGGGCGGCATCGCCGATATGACCTTCTCTAACGTCACCGTCAACTATCGCTGATCGCACAGAATCGTTCAACGCTGCCCCGCGCATCAAACGATGCGCGGGGCATTTTTTATTCACAAAACCGTCATATAATCTTGCTTTTCCCGAGAGATACGAATATAATTAAACTATTATACGGGAAATATGCTGTTCAAAAATCTGAAAGAGGAGAAAGGGAGGTGGCGGCATGGCGGACACCCCGGAATACGTCATCGAAATGCTCCACATCACCAAAGAATTCCCCGGTATCAAAGCAAACGACGACATCACGCTTCAGCTCAAAAGAGGCGAGATCCATGCGCTTCTGGGAGAAAACGGAGCCGGAAAATCCACTCTGATGAGCGTCCTGTTCGGTCTTTATCAGCCCGAGGCCGGAGAGATCCGCAAGGACGGGAAGACTGTTGAGATCCGCGATCCCAACGATGCGACGGCGCTGGGGATCGGCATGGTCCATCAGCATTTTAAGTTGGTTGACGTTTTTACGGTCCTGGACAACATCATTTTGGGCGCGGAGACCACGAAGATGGGCTTTCTGCAAAAACGCGAGGCCCGGAAAAAGGTGCAGGAGCTTTCCGAGCGCTACGGTCTGAAGGTGGACCTTGACGCCAAAATCGAGGACGTCACCGTCGGCATGCAGCAGCGCACGGAGATCCTGAAAATGCTCTACCGCGACAATGAGATCCTGATTTTCGACGAGCCTACCGCCGTTTTGACGCCCCAGGAGATCGACGATCTGATGCAGATCATGAAGAATCTGACCCGCGAGGGCAAATCGATCCTGTTCATCTCCCATAAGCTCAACGAGATCATGGCTGTGGCCGACAGGGTCACCGTTTTGCGGAAGGGCCGCTATGTGGGCACCGTGAACACCGCCGACACCAGCAAGCAGGAGCTTTCCAACATGATGGTCGGACGCCCCGTGCAGCTGGAGGTTGTCAAGGATGAGGCGAAGCCCGGCGAGGCCGTTCTGAGCGTACGGGATCTTTGCGTTTATTCTCCGCTTCACAAGAAAGACGCCGTGCACAATGTCAGCTTCGACGTCCGCGCAGGGGAGATCCTCTGCATTGCCGGTATCGACGGCAACGGCCAGAGCGAGCTGATCTACGGCCTGACCGGGATGGAGAAGATCTCCGGCGGCTCGGTGACTCTGTGCGGGGAAGACATTACGAAGGCCAGCATCCATCATCGCGGCGAGCATATGAGCCATATTCCCGAAGACCGGCATAAGCACGGACTGGTGCTGGACTTTTCGCTGGAACAGAATCTGGTGCTCCAGCGGTTCCAGGAAGAACAGTTCCAGAACCACGGCTTTATCCGATTCGGCGCCGTGCGGCAATATGCGGACAAGCTCATTGAAAAATTTGACGTCCGCAGCGGCCAGGGCCCTGTTACAAAAGCCCGCAGCATGTCGGGCGGCAATCAGCAGAAGGCCATCATCGCCCGTGAGCTTGATCGGGACAAGCCTCTGGTGGTAGCTGTCCAGCCCACCCGCGGACTTGACGTCGGCGCCATTGAGTATATCCATTCTCAGCTTGTGCAGGAGCGTGACGAAGGCAAGGCGATCCTGCTGGTTTCCCTGGAGCTGGATGAGGTCATGAGCCTCTCCGACAGGATCCTGGTCATGTACGAGGGCGAGATCGTGGGCGAATTCGATCCCAAGGAGATCGATGTTCAGGAGTTGGGCCTCTATATGGCAGGCGCCAAACGGCAGCAGAAGGAAGGTGAGCCCGCATGAAAGACTTCATGAAGAAAGACGGTGCCCGCAGCGTGCTTGCATCGCTGCTTTCCATCCTCATCGGTCTTTTGGCCGGGGCGCTCATCATTCTTATCGTTGGCTTGATCGACAGCAGGATCTCTCTGACCAGCGCTTGGGAAGGCATCCGGTTGGTGCTCTTCGGCGTGTTTTCCACAGGACGCAATGCGGCCGGCGCGCTGACCTTCGGCTTTAACCCGGCGAACTTCGGCAATATGCTCTTCCGCGCAACGCCCCTGATCATGACGGGTCTGAGCGTGGCGGTGGCTTACAAGACCGGCCTCTTCAACATCGGCGCTGCGGGACAGTATCTGGCAGGCATCTGCGCCACGCTGTTCATCGCCCTCAGCGTCCCCTCCAGCGCCGTCCCGGCATGGATCATCTGGATCCTGGCGTTTTTGGGCGGCATGCTGGCTGGCGCGATCTGGGGCGCGATCCCCGGCCTTCTGAAGGCGCTGCTCAACATCAACGAGGTCATTGCCTGCATCATGACCAACTGGATCGCGGCAAACCTGGTAACCTGGCTGTTTGATATCAGCAAGCTGAAAAACGTCACCGAGGGCACCAAGACCGGCTATATTTACAAAACCACGTTCAACGGCGTCGCCACGCCGAAGATGGGCCTAGACAAGCTGTTCCCGGGCTCTCAGGTCAACGGCGGCATCCTGATCGCCATTGTGTTCGCCATTCTTGCCTATATCCTGATGGAAAAGACCACCTTCGGCTATCAGCTCAAGGCCTGCGGCGCCAACCGGCACGCGGCCCGCTATGCCGGTATCAAGGACAAGCGCAACATCGTTGTCTCCATGGCCATCGCCGGCGCGCTGGCCGGCCTGGGCGGCACGCTGTACTATCTCTCCGGCAACACCGAGTTTTTCTGGTCCACCTATCAGTCGCTTCCCGGCGAGGGCTTTAACGGCATTGCGGTGGCGCTGCTGGCGGTGAATAATCCCATCGCCGTGATCTTCACAGGCATTTTCATGTCGCTGCTGGATATCGCGGGTCTGCAGCTCACCAATCTCACGGCTTACAATGAATACATCACCGGCATCATCATCGCCGTGATTGTTTATCTGGCGGCATTTTCGCTGGTGATCAAGCTGTGGCTGGCGGGACGGAAAAAGAAAAAGGAAGCGGCAGCCGTACCTGTCAGCGAACCGGCGGCCGTACCGCCGGCGGATGAGCCGAAGGCCGGCGGGGAGGCCCCCGCAGAACCGGAAGAAGAAGGAAAGGAGGCGCAGGCGTAATGTCGTTTTTGATCCGTCAAACTCTCATCTATGCCATTCCGCTGATGATCGTGGCGCTGGCCGGCGTCTTTTCCGAGCGAAGCGGCGTCATCAACTTGGCTCTTGAGGGCATTATGATTTTCGGCGCCTTTATCGGCGTGACCTTTGTCCGGATCCTGCAGGCTGCGGGACTGTTTCAGGCCGCACAGCAGGCGGGAAACTGGCTGGCGCTTCAGGGATATCTGCTGCTGACGCTGCTGGTAGCGGCTGTGCTGGGCGCGGTGTTCTCGCTCTTGCTGGCATTTGCAGCCATCAATCTGAAGGCTGACCAGACCATCGGCGGCACGGCGCTCAACCTGCTGGCTCCCGCGCTGGTGCTCTTTCTGGTCCGCATCATCGCCAAGCAGAACACGCTGCTGCTCCTCAGCGGCGACTCCGCCACATGGTTCATGATCAAAAAGACCATGCTGGGCTTTGACAAAAACGCCGAGCTGGGCTTTTTCGGAGAAACCTTCCTGAACAAGGTCTATCTGACCACTTACATCTGCATCCTGATCTTTGTGATCCTTTCCGTGATCCTTTACAAGACCCGTTTCGGCCTGCGTCTGCGGGCTTGCGGCGAAAATCCTCAGGCGGCCGATTCCCTGGGCATCAATGTCAAAAAGATGCGGTATGCGGGTGTGACGATCTCCGGTGCGCTGGCCGGGATGGGCGGCGCGGTCTTTGCCGTTACCACAGCCAACTGCTCCGCCAGCGGCGAGGTAGCGGGCTTCGGCTTTTTGGCTCTGGCCGTTATGATTTTCGGCAACTGGAAGCCTCTGAACATCGCCGGCGGCGCGCTGCTGTTCGGCCTGTTCAAGTGCATCGCGGCGGCGTATTCCACGCTGGATATCAACGGAGACGGCGTTTATCGTCTGGCGGAGCTGGGGCTCAACGCCAATTTCTACCGCCTGCTGCCTTATATCATCACGCTGCTGGTGCTTGCCTTTACATCCAAGAAGTCCCGCGCCCCCAAGGCGGAGGGCATCCCCTACGACAAGGGGCAGAGGTGACGGCATGACTGATCTGGAGCTGATGTTTGAGGCCGCAGAGGCCCGCAAGGCGGCTTATACGCCGTATTCCCATTTTCAGGTGGGAGCCGCGCTTTTGACGGCAGAGGGCAGGGTCTATCGTGGCTGCAACATTGAAAACGCCGCCTACACGCCCACCAACTGCGCCGAACGCACCGCCATTTTCAAGGCGGTGAGCGAGGGCGAGCGGCATTTTGAGACCATCGCCGTCGTGGCGGGAAAAGAAGGGGAGGAGCTGACCTTTACATCCCCCTGCGGCGTTTGCCGCCAGGTGATGATGGAATTCTGCGACCCCGAAACCTTCCGCATCCTGCTGGGAACGCCGGAGAATTTCCATGTCTTTACGCTGAAGGAGATGCTGCCGGAGGGTTTTGGACCGCTGGATCTGCAGGCCTGACCCAAAAGCGGGAGTCCTTAGCGCCGCAGATATTCAACAGCTTTAAAGCGCCCCGGTTTCCGGGGCGCTTTTTTGCGGATGAAAACGCTGAAAAACCGATTTCTCTGCTTGACAATATTGCTTGCTCTGTGCTATCTTATTTTTATAAGTGAATGACCGCGAGAGAACGACTGTTTATAAAATTGAATAGCAGCTTGCTTCGAATGATGGACCCGAGAGAGACCGCTTGTCGGCGCCGAAGGGGAACGCAAAAGCTCTCAGGCAAAAGGATCGGATCCGGACGAAACACCGCAGAGTGCGGCAGCACGCCGAAGGTGCAACCCATGGCAGCGTCATGGGGAATCTCTCAGGTCAACGGTACGGTGGCACAAATTATCCCGCAAGGGGTGATTTGTGCTTTTTTGTTGTCTGAAAGTCAAATCATATAAACCATTTAGGAGGAACTGAAATGAGCGAACTCAAGAGGACCCAGCTCTACGATCTTCACGTAGCAGCCGGAGCTACCATGGTAGACTTCGGCGGATGGGATATGCCCGTCCAGTATCCCACCGGCATTGTTGCCGAGCATCTGTACACCCGTCACTTCTGCGGCCTGTTCGACGTGTCCCATATGGGCCGTCTGCTGATCTCCGGCCCCCAGCGGGTGGAATTTTTGCAGCACGTCCTGTCCAGCAACGTGCTGGCGCTGGACATCAACGAGGCGCAGTACTGCATCATCCCCAATGAAAACGGCGGCGCCATCGACGACGCCTACCTCTATCGCTTTGAGGAGGATCGCTTCCTGCTGGTGGTCAACGCCGCCAACACCGAGAAGGATCTGGTCCATCTGCGGGAGCAGGTGAAGGCATTTGACTGCACCATCACCGACATCACTGCCGAGTGGGCGGCCATCGCCGTGCAGGGCCCCAAGAGCAAGGAGCTCCTTACCGAGCTGGCCGGCGGCGTGCAGCTCACCGAGCTGGTGCGCAACTCCCTCAACTCTCTGGAGCTTGAGGGCCACTTCGTCCGCATCGCCAAGACCGGCTATACCGGCGAGCCTCTGGGCTACGAGGTCTATATCCGCTCGGAAGAGGCGGGCTGGCTGTGGAACCGCCTGATCGAGATGGGCGCCCGTCCCTCCGGCCTGGGCGCTCGCGACACCCTGCGCATGGAGGCCGTTTTGCCCCTGTACGGTCACGAGATGGGTGTCGATCCCGAAGGAAACGAGATCCCCATCTTTGCCGTGCCTCTGGCCAAGTTTGCCGTCAGCTTCTCTCCGCTGAAGGGCGACTTTGTGGGACGCAAGGCGCTGGAAAAGCAGGCTGCCGCTTATAAGCGCATCCGCGAGCATCAGTTTGACGATATCGCCGATCTGCCCAAGCGCATCATGCCCATCGCGCTGCTGGATCGCGGCGTCATGCGTGCCGGCATGCCGGTCTATCAGGGCGACACCCAGGTGGGCTGGGTCACATCCGGCACCATGGTTCCTTATTATGTGGCTGAGGGCGAAGGCCTGGCCACCCGCTACACCGACGAGACCGCCAAGCGCGCCATCGGTATGGCTTATCTTTACAGCCCCATTCAGCGGGAAGACACCGTTGAGGTGGACATCCGCGGCAAGCGCCTGAAGGCCGTGATCCCGCACTACCATATGCGTGTGGACGCGCCTCCCTTTGCCCGGCCCATCATCTATAAGGCCGAAGAGCCCGCCGCTCCCGTCACCGACGAGGATCGCCGCCTCAAGGCGCTGGAGCTGATCCGCACCGCCACCGAAAATCATCAGTGGCGTCAGAAATACTGCATCAACCTGATCCCCTCTGAAAACAGCGCCTCCAAGGCTGTCCAGCTTCTGTGCGCTTCCGATCCCGCCTTCCGCTATGCCGAGCACAAGAAGATCACCTCCTTCTACAATCAGGATATCTTCTATTATCAGGGCACCAAGTTCATCGATCAGGTGGAGCATATGCTGGTGGAGCAGATGCGGCAGTATCTGGGCTGCACCGAGGTAGAGACCCGCGTGATATCCGGCCAGATGTCCAACATGGCGGTCTTTTCCTCTCTGATGGATTGGAAAAACCGTCTGAACCGCAAGCAGAATCCCCAGCGCCTGGGCTATATCCTGCACAACAACATCCTCAAGGGCGGCCATCTGTCCGCGCAGCCCATGGGCGCGCTCCATGACTATGTGGCGGTGGATCCCGTCACCGAGCGCAACGCCGTGGTCAGCTTCCCCGTGTGCAAGGACAATCCCTACAAGATCGACGTGGAGGAGACCAAGAAGGTCATCGAGCAGTACCGTCCCGAGTTCATCATCTTCGGCAAGAGCATGGTGCTCCACAAAGAGCCCGTGGCCGCCATCCGCAAGTTCGTGGACGAGCAGAAGATCCCCACCACCATCATGTATGATATGGCCCATGTCATGGGTCTGGTGGGCGACTATTTCCAGAAGCCCTTTGAAGAGGGCGCAGAGATCGTCACCGGCTCTACCCACAAGACCTTCTTCGGACCGCAGCGCGGCGTCATCGGCGTGAACTACAAGAAGGACGAGCTGAAATACGGTCTGTGGAAGACCATCGAGTCCCGCGCCTTCCCGGGCAGCGTGTCCAACCACCATCTGGGCACCCAGCTGGGTCTGCTGATGGCCGCCTACGAGATGAACACCTTCAAGGATTCTTACCAGAAGGCTGTCATTGAAAACGCCAAGCACTTCGCCAAGTGCCTCAAGGCCGAGGGCCTGGACGTGGCCGGCGATCCCGCCATCGACTATACCGAGACCCATCAGGTCATCGTCCGCGTCGGCTACGGTCAGGGACCCGACATCGCCGAGCGTCTGGAGCAGAACAACATCATCGTCAACTATCAGGCGACCCCCGACGAAGAGGCCTTCACCGCTTCCGGCGCACTGCGCATGGGCGTGAACGAGATGACCCGCTTCGGCTTCGGCAAGCAGGAGTTCGCACAGCTTGCTTCTCTCATGGCCGATTGCATCCTGCGCAACAAGGACGTCACCGATGACGTGGAGAAGCTCCGCGCAGGCTATACCGAGATGAAGTATTGCTTCAGCGACGCCGAAATGGAAGAAGCGCTGGGCAATTTCCTGGGCACCATTGGTTTCTGATTTGATTTGATGTAAATAATATTTTAAAAAACGGAGGTTATCATCATGAATTATCCCAACGATCTGCTGTATTCCAAGTCCCACGAGTGGGTCAAAGAAGAAAACGGCGTCTGCGTCATCGGCATTTCCGACTTTGCGCAGGACGCTCTGGGCGATGTGGTTTTCGTCAACCTGCCTCAGGAAGGTGATGAAGTCACCGCCGGCGAAGCTTTCGGTGATGTGGAATCCGTCAAGGCCGTTTCCGATCTGCTTTCTCCCGTGACCGGCACCGTCTGCGCCGTCAACGAAGAGCTGATGGATTCTCCCGAGCTGCTCAACAGCGATTGCTACGGCAGCTGGATCATCAAGGTGGAGAACGTCACCGATAAGGAAGAGCTGCTGGACGCTGCCGCCTACGAGGCTCATTGCGCCGAGGAGGAATAAGATGGGAAGCTATGTGCCCTCCACGAAAGCGGAGCGGCAGGCCATGCTGGAGGCCGTCGGCCTGAAAAACGAGCGCGAGCTCTATGCCGACGTGCCTCAGAGCATGATCCTCGACCGTCTGCTGGATCTCCCGGAGGGGATGAGCGAGCTGGAGGTGCGGCGTGCCGTCACCGCCATGGCGGAGAAGAACAAGGTGTTCTCCACCGTTTTGCGCGGCGCCGGCGCCTACGATCACTATATCCCCAGCATCGTCAAGTACATCCCCGCCAAGGAAGAGTTTCTCACTGCTTATACTCCGTATCAGGCCGAGATGAGCCAGGGCGTTCTTCAGTCGATCTTTGAGTATCAGACCATGATCTGCCAGCTTACCGGCATGGACGTTTCCAACGCTTCGGTTTATGACGGCGCCACCGCAGCCGCCGAGGCCGCCGCTATGTGCCGCGACCGCAAGCGCACGGTCACCTTGATCTCGGCCGCCGCTCATCCCGACACGATCAATACCGTCCGCACCTATTGCTACGGCACCAACCACGAGCTGCGCGTGGTGCCCGCAAAGGACGGCAAGACCGACCTTGCCGCGCTGAAGGAAATGCTCACCCCAGACGTTGCTTCCGTCTACATCCAGCAGCCCAACTTCTTCGGCCTGCTGGAGGATGCAGAGCAGATCGGCGAGATCGTCCATGAGGCCGGCGCCATGTATGTGATGGGCTGCAACCCCATTTCTCTGGCCATCCTCAAGACCCCGCGTGAATGCGGCGCCGACGTGGCCGTGGGCGAGGGTCAGCCTCTGGGCATGCCCATCGCCTTCGGCGGTCCCTATCTGGGCATTATGGCCACCACGCAAAAGCATATGCGCAAGCTGCCCGGCCGTATCGTGGGCGAAACCGCCGACGATAACGGCAACCGCGCTTACGTCCTGTCCCTGCAGGCCCGTGAGCAGCACATCCGCCGCGAAAAGGCCAGCTCCAACATCTGCTCCAACGAGGCGCTGTGCGCCCTCACTGCCGGCCTGTATATGGCCGCAATGGGGCCAGACGGCATGAAAGAGGCCGCCCGCCAGTCGATGGCGAAGGCTCATTATTTGGCCAAGGCCCTGTGCGCCCTGCCCGGCGTGAGCATGAAATATTCGGGCGAGTTCTTCCACGAATTCGTCACCGTTCTGCCCAAGACCGAGCAGGTCTTGAAGACTCTGGAGGACAACGGCATCCTGGGCGGCCTGCCTGTAGAGGGCGGCGTTCTGTGGTGCGTTACCGAAAAGGTCGCCAAGGCCGATCTGGACAAGGCCGTATCCATTGTTAAGGAGGTGCTGGAAGCATGAAGCTGATCTTTGAAAAGAGCGTTCCCGGCCGCAAGCTGTCGCTTCTGCCCGCCTGCGACGTGGAGGAATACGCCCTGCCTGAAGCCTTTGCCCGCCGCGAGTCGCTGGATCTGCCCGAGATGAGCGAGACCGATGTGTCCCGTCATTATACCGAGCTGTGCCACAACGTCCACGGCGTCAACTGCGGCTTCTATCCGCTGGGCTCCTGCACTATGAAGTACAATCCCCGCATCGATGAGGAGATGGCTGCTCTGCCCGGCTTCACCGACGTGCATCCTCTGGCGCCCGCTTACGCCACCGAGGGCTGCCGCGAGGTGCTGGACACCGCCAAGAAGTATCTCTGTGAGATTTCCGGCATGGACGAGATGACCTTCCAGCCCGCCGCCGGCGCCCACGGCGAGTTTACCGGCGTCATGCTCATCAAGCAGTATCATCGCGCCCGGGGCGACCTGAAGCGCACCAAGATCATCGTCCCCGATTCCGCCCACGGCACCAACCCCGCCACCGCCGCCATGTGCGGCTTTGACGTGGTCAACATCGCCTCCGCTCCCGACGGCTGCGTCGATCTGGAGGCCCTCAAGGCCGCGCTGGGCGAAGACACCGCCGGACTGATGCTTACCAACCCCAACACCGTGGGTATCTTTGACGAAAACATTCTGGAGATCACCCGTCTGGTGCACGACGCCGGCGGTCTGTGCTATTACGACGGCGCCAACCTCAATGCCGTCATGGGCATCGTCCGTCCCGGCGATATGGGCTTTGACTGCATCCACATGAATCTGCACAAGACCTTTGCCACGCCTCACGGCGGCGGCGGTCCCGGTGCGGGCGCTGTGGGCTGCAAGTCCTTCCTTAAGGAATTTATGCCCCGCTCGGTCACCATGCAGGGCGAGGGACGCATCCAGGTGCGCGGCTTCTCCGGCAACTTCCTGGTAGTGGTCAAGGCTCTGACCTATCTGCTCACGCTGGGGCGTGAGGGCGTCCCCGAGGCGGCCACCAACGCCGTACTCAACGCCAATTATCTGATGGCGCGCATCAAGGGAACCTTCACTCCTGCTTTTGACCGCATCTGCATGCACGAGTTCGTTCTGGACCTCAGCGAGTTCAAGAAGGAGACCGGCGTCTCCGCGCTGGACGTTGCCAAGACGCTCATCGACTACGGGATGCATCCCCCCACGATGTATTTCCCCCTGATCGTCCACGAGGCCCTGATGCTCGAGCCCACCGAGACCGAGAGCAAAGAGACGCTGGATTGGGCGGCGGAGATCTTCCGCAAGCTCTATCAGATGGGTCATGACGATCCCGAGTATATGCACGCCGCACCGCATCACGCCCAGATCGGGCGTCCCGACGAGGTGCGCGCTGCGCGCAATCCTGTCCTGCGCTGGCAAAAGGCATGATTTCGCGCCTTTCCGTATTGAACGGCGTAAGCCTTGATCCATGGTATAATCTCGCTGTGGAGGAGACCCTGCTCAACAGGGTCTCCTCAGGCGAGATCATCCTGTATTTATGGCAAAATGCTCACACGGTGGTCATCGGCCGCAATCAAAACCCCTGGAAAGAGTGCCGCGTTTCTCTTTTGGAAGAGGAGGATGGCAAGCTGGCGAGAAGGCTTTCTGGCGGCGGCGCGGTCTATCACGATCTGGGCAATCTGAACTTTACCTTCCTTGTCCGGCAGGAGGATTACGATGTGTCGCGCCAGCTCTCTGTGATCGAGTTGGCCTGCAAAAGAGCGGGGATCCCCGTGAAACGCTCGGGCCGCAACGATCTGCTGGCAGGGGGGCGGAAGTTTTCCGGCAATGCTTTTTACAAACACGAGGGGAAATGCTATCATCACGGCACGCTGATGGTGGCGGTGGATACTGCGCGTGTAGAACGGTATCTCAGTCCCTCCAAAGCCAAACTCCAGGCAAAGGGCGTGAGCTCTGTCCGCGCCCGCGTGGTCAATCTGACGGAGTACGCGCCAGCGCTCACCTGCGGCGGGCTGCGGCGCGACCTGATCGATGCCTTTGAAACGGTGTATCAGGGCGCGGCTGCTCTTTTGACAGAGCAGGATCTGGACATGGCCGCCGTGGAGACGCTGCGCTCCCGCAACGAAAGTTGGGAATGGCGGTTTGGGAAGAATCTTCCCATGAGTTTTTCCTGCGCCGATAAATTGGACTGGGGAGAAGTGCAGATTTCTCTTCAGGTGGAGCAGGGCGTAGTGCGCGGCGCGCAGGTTTTTTCCGACGCGATGGACTGGAGCCTTGCCCCCGCGATCGAGCAGACGCTTTTGGGCGCGCGTTTTACACAGAAGGCTCTGCGGGAGCGGCTGCTTGCCGCGCCGCTGGAATCAAACGTCCGGCAGGATCTCATCGCCCTGCTGGAAGAACAGGAGATTTGATTATGTACGACTATCAACTGATCGTCATCGGCGCCGGCCCCGGCGGCTATGTGGCCGCTCTGCGGGCGGCAAAGCTGGGTGCGAAGGTGGCCGTGGTGGAAAACAGAGAAGTGGGCGGCACCTGCCTCAACCGGGGCTGCGTCCCCACCAAGACCCTGCTGCATTCCTCCCAGATCTATCATGACATCGCCACCGGCGAGCATGCAGGCGTCACGGCGGAGCAGATCCACGTGGATATGAACGCCATCTTCGCCCACAAGCGGGCAGTGTCCGAAAAGCTGTCCTCCGGCATCGAGGGCATGTTCAAATCCGCCAAGATCGATCTGATCCGGGGCAAGGGCACGGTCACCGCGGCCAACACCGTCACCGTCAAGACGGCCGACGGAGAAAAGACCTGCACCGCCCAGTATATCCTTGTGGCCACCGGCTCTGTCCCCGCCCGTCCGCCCATCCCCGGACTGGATCTGGAGGGCGTGATGACCTCCGACGAGCTTCTGGAGGGCTGCGACCGCCTGTATGATTCCATTGTCATCATCGGCGGCGGCGTCATCGGTGTGGAGTTCGCCACCTTCTACAATGATCTTGGCTGCGCGGTCACCATCCTCGAGGGGATGGATCGGCTGCTGCCCACCATGGATCGGGAGCTGGGCCAGAATCTTGCCATGATCCTGAAAAAGCGCGGCGTCAACGTGGTGCTGGGCGCCATGGTGCAGCATGTGGAAAAAACCGCCGACGGTCTGACCGTGCAGTATGTCCAGAAGGACAAGCCCGGCGCCGCCTGCGCCGAAACGGTGCTTTGCGCCATCGGCCGCAAGCCTTATCTCGAGGGCGCCTTCGCCCCTGATATGCTGCCCGAGATGAACGGCAAGTCCATCCGCGTGGACGAGCATTACCAGACCAGCATCCCCGGCGTTTACGCCATCGGCGACGTGTCCTCTAAAATTCAGCTGGCTCACGTTGCCTCCGCGCAGGGAACGGCCTGCGTGGAAAACCTGTTCGGCACGATGGAGGCCATCGACATGAACGTGGTACCCAGCTGCATTTACAGCCGTCCCGAAATCGCCGTTGTCGGCATGACCGACGCGGAGGCCAAAGAGGCCGGCATCCCCGTGAAGGTGGGAAAGGGGCTGATGGGCGCCAATGCCCGCACCGTCATCGTGGAGGGCGACCGGGGCTTTATGAAGCTGGTTGCCCACGCCGAGACCGGCAAGCTGCTGGGCGCACAGCTGATGTGTGAGCACGCCACCGACATGATCTCGGAGCTGGCGCAAGCCATCGCCAACGGCCTGACGGCAGATCAGATGCTTCTGGCCATGCGTCCGCATCCCACCTTTGAAGAGGTCATGACCGAAGCGTTCTCCGATTTGCGCGCCAAGCTGCGTTCCTGAATCATTGCATATTTACCCGCGCTCCTTGACCGGAGCGCGGGTTTTGCTTTCTTGCACACGCTTTCGAAAAGGGGGGTGAGGCTCACCCAAATATTGACAAACCCAAGAATCTGCTGTATAATTAAGATGTGTTTTATTATTTGAATGATGAAAGAGGCATATTGTGAACGCACTTAGAACGGTGCTCGCTGTTTTGTGTAATTCTGAGCGTCGATACCCGCCGGGAAGGAACAGGTTTACGGT
>JAFOPS010000070.1 GCA_017394205.1 Clostridia bacterium | reverse complement strand
GGATCAGAACTACCAGACCAGCACGGACGACGTCTATGTGAGCCAGAACCTTATCCGTAAATTCAACCTCAAGATTGGCGATACGATTGAAGGTCTCGTCCGCACGCCTCGCGAACAAGATAAGTACTTCTCCATGCGCCGCATCGACCGCGTGAACTTCGAAGAACCGGACAAGATGCGCCGCCGCGTCGCATTCGAATACTTGACTCCGATTCATCCGGAAGAAAAGATTCACCTCGAATGGAACGAAACGGAATACAGCACCCGCATCATGGACTTGTTCTCCCCGATCGGTAAAGGCCAGCGCAGTATCATCCTCGCTCCTCCGCGTACCGGTAAGACCGTTCTCTTGCAGAATGTCACTCGCGCCATTGCGAAGAACCACCCCGAAATTATCCTCATCACGCTCCTCATTGACGAACGTCCGGAAGAAGTCACCGAAATGCGCGACATCATCACGGAAATCAAGGAAAGAGCTGCAGAAAAGGGTATTGATATCAAGGCCGAAGTCGTTGCATCGACATTCGATGAACCGCCTGAGCACCACACCCGCGTAGCAAACATGGTTTTGGAAAAGGCAAAACGCCTCGTCGAAAGCCAGAAGAAGCGGTCTTTTCCGGCTTCTTTTACTGCCCGTGATGCATTTTTTTATTATCTTTCGCCGGAAACCCGGAATTTTTTGTAAATAATACCAAATATTCGTATATTTATTCCTTTTTTGTGAATTTTCCCTGAAATTTGTGCAAAACAACGGCGCCGGACCCGGGTCCGGCGCCGCGTTATTGTCAGATTATTCTTTTCCCGCCGTTTCCGGCTGCGCTTTTTCCTCCGCGGGGGCGGGCTTGCGGGCGGCCAGGGCCATCAGCTCGCCGTATTTCCCGATGATATAGCCGTAGCTTTTCGGAACGTGGGGCAAACGGCAGGCGGAGCAATCCTTGATCCCCCGTTCGTTATAGCTGAAATTGCCGCCGCACTTTTCGCCCAGCGCGTAAAGCGGGCAATAGCAGAACAGACAGTTGAACTGCTCCGGATCCACGCCCTGATGGCAGGGGAAAAACTCGCACTCCCTGTTGCAGAAAAAGGCGTAATGCTTGCCCTCCCAGAAGGGCTTTTCCTCCTGTCCCTCCGGACGGCGCGTTTCTTCGCTCATAAAGCAGGGCTCCTTTCCCGTTTTTTGCGGTTTCAGTATAGCATCTTCGAGGAAAAATGTAAAGGGACTTGCAAACCCCGCGGAATTGTGCCATGATAAGAAATAAGGCCGCGCCCGGCGGCCTCCCTGAACCTGCGTTTTTGTAATTATATAATAAAAGGAGCGAATACCTTATGAGCGAAGCCGAAACCTGTACGCACAACTGTGACGCCTGCGGCGTCGACTGTCCCTCCCGCAATCAGCCTCAGGATCTGCACGCCCGCCTGTCCGAAGGCGTGACCGTCCGCAAGGTCTATGCCGTAGTCTCCGGCAAGGGCGGCGTGGGCAAATCCATGGTCACCTCCCTTCTGGCCTCCCAGACCCGTCTGCGGGGCTATTCCACCGCCGTGCTGGACGCCGACGTCACCGGCCCCTCCATCCCCCAGGCCTTCGGCGTTCACGGCCGCGCCCAGGGCACCGGGACGGGCATTTTGCCCGCCGTCAGCCGGGCGGGCGTCCAGATGATGTCCATCAACCTGCTGCTGGAAAACGAGACCGACCCCGTGGTATGGCGCGGCCCCGTCATCGGCGGCGCGGTGAAGCAGTTCTGGACCGACGTTCTGTGGGACGACGTGGATTATATGTATGTGGACATGCCTCCGGGCACCGGCGACGTGCCGCTGACCGTGTTCCAGTCGCTGCCCGTGGACGGGATCATCATCGTCACCACGCCCCAGGAGCTGGTGGGCATGATCGTGGAAAAGGCCGTGAATATGGCCCGGCTGATGAACATCCCCGTGGTGGGCATCGTGGAGAACATGTCTTATTTCCGCTGTCCCGACTGCGGAAGGGAGCATGCGATCTTCGGCGAGAGCCGTGTGGACGCCGTGGCCGCACAGTACGGGATCCCGCTGACGGCCCGTCTGCCCATCGAGCCTGCCGTGGCCAAAGCCATGGACGAGGGCATGGTGGAATCGGTCCACGCCCCCTGGCTGGATGATCTGCTCAACGGCCTGCTGAACAACGGCTGATATGACCTCCGGTACCGGCATCGACCTGATCCGCGGCAGGATCCGCCCCAACCTGCTGCGCTTTGCGCTGCCCCTGTTTCTGGGGCAGCTTTTCCAGCAGCTCTACAACGCGGTGGACGCGCTGGTGGTGGGCAATCTGGTGGGTCAGGACGCCCTGGCCGCCGTTACCTCTACCGGCTCGCTGATCTTTTTGCTGGTGGGCTTCTTCGGCGGCGTGTTCGGCGGCGTCAGCGTGGTCATCGCCCGCTGCTTCGGCGCGGGTGACGAAGAGCGGCTCCGCCGCGCCGTGGGGACGGCGGTCTCCACCGCCCTGATCTCGGGGGCCGCTTTGACGGTCATCGGCGTCACGGCGACGCCCGCCCTGCTGCGGCTGATGGACACGCCGGTCAGCGTGCTGCCCGATGCCGTTGGCTATCTCCGCATCTATTTTTCCGGTATCCTCACCGTCATCCTTTACAACAGCGCCAACGGCATCTTTCAGGCGGTGGGCGACAGCCGGCGCCCCCTCTATTACCTGATCGTGTCGTCGGTGGTCAACGTGGCGCTCGACCTGTTTTTCGTGGGCGGGCTGCACATGGGCGTAAACGGCGCGGCGCTTGCCACCGTGCTGGCCCAGGGCCTCAGCGCCGTGCTGGCCTACGCCCGTCTCGGCCGGATCGACGCGCCCTACCGGGTGACGCTGCGCGGCGTCTGTCTCGACCGGCCGCTGGCAAAGGAGATGATCCGCATCGGCCTGCCCTCCGGTGTGCAGAACTCGGTGATCGCCTTTGCCAACGTCATCGTCCAGTCCAGCGTCAACAGCTTCGGCGCGGCGGCGGTGGCGGGCAACGGGGCCTACGTCAAGCTGGAGGGCTTTATCTTCATCCCCATCAACGCCTTCTGCTCGGCGGCCACTACCTTCGTCAGCCAGAACATCGGCGCCCGGGAATACGACCGGGTCAAGGAGGGCGCCTCCTTCGCCGTGGGATTTTCCTGCGTCTGCGCCGCCGTGCTGGGCGTGATCTTTTTCATCACGGCTCCCATGCTGGTGGGCATGTTCGGAAAATCCCCCGAGGCCATCGCCGCCGGAGTGCTGCGGGGGAGGATCTGCTCGGTGGCCTACGTGCTGCTGGCCCTGTCCCACGGGATCGCCGCCGTGTGCCGCGGCGCCGGCTACGCCAAGGTCCCCATGTACGTGATGCTGGGGGTGTGGTGCGTGTTCCGCGTGGCCTACATCCAGGTGGTGATCCGCCTGTTTCACAGCATCGCCCCGGTCTTTCTGGCCTATCCCATCACCTGGGCCATCAGCTCGGTGATCTTCCTCTGGTATTACCGCAGGTCCAACTGGCTGGAGCGCATCCGGGCGCGGGATCTTCCCCCGACAGAATAACACAATCTCGCAAAAAGCATCGTCGCCCCGACGGAACGTCCGTCGGGGCGATGGTTTTTATCTTTCACAGCGCCGCGGGCCGGAGCCGTGCTGCTCGTTGAGAAAATCCCGCTCGACCCGCAAAACGCCTTCCTCCCGCTCCAGTTCCCGCGCCAGCGTCTCCCAGGCCTGCCGGGACAGCGGGCGCGCCGTCTGCACCGCCAGCACCGGGCCGCTCTTCATCCGGTACCGCACCGTCAGCCCCTTTTCGGCAAGCATGGCCTCGACCCGGGGGCGGGACGCCTCGGGCGAAAGCGTCAGGATCATCCGGTCCCGGGCAAACCGCCGCCCGTCTTCTCCCGGATCGGGCAGACGCGCGGGGCACAGCGGACGGGGTCTCACTTTTTTCACAGGCTCCCTCCTTCAAAAAAAGGGAACGGCTCAAAGAGCCGTTCCCGTCGGTTTTCTCAGCGCATCACGGGGCTCCAGTAGGTCTGGTTGTAAATATCCGTAAAGCGGTAAGTGGCAGAGGCCGCCTCCCGGTCGATATAGACGTTGCTGATGACCAGCTCTCCGGCGACCGTCATGGGGTCGCCCAGATAATAGCTGTCCTGATAGACGCCGTCATAGGAATAATAGTCGCAGAGGAAGTCCAGTCTGTCGCCCTCGGTGAGGCTCTCCATGCTCTTGGCCACGGTCTCGGTCTCGCCGTCCCGATAGTCGTAGCGGGCGCCGGCGACAAAGCCGTAGGGGTGCTCGTTGTCGAAGACCAGGATCAGGTCGGCGCGGACGTCGTTGATCATCACGGGCACCCGGCCGGTGATGCTGTAATTCGTCCCGTCGTCCACGGTGCTCACGTGATAATAGGCCACGGGCTGGTCGTTGATGGCGATCCAGGTGCCGTCGTATTCGCCCGACAGGGCGCCGTCCGGGGTGAACTCGTACACGGTGTCCAGACCCAGATCGATATAGCCCTCGCCGTCGTCGATGAAGACGTTGAGCTTCAGATCCTGCACCAGCTTCCACTGGTCAAGGCTCATATACATGCCCAGCGTGCCGTCGCTGCGCTCGGTCCACACCATCTGGCCCCGGTCGAACTGATTGGCCGCGATGAACTGGGTGGCGGAGTCCACATCCAGCGACCGGCCCAAAAAGCCGCTGTTGCTGCCGGTGAGACCCGAAACGCCGCCCAGATTGCCGCCCAGCAGGCCGGAAAGCATCTGAGAGATCATGTCGGCGCCCGCAGTGGAGGAAGAGCCGCTCTGCCCGGTGGGATAGCTGCTGTAGCCGCTGAGCAGCGTGCCCAGAGGCGAGCTTGCGCCGCCGGAGACCGCCTGGCCGGAGACCTCCATGCTGGCGAACTGCTGGATACAGCGGGTGTAATCCTCATCCATGCCGATGGCCTGATAGGTGTTCACCGCCGTCTGGACCGAGGAGGCTTTCTGATAGGGGAAGTAGATGGACAGACCGTAGGCGTTGGTCATGTTGGAGGAGGTGCGGTTGTACTTCACCGCGCTCAAAAGCACGTTGGCCAGGTCCTTGCCCTCCTGCGTGCCCAGATTGCCCGCCAGATGCACCAGATCCACCTGGTCGATGCGGTTGGAGGAGGCAAACTCGCGGGTCTTGGCCCGGGCGTTGGACACGGTCTGGAACTGCTGGTTCCGGATCAGCGCCGAGGTGCCAACGGCAAAATCCTTCAGCTCCTGGGGCACGGTGTGCTCCAGCTCAGCCAGATCCACCACCGAGAGGGTGGTGCTCTGTCCCGGGCACTTCTGGGCGCTGACGGTGACGAAGTCGTCGATGATGTTCTTGCCGATCTCCAGCGTGCTCATGGAGGTGTTGCGGGAAAGGTTGGTGAGCCAGTTGGTGTAATACCATCCCTGGCCGGGCTCGGTCTCCTCCGAGGCGATGAGATAGTCGGCGTAGGGGGTAAGGGTCAGGGCGGTCTCCACCGTGGCCATCAGGCAGGCGTCAAAGCCGATGAAATCAAAGGTGGCGCCGCCCGCCTTGAGGGCGGTGTTGATCTCCGCCAGATCCATGGAGCCGGCGCTCTTGTTCTTTTCGTCGTAGCCGTAGCCCGAAAGCGAGCCGCCGCCGTGGTCCCAGAAGATCAGCGCGTTGCGGTTGGCGGGGAAGTTCTTGGTGCAGAACTGGATAAAGGCCGCCAGATTCCGCGGGTCGGTCATGGCGCCGGTGCCGGCGTTGTCGCTGAGGCACATCAGGCCGCCGTTCTTCACCTGATACACCTGGTTGACCCGGGAGCTCACCACGTTGTTTTTCCAGCCGGAGCAGCCGCCGGTGTAAACGATCAGATTGACGTTGTCGCCGATGTTGGCGGAGGCCATCTCCTGCAGGTCGGCGGTGCCCATGCCGCAGCGGGACTCCAGGTCGGTGCCGCACATATAGACCATGATGGTGTATACGTCGCGGCCGCTGCCCAGAATGGAGGTGCGCTTGGCCCGGGAGCCCGCGGCCACCGAGGTGTTCAGCGAGCCGGTGTTGTTCCCGGAGCTGAAGGCGCCGCCCGTGCTGCCGGAGGTCTGCTGCGAAACGGTGCTGCCCCAGCCGGAGGACACGCCGCTGGAGGTAAAGGCGCTCAACAGCGACGTAAGGTCGGCCATGCTGCCGGCGGAGCTGCCCTGCTGGGTATAAGAGGGGGTCGTGTTGGTATAATTGTCGGTATAATTGCTCGGCTGGGTGCTTCCGCCGCCGCCCAGAAGTCCGGAAAGCAGCGCGCCGCCTCCGCCGCCGCCCAAAAGCAGCGCCAGGATGATGGCGATCAGCGATTTGCCGCCGCCGCGGGTGGTCCGCTGCTGCTGCGGCCGGCTGTCCTGCTGCGCGCCGGTGGTGCCGGGACGTCCTTCGTATCCGCTCTGGCTGCCCACGGGGCCGGTGCCCAGCCCTTCGCCGCGCTTATAGACGCTCTTGCCCTGACCGGTGACGTTTTTCTCTCTGCCTCTCGGCCGGTTGTTATCACTCATGTACTTCATCTCCTGCCTTGAAATGTCGGGCCGGCTCAATGCCGGATTTTCACAGCTATCATTTTACGCTGTTTTTTTGCGTAATGCAATAAATTCGTGTGAATTTCGTTTGTTGGCCCGAAAAAGAAGAAAAAAGCTTGACAAAAGCATTTTAATTGTTTACAATCTAATCGTATCAAATAAAAGCCGCACCGCGGCGCGGAAAGGAGCATTTCCATGAGCATTTACGACTACACCCTGATTTCCGGCGACGGCAGCGAGGTCGCCCTGGACCAATATCGCGGCAAGGTGCTTCTCGTCGTCAACACGGCCACCGGCTGCGGCTTCACGCCCCAGTATGAGCAGCTGGAGCAGCTTTACGAGCAGTATCACGACGCGGGCCTCGAGATCATCGACGTGCCCTGCAACCAGTTTGCCGGTCAGACGCCCGGCACCGACGAGGAGATCCGTCAGTTCTGCACGCTGAAGTACAACACCCGCTTCCCCCAGATGAAAAAGTCCGACGTCAACGGGGAAAACGCGCTGCCGCTGTTCACGTATCTCAAGAGCAAAAAGGGCTTTGAAGGCTTCGGCAAGGGCCCCAAGGCGCTGGCCATGAGCGCCATGCTCAAGACCATCGACAAGAATTACAAGACCAACCCCGACATCAAGTGGAACTTCACCAAATTCGTGGTGGACCGGCAGGGCGAGGTGGTCGCCCGCTTTGAGCCCACCGCCGACATGAAAGAGCTGGCCGCCTGCGTCGCCGGCCTGATCTGAGGCGGCGGCATGGAGCGGCTCTATCCCCAGCTCCGGCTGGAAAATCAGCTCTGCTTTCCCCTTTATGCCTGCGCCAAGGAGATCGTGCGGCTCTATCAGCCCTGGCTGGAGCCGCTGGGACTGACTTATACGCAGTATCTCGTCATGCTCCGCCTGTGGGAAACGGGCCGGGACACGGTGAAGGGGCTGGGAGAGGCCCTGTGGCTGGATTCCGGCACCCTGACGCCCGTGCTGAAAAAGCTGGAGCAAAAGGGGTATCTCATCCGCGCCCGCAGCGAGGCCGACGAGCGCAGCGTGATCCTGTCGCTGACCGAGCACGGCGCGGCCCTGCAAAAGCAGGCGGCGGATATCCCCGCACAGGTGGGCTCCTGCATCCCGCTGAAGCCCGACGAGGGCGCACAGCTTTACGCGCTGCTGCATAAAATACTTGCGGGATTGCGCTGAACAAGGAGGTCGTTTTTTATGGAACGCAGCAAACAGATCATTCGCGTCAGTCTGGTGGGCATCGCCGCCAACCTGATCCTGGCCGCCTTCAAGGCCGCGGTGGGCCTGCTGGCGGGGTCCATCGCCGTGATCCTGGACGCGGTGAACAACCTGAGCGACGCGCTGTCCTCGGTGATCACCATCCTGGGCACCAAGCTGGCCAACCGCCCCCCCGACCGCAAGCACCCCTACGGTCACGGGCGCATCGAGCATCTCACCGCGGTGATCATCGCCGTCATCATCCTGCTGGCCGGCCTCACCTCGTTCCGGGAGTCGGTGGATAAGATCCTGCATCCCTCCGCCGCCAGCTACACCGCGATCTCGCTGGTGATCATCGCCGCAGCGGTGGCGGTGAAGTTTTTCCTGGGGCGCTACGTCAAGGCCAAGGGAACGGAGTACCATTCCGAATCGCTGGTGGCCTCGGGCACCGACGCCTCCTTCGACGCCGTCATCTCCCTGTCCACCCTGGCGGCCGCCGCGGTCAGCATGCTGTGGAAGATCAATCTTGAGGGCTGGCTGGGCGCGGTGATCTCGATCTTTATCCTCAAGGCGGGCATCGAGATCCTGCAGGACAGCTTCAACGACCTCATCGGCGTGCGGGTGGACGGCGAGCTCACCCGCGCGCTGCGGGACCAGATCTGCTCCCATCCCGAGGTGCATGGCGCCTATGACCTGATCCTTCACCGCTACGGGCCGGAAAAGACCATCGGCTCGGTGCACGTGGAGGTGGACGACACCCTCACCGCCCGGGAGATCCACGCCCTTACCCGCAAGATCAGCGAGGAGGTGTTCTCCTCCTTCGGCATCGTGCTCACCGTGGGCGTTTACGCCGCCAACACCCAAAGTCCCGAGATCGCCGCCCTGCGGCAGGACGTGGACGCCGTGCTGGCGAACTATCCCCAGGTGCAGCAGATCCACGGCTTTTACGTGGAGCCCACGCAGAAACGGGCCACCTTCGACCTGGTGTTTTCCTTCGGCGCCGACGTGCCGCGGCTGTATGAAGAGATCCGCGCCGCCCTGGCGCAGCGCAGGCCGGAATATACCTTCGACGTGGTGATCGACAGCGATTTCAGTGACTGAGCGGCTTTTCGAAACAGCACGCCCGTTTCGGGGCACCCTCCGCAAGGAAGGTGCCCCTGTTTTTACGCGCTCCCGCCCGCGCCTCATCCACCGCAAGCGGTCCCCCTTCCCCAAAGGGGAAGGTTGAAGGAGGCGGCGCTTCGCGGCCCGCAAGAGGGAAGGTTGAAGGAGGCGGCGCTTCGCGGCCACGAGGGGGAAGGTTGAAGGAGGCGGCGCTTCGCGGCCCGCAAGAGGGAAGGTTGACAGAGAGGCGGCGCTTCGCGGCCCGCAAGAGGAGGGCGGAAGGGGCGGGCGCCTTTTCGCTTTGCGGGAGGTTTTGCTTTTTCGCGCGTTTTGCGTTATACTGTGAACGCGGCCTCTGCCGCGGAAAAGGGGTCTTTTGCATGATCGAGATCGGCCGGGAGGCTTTGACGGACGAAACGGCGGCGCGCCTTATAGCGCTCTCCGCCCTGTGGGTGGAGGAAAACTGCAGCTTCGGCATGGTGAAAAACAGCCGGGACGACCTGCGGGAGCCGCTGTGGACGGCGCGGGACAACGGGGTGATCGTGGGCTATCTGTTCGGCCGCTTTTACAGGCAGGAGCGGCGCATCTCCGGCATCACGCCGGGCAGCGAATGCTTCGAGATCGACGAGCTTTATGTTTTGCCGGAATACCGCTCTCAGCGGATCGGCGGGCGGCTTTTCGCCGCCATGGAGGCCGACGTTGGCACCCGGGCCGCCTTTCTTACCCTCACCACCTCCACGAAGGATTGGCGGAAGATGCTGCATTTTTACACGGAAAACGCGGGCATGACCTTCCACAACGCCTTTTTCTTCAAGCCCACGGCGCCCGTGCCCGCAAAAGGCGCCGCTGCGCCGGGCCCGAAAAAGCTGCTGCTCACGGCCTTTGACCCCTTTGGCGGCGAAGCCGTCAACGCCGCCGCCCAGGCGGCGGCCCTGCTGCCCGCGCGCGTCGGCGGGATTGAGATCACCCGTCTGACGGTGCCCACGGTGTTTTACCGCTCCATCGAAGCGGTGACGCAGGCGGCAAGAGCGCTGCGGCCCGATTTTATCCTCTGCCTGGGACAGGCGGCGGGGCGGGACGCCGTTACCCCCGAGCGGGTGGCGATCAATGTGAACGACGCCCGCATCCCCGACAACGCGGGCAATCAGCCGGCGGACGCCCCTGTTTTCCCGGGAGAAGCGGCTGCTTATTTCTCCACGCTGCCCATTAAGGCCATGGCCGACGCCATCCGCGGAGCAGGCGTCCCCGCCCGGATCTCCGACTCGGCGGGCACCTTTGTCTGCAACCATCTGATGTACGGCGTGCTGCGCCTGTGCGCCCGGGAGCTGCCCGGCACGCGGGCGGGCTTTATCCATCTGCCCCTCACGCCGGAGCAGGCGGCGGAAACGCACGCCCCCTGTCTTTCCTCTGCCGACGCCGCCCGGGCGCTGGAGGCGGCCATCGCCGCGCTGGAGCGGGCGTAATATACTTGTAACTTGACCTGCGGCCCGGTTTGGGATATGATAAGAGAGATTCCAAGGAAAGGCGGTGCCCCGTGGCGGAAAAGGAAACAACCAAACAGATCGCCCTGAACCGCAAGGCGCGGCACGACTATTTCGTGGAGGAGACCTATGAATGCGGCATCTCGCTGGCGGGCACCGAGGTCAAAAGCCTGCGGGCGGGCAACGTCAACCTGAAGGACAGCTATTGTTCGGTGAAGGACGGAGAAATCTTTGTGGTGGGGATGCATATTTCCCCCTATGAGCAGGGGAATATCTTTAACCGCGACCCCATGCGCCAGCGCAAGCTGCTGATGCACAAGCGGGAGATTTTGAAGCTCTTCGGTCTGGTGAAGCGGGAAGGCTACAGCCTGATCCCCCTGAGCCTGTATTTCAAGGGCTCGCGGGTCAAGCTGGAGCTGGGGCTTTGCAAAGGCAAAAAGCTGCACGATAAGCGGGACGATATGGCAAAGCGCGACGCCCACCGGGAGATGGACCGGGCCCTCAAGGACCGGAACCGGTAAGCAGCTTTTTGCCGCGGCCGCGCAAGCGGCTCCGCGCCAAAGGCGCGCCGCGAGGGGAGGATCTATATGATCCGACCGGAGCGAATCCCATGGAGGGGTCCCCGCAAAATCCGCGATTTTGCGGGGCAAAAAAGCTGC
>JAFOPS010000069.1 GCA_017394205.1 Clostridia bacterium | reverse complement strand
CTCTTCTGGGCACTTCGCTTCCCTCCTTCATATAATAATGATTTCATAGGTACTTCAAAGGAATCTGCGTCCTTTGTCGGTGCTTGCCAGAGGTTATATATATAAACTCATGGCAAGGTTTGTCTTGCGCACAAGACAGGAATGTCAAATTTGCAGCGAAGAATTACTTCTTGGCGGCACCCTTGGCCTTGGGCTTCTTGGCGCCGTACTTGGAACGGGCCTGCATTCTGCCCTGGACACCCTGGGTATCCAGCTTGCCGCGGATGATGTGGTAACGAACGCCGGGGAGGTCCTTGACACGGCCGCCGCGGATCAGCACCACGGAGTGCTCCTGCAGGTTGTGGCCTTCGCCGGGGATGTAGCCGGACACTTCGTAGCCATTGGTCAGGCGGATACGGGCGATCTTACGCAGCGCGGAGTTCGGCTTCTTGGGGGTGGTGGTACGAACTGCGGTGCAGACGCCTCTCTTCTGGGGGGAGGACAGATCGGTAGTCCGGTTCTTCAGGGTGTTCATACCCTTCTGCAGAGCGGGAGCGGTGGACTTGTAGGTGGCCTGCTCACGGCCCTTTCTTACCAGCTGGTTAAAAGTAGGCATTTGTTGTCTCCTTTCTTTGGAATTCCGGTCTTGCCGGTTTGATTATTTCCAAAATGCTTCTGCTTTAATCAGAAGCATTTTGAATACGAACGAAAAACGAAACACGCAAAACGAAGAACTTCGGAGTTTTTCAAATCGCGATTTGAAAAAACAATCATTTTCAGTTTTTCGTTTTGATTTCTTCGTTCAGCAGCCCTGCGGCTGCAGCGCCTACGGCGATGCCGCAGGCCTGGCCCAGCTCCTTCATGGCATCGACCCGGGTAACGGGAACGCCGTGGGCCTCAGCCAGGGCCTCGATGGGTTCGGTGACGGCAGGATCGGCGTCGTCGGCCAGGAAGACCCGGCGGATCTCGTCTCTGCCAATGGCCTTGCGAAGCTGCTTGACGCCCACGACCCTGGGGCAATTCATCAGCTCTCGCAGCAAGTGGTACCTCCGAAACGTCCGGTTTTGGGCGCAGATGGGCGCAAAAGGCCCATGCAGAGCTACATTATAGCAAAGCATGGGCCGGAAGTCAAGAATTATTTCATTGTTTTTCCAGAGAAAACGGCAATATCGCGGCCTTTCGGCGGGCATCCGCCTGCGCCGGGTCATTCCTCCCCGTAGACTCTGTACAGGAAGGTGATGATCTGTGCGCGGGTACAGCTGTCGTCCACGCCGAACAGACCGTCGCCCACGCCGGCGGTGATGTTGTTTTCCAAAGCCCAGAGGATCGCATCGCAGTACCACTCGTCCTCCGGCACGTCGGTAAACGGGCTTTCCGTCAGCTTCGGCTCCGGCCTGCCGTTGGCAGCCCAGAGGAAGGTCATGGCCTGCCCGCGGGTGCAGATCTCCCCGACACCGAAGCTCCCGCTGCCGTCCCCGCTGGTGATGTCGTTTTCCAGCGCCCAGAGGACGGGCTTGACGAGCCAGGAGTCATCCGGCACGTCGCTGAAGGGCGATTCCGTCAGCTCGGGCTCCGGCTTTCCGTTGGCGGCCCAGAGGAAGGTCACGATCTGTTCCCGCGTGCAGTCGATGTCCGGGCCGAAGCTGTGCGCCCAGATGCCCGCCGTGATGACGGGGTCATGGTTGACAGCCCAGAGGACCGGCTCGGCAAAATAGTCTGTGGTCTTCACATCCAGGAAATCGCCCACCGCGTCCTCCATGGAATAGAATCGGAGCTCGTTGCGCTCGGCATAGGCCTGCGCCGTGGAGTCCACGTCTCCGAAAATGGAGAAGGTGCTGAGTCTGATCTCTCCCTGGGCATCTTCACCCCAGCCGAAGCCCAGCGCCAGCTCGCCGATCTGGGTGACGCTCTCCGGGACCGTCAGGCTCGACAGGCCGGTGCAGTTGAAGAACGCCAGCTCGTGAATGCTTGTCACTCCGTCGGGGATCGCATAATAAACGTCCGGTTTTCCGGCGGGGAACACGATCAGCTCGGTCTGATCCTTATTGAACAGCACGCCGTCCAGGCTGGAATAGTTCGCGTTCGACTTCACCACATGGATGGCGCTCAGGGCGGGGCAATCGATAAACGCGGTCCTGCCGATGCGCGCCACGCCGTTGGGGAGCGTCACCCGTTCCAGCGCCTCGCAGCCGGCGAAGGCGCCGTCCGCAATGGCCCGCGTTCCTCTCCGGAGCCTTGCCGCGGTGAGCTCCTGCTTTGCCTGCAGCAGCCAATCTCCCAGATACAGCAGACCGTCTTCCCAGTTGGCCTCCGTCTGTTCATAGGCCGTATCCAGGAAGGCCCGGCTGCCCACGTATGTCACGCTGTCCGGCAGCGTCACGTCCGCCAGGTCGGCGCAGCCGTAGAACGCGTATTCCGCGATCCCGCGGGTCCCCTGCCGGAGCGCGGCCGCCCCGGTCTCCGGCTTCGCCGCAAGGACCCAATTCCCCAGGTAGAGGAGCCCGTTTTCCCAATTCGCCTCATTTTGCTCGTATGCCGTGCCGCGGAACGCGCTGCCGCCGACGGAGCACAGGCCGTCCGGGATCCTCAGCTCCGCCAGGGCGGCGCAGCCGTAGAACGCGCCGCTGCCGATCCGCTTCAGACTGTCCGGCAGCGACACCGCCGTCAGAGCGATGCAGCTGTTGAACGCCTCGTCCCCGATCTGGGTCACGCCGTCGGAGACGGTCACCGTCTTCAGCGCGCTGCACCCCAGGAACGAATACCGGCTGATGCGGGTCACGCCCTCCGGGACTGTCACAGCCGTGAGGCTCCGGCAGTAGGCGAAGGCCTGCTCGCCCACGGCGGTCACGCCGCTGGGGATCGTCACGCCGGACAGGGCGGTGCATTTATAGAACGCGGCGTCGCCGATGCGCGTCACGCCCTCCGGGATCACCGCGCCCGTCAAGGCGCCGCACTGATTGAAGGCTTTATTGCCGATGCTGGTCAGGCCGTCCGGCAGGCTGACCTGGGTGATCGATTCCCGTTCATAAAACCACGGCGCGGGACTGTTCCAATCATAATCCTTCATGGCTCCGCTGCCCTCGATACGCAGCAGGCCGGTCTCCTTGTCCAGCGTCCAGCTCAGATTGTTTCCCTTTGCCCCGCAGATCCCGGAACTGGTCTTCCCGCGGGCGGAGCTGACAGCCTTCGGAAGCAGGACGCAGAGCAGGACACAGAGCAGGGCCGCCGCGAGGAGCAGTGGAAGGATCCGTTTTTTCATTGTTTTGTATTCCCCTTTCCATCCGTTTTCCCCGGTTTCGCACGAAAGCCTATCCGGTATATTTTACCATTTGCAGGGAGCAAATGCAATACCGGCCGCCGAATACCTGTTCCTTGCCGGGGAAAACCTGTTAATTGCCGCCGCTCAGCAGGGGCCGCAAAACCTGATAATCATCAAAACGGCGATCCTTGGAGCCGGTGAGGAAAACCAGCTGGGTCTCGATCTGATCCAGCAGAGTGTAGCCCTTGACCGTGGCGCTGACGCCGGAGCCCGTCACGCCGGAGACATAGACGTGAGAATCTCCGGTCAGAGCGAAGTCCGATGCCGGGTTGCCGAAGGAAATGGTGACGTTGCTGCTGGCAAAGAAATTCAGCAGCTCCTCGGCGACGCCCGCGATCAGCTCCGTGCGGCTTTTTTCGGAGTTATAGACGATCTGCGTTCCGCTGGGGAAACGGAAATCGTCCAGAACGATCTCCTTGAAGCCCTTTTCCGCCAGCTCCCGGATGATCTGCTTGAGGTAGGCCATCACCGTGGAATTGGCGGGATCCATCCAGTAGAATCCGTCGCCCACCCACAGAGAGCCGCCGCTCTTTCGCAGGGCGCAGTTGATATGCCCTTCCGCGAAGTGGGTGTCCTGGAAGGTGCGGATCCGCGCCACCATCGTAAACCCGTGGCCGCGCAGATAGGAGATGACCTCGTCCACCACCGGCACGTCGATGGCGGCCTGCCGGGCACCGTCGATGCCCGTGGTGTAGTAGAAAGAACCGTTGCCGCCCTTGAGGTCGATCAGCACCGTGCAGGGCGGGCTCAGCTCCTGGACTGCCGCCAGGACTGCCTCCGGATCCTGCAGCATCTCCAGGTCGATGTAGTATCCGCTGATGCGCTCGGTCTCCCTGGCGTTTGGATCCGGGTCGGCAAATTCGATGGCAACGCTCTCCGCCAGGGTATTCTTTTCCGTGCTGTCCGTGGGGATCACCACGTCCCGGGAGGTATTCCGCTCAAAGTCGAAATGGGCTCCCTCCTGGGTGTAGACCACGAATCGCTCCAGATAGACCGCAAACAGGATCAGCGCCAGGAGCAAAATGGCCGCCAGGGCCAGAAAGATCTTCAGGCCCTTTTTCATCCTGGCCTTGGTGCGGTAGGATATGGCGCGCAAGCTTACTCCCCCTTTTCCGCGGTAAAGCAGCACCAATCGTTCAGCGTTTGCAGGGAGGTGATCCGCAGGCCGGCCTTCTCGATGGCGGCGCGCACCTCCTCATACCGGTTTTCCAGAACGCCGGAGCAGATCACCCGGGTCTTGCCGGTCATAAAGCGGGGCAAAACCGCCGCCATGGGAATGATCACGTCCGCAAAGATATTCATGCAGACCACGTCGTAGGTCTTGGAAAAGAGCGACTCCAGCGCGTCCTGCCCCGTGATCACGTTGCCGGTGACCGCCGTGAAGCGGTCGGCCCCCAGGCCGTTGATGGCCGCGTTCTCCCGGGCGATGTCCTCCGCCTTGGGATCCACGTCCACGCCCGTGGCGTGGGCCGCGCCAAGCCGGAGCGCCGTGATGGATAAAATACCGCTGCCGCTGCCCAGATCCAGAACCTCTTCGCCGCCCCGGATCAGCTCCTCCAGGCGGAGCATACACATCTGCGTGGAGGCGTGGGCCCCGGTGCCGAAGATCATGCCGGGATCCAGGAAGACCGGGATCCGTTCCTCCCCGGGGTCGGGCTGCATCCACTTCGGCACCACCAGAAGCCGCTGCCCGATGGGGATGGGCTGATAATACTGCTTCCAGTTGTTTTCCCAGTCCTCGTCCCGGACGTTGGCAAGGCTCAGCGCCAGGGTGCCGAGACCGGCGTCGGGATAGGCCGCCGACAGGCCGGCCAGCAGCTCCCGCAGCCGGGCGATCTCCTCCGGCGCGTCGGGGCCGTCGGCCAGATACAGGCGGATCCTGGAAACGCCGTCCAGGCTCTTTTCCAGATCCTCGTCGACAATGTCCCAATAATCCCGATTGGTCTCCAAAAAGGTGTGAAATTCTGCTTCGTCGTCAATAATAAAGCTGTCAAAGCCGTTCAAGGTCAGCGCAGTCTCCAGCAGGCCGATGCCGCGGGAGGCAGAATCGATGGTAATTTCCAGCCATTCCATAGCAAAAATCCTCGTTTCCCAAAAATGCCCTTATAGTTTACAGGATTTTAGGCGGATTGACAAGAGGGATTCGGCAAAACACAGAAAAATATTTTTCACAAAATCTTCGTAAAAATACATAATTTTCCCTTGGATTTTCGAAAAAACTGTGCTATAATGATAGATAGGAGAGTTTCGCTTCCCGGGAGAAAGGAGTTTGTCATGTACAGCATCAATGAGAGGATTCACTACGGCGGCAGCGGTGTCTGCGTGATCCAGGAGATCACCACCATGCGCTTCGGCCGCACCCGGGAACGGTATTATGTCCTCAAGCCGGTCTACCAGAACGCCTCGGTGATCTACGTTCCCGTGGACAACCAGCAGTTGGTTTCCAAGATGCGCCCGGTACTGTCCCGCGCCGAGGTGGACAAGCTGATCGAGAGTATGCCGGAGATCCCCACCGCCTGGGAGGAGGATCCCCAAGCCCGGAAGCTGGCCTTCGACAGTCTGCTGCGAAGCAACGAGTGCAGAAGCCTGATCGTCATCATCAAGACGCTCCACGCCCACAAGGAGCGCCGCCAGGCCGACGGCAAGAACCTCCACGTCTCCGACGAGACCATCCTGCGGGAGGCCCAGCGCCTGCTGTACGACGAGTTCGCCGGCGCGCTGGACATCCAGCCCGCCCAGGTCCACGCCTATATCATGGACAAGCTCGGCTTGACCGCATAACCGTTTTTCCGCCAAATCACCGGCAGGGGCAAAATTGCACTTGCAATTCTGCCCCTGCTGTATTATAATACCCCTGCAGTATCTGCCGGTATGATGGAATTGGTAGACGTAGTGGACTCAAAATCTAATTCGTCTCAACCGGCGGTACGGCTCGAAAACCCTTGTTTTTCCTACGTTTTTTCGCACCCCATATTTTCAAAATTTCCGATGGACCTCCTGAAAAAACCGGATTTGGAGGCCCGCATTTCTTGTGTTTTTTCGCGCCTGATTCTGTTTGACGAACCGGATTTGTTTTCGCCTATGGGCAGAAAAAGCCCGCAAACGCTGGGAAAATCGAGCGT
>JAFOPS010000068.1 GCA_017394205.1 Clostridia bacterium | reverse complement strand
CCTCAAGGACCGGAACCGGTAAGCAGCTTTTTGCCGCGGCCGCGAAGAGCCGGCCGATCTGCCCCGCGGCATGGATCATATCAAAAAAAAGGAATGGAAGCCATGAATCCAAAGATCATTCCCTGCCTTATCTTTTCCCTCTTTTTCGGCGCGCTGGGCGTCTGGCTCCACAGCCTTTTAAGAGACGACCGAAAGCCCCGGGAGGGGACTGCCTTCGGCACGATCACGCAGATCAACACGACAGACGGCGGAAACGCGCGCGTGCACATGCAGGTGACCATCGGCGGCAGGCTCTATCCCGATTGTGTGGCTACCTGTCAAAAGTGGCCTCGCGACGCGGACACGGGCACGCAGGTGACGGTGTGTTACCGCATGCTGAAAAACGGCGTTCCCGACTGCCGCATCCTCAGCGAGGGATTTGAGGCGCTTTCCGTATCGTATGCGATACCGGTCCTGCTTCTTGTCATCAGTGCGGCTTTGGCGGGACTGGCGGTGTTTTTCGGCATCAAAGGCCAGTAAAATATTGAATAGTAAAGTATTGAATAAGGGGGCGTAAAGGTTTCGACGGGGATCTTGAGGCCGGTTAAGCGAGCAGAGGCGCCTGACCTCTATAAAATGGGCAAACCTTAAAACAAACGACAATTCTAATTTGTCTTACGCTGCCTGATTAAGGCGGCCGTCTTTACCGGGAGGGCCACGGCCCGGATAAAGGCGTGGATCAGTGGCGAACGTGAGTACGGTAAGCTTTGCCCGTGCCATGCATCATGAAGCTACCAAAGGCGTGAGATTGACGGCTGTCGCCCGCCCGAGGGAATGCAAATAACCGTCTGCGCTCGGAGAAAGACCGGAGGATGGGTTTTCGGACAGGGGTTCGATTCCCCTCGCCTCCACCATGAAAGAAACCTGATTTGTCTACCAAATCAGGTTTCTTTCAGTTATATTCGCCTGCGGCGAGTTCTATTGCGCTGCAGTTATATTCGTCCTTCAGACGAGTTATATTGCGCTTCGCGCAGTTTGGAGGCGAATATAATATAACTTCTCGCGTCAGCGAGAAATATAACTGTTCCGAAGGGACAATATCACTGCGCCGCAGGCGCAATATCACTTGATAATTTCACATTTTTATGTAATACTGAACCGTGAAAAGAACTCAACAAATTTGTATTCTTCATTCTTCAGTTTTCAGTATTCATTATTCATTAAAGACGACAGGATTTTCTAAATGAACAGGGAAGACTGAAAAGCGAATCATGCTTGCAAAAGCAGGATCCCTCCTATATAATGTGATGTGAATCCGGGCAGCCGGTGAACAGCAAGACGGATCAGGAGAAAAAGATCATGAAGAATTTTGGAATGTCTATGCTATGGTTTTGGGCGGCGTATGTATCAGTAACGATCATAGGCATCGTCCATACCGTTTTTAACATTTATGTGCTTCACATGAAGCCGATGGATGAAAAATCGATGGGCGAAGGATATGAAAAAACCAAGCCCTGGCATCCTCTTTATAACATCATTCTCTTCAGCCTGTTCGGATGGCTGTATATGCGAGGTCTGGCAGAGCCTTCACTTTATGATGCGCTGATCACAGGCGCAATCTGGGCGGGGATCTGCATTGTCTTTGATGTTTTCGGATGGGTGATCATCAAGCACCCCTGGAGCCTGTCATTTAAGGAGTTTTATATAGATTATCAGCCATGGATCAGCTTGATTTATGTGGCGATATTTCTGGGGCCAGTTATCGGCTTCATTCTTCTGTAATTTGCTGTTTTTTATTTCAAGGGATCGAATCCATCTGCAAAAACACAAATCCGTCTTTTTCGCATCCTATCGAAAAAACGACGCGCATCGGCGCGTCGTTTTTCGGTTCATAAAACCCCGGCCCGCTCGACGGGCCGGGGTGATTTTCGCCTTGCTTCAGTCGGCCTGATCCAGCTTGGTCAGCACGTTATAGAACAGCTGGCAGACCTCGGCGCGGGACAGGGTCTTTGCGGGGAGGAAGGTCCGGTTTCCGTCCACGCCGTTGGTGATGCCCACGTTATAGGCGTTCAGGATGTCCTTCCGATAGCCGTCGGAGATATCCGCATAATCGGGGATATCCTGCTCCGTAACGGGGACCTCGGTCTGGGCGTCCTCCATATCGGCAAAGAAGATCCGGGCCATGGCGGCGACGGCCGCCTCGCGGGGCATCGCCTTGTCGTAATTGGCCGGGACGACGTCGCCCAGGTCGGCGATATAGCCCTTGTCGATGCAGGATTTCACGGCCTTATAGGCCCAATAGCCGTTTTCGGGGCCGTTGTCCAGCTTCCGGGTCTTGGCGGCGATGTTGCAGAACTGGGCGTAGGTGATGGTTCCCTCCGGGACAAAGGTCCCGTCGCCCATGCCGTTGACGATGCCCCGGTCGGCCATGGCCTCAATGGCAGTGAAATACCACTTGCCGGGCAGCACGTCGCTGAAGCTGCCGTTGGATTCCTTGGTGGAGAAGGCCAGCACGATCTCGCGCTCCTGCGCCGCGGCGCTGATCTGCATGAAATCCAGCGTGAGCTTGTTTCCCTCGATGGAAACGCCCACGGGCTCGCCCTTGATCTGCTTCACGGGAGCGGGGAACTCGATCTCCCAAAAGGAGATGACGCCGTTCTGCAGTTCTTCCGCCATGGCTTCGGTGGCCGCCTGCTGCTCCGCGGAGAGCTCTTCCGCAGGCTCCGATGCCTCGGCCGGCGTGATCTTCAGCCGGAAGTCCATGGTGATGTTGCCCTGGTCGTCCTTGCGGAAAACGGTCTCCCGCTCGGTTTCGGGCGTCTCGATCTCTATCACAGTGTCGACAGTTTCCGTATGCGCAAACACCCGGTTGAGCTCGTCCAGATTTTTGAACGCTCCCACCACGAACTCGCCGTAATAGGTCTCTTCCTCATACTCAAAGGACTGGGTCTCCGCCTTGAGCTTTTCCAGGCTGGAGTACTTTTTCCCGTTGATCTCGACGGTCTGGGGCACGGATCCGTCGCCGGAGGTGAACAAGTATTCCAGCAGGGTCTCCGAATAGCCGGTTTTTGCGGTGATCATGCCGGTGCAGTCGTCATTGATCTTGACCTGTACGCTGGTCATCATCAGGGCACAGCCGCTGAGGCAGGTGACCATCAGCGCCAGCGCCAGGGTCAGCGCCATGATTTTTGTCTTTTTCATGCGTTTTCTCCCTTCCGTCATTTCGGCGCCCCTTGCGGCGCGCCGCTGTTCAAGTTTCGGACCTGTTTGTATCATGATTATACTTCAATCCGGGCCTCCGGTCAAGGACAAACTGCGGTGCTGCGCCGGCAAAGCCCGGATTTCGGTCATTTTTCCAGCGCCGTCCAGTCGCGGGGAGGCAGAAGGCGGATCCAGCGCTCCGTCCCGGCGGGGCCGCGCTGATATTCGTGACTGTTGCCAGCCTCCTGCAGGTCCAGATAATACCAGGCGGCGGGGTCGGCGTTGTCCGGCCAGGTGATCATCCCCGGCAGCAGATCGCCGGCAGAGGCCGGATCCCGGTGCAGCACCCGGTTGATCAGCGTCACGGCCTCGGCCCGGGTGATGCCGTTGTCCGGACGGAAGGTCCCGTCGGGATACCCTCGGACCCATCCCCGGTCCGCCGCGCGGGCGATCTCTTCCTCCGCCCAATGGCCGGCGGTGTCGGAAAAGCGCACGCCGCCGCGGGCAACGGTTTCGTCAAAGCGCGCCGCGATGGCGGCAAACTCGGCACGGGTGATGCCCTGCGCGGGACGGAAGGTCCCGTCGGGATAGCCCTTGAGGATCCCCAGCTTCGCCACGGTGGAGACCGCCGTGTTGAACCAGTCGCCCGCCGTCACGTCGGAAAAATCGTTGCTGCGGCAGAGGGCCTCGTCCCGGACCTCGTCGGTGAGCAGGCGGAAGAACAGCGTGGCCGCTTCGGCACGGGTGATGCCCCGCTCGGGGTGCACGAGCCCGTCGGGATCGCCCACAAGATAGTTGAAATGCTCCGCCCCGTTCAGCGCCGCGGGCACGGCGGGATTGGTCGGGGTGTCGGGGAAGCCGCTCCAACGGGCCGTCAGCGTGATGTCCTCGGTGACAGGCGTGGAAAAGTCATAGGGCTCGTCCCCCAGATACCAGCCGTCAAAGCGGTATTCCTGCTTTTTGGGATTCGCGGGCCGCTGCGCGGTCTCGCCCCAGCGCACGGTCTGAGCGGGGATCTTCGTGCCGCCGTCGGTGTCAAAGGTGACGGTGCAGGTGTCCAGATCGTAATACAGCTTCAGCGTCAGGACGCTGTCGTCCTGCTGCTCCTCGGGGATCCCCTCCAGAGAGATCTGCCCGCTGAGAACGTTGTTTTCATTTCCTTCGCTGAAATGATAGTGTTCGGCGGAATAATCCTTCGCTTCCGCCGCAACAGTGCTTCCCACGTCGCCGTAAAGGGGATATTCCGTTTCATACAGCGCATAGGCTCCGTCATGCCCTTCCCGGTAATGCTCCACGGTATAGGCTGCCTCGATCCGCGCCCACCGGGCGGTGTAGGTCACGTCCTCCGTGACCGTTTCGGGGAAGGACTCCACCGGCTCATCGCCGCAATACCAGCCGGCAAAGGCAAAATGCGCGTCGGGCTCCGGTACGGGCGCCGTGGGATGGGGCTGCCCGGCGGGGATCTCAAACGCCGTCTCGGCGTCGGGCGCAAAGGAGCCGTGATCGCCGGCTTCAAAGGTGACGGTATAGACCGTGGGGTTGCCGTGGGCCGCCTTCAGGCCGTATTCCTCGGTGCAGGACTCGCCCAGCGTGGTAAAGGCAACCGCTTCGCCGGCTGTCGCCTGCTCACAGCTCCAGCGGGGCGAAACGTCCTCGTACCAGCCGTCCACGTTGTGTTCGCAGCCATCCAGCACGCAGGTTGCGTCCGCCTCGCCCAGGGTGACGTCGGCCCCGTTATTATAAATATCGTCGCCGGCCTCCGCAGCGGTGTTGTTGCACAGCCGGAAGCCGTCGGCCACGGTGGTTTTCCCCTTGAACACGAAAACGCCGCCGCCGTATTTGGCGCTGCAGCCGGTGATCTCGCCGCCATTCAGCTCCACCAGGCCCTCCGCGTGGGTGGTGTAGACCATGACCGCGCCGCCGTAGCCGTATTTCGTGTTGGCCGCGCTGCAGCCGGTGATGACGCCGCCGTCCATAATGAAGCGGGAGGGAAAGCTGGTGTAAATGCACACCGCACCGCCGCCCAGCCACTTGTCCGTGCAGTTGCGGATGACGCCGCCCTGCATATGGAACGCGGCGTAGATCATCTCGTCGTCCAGCGAGCCGGCGATGGGCTTCGCGCCGGCGATGCCCACCGCGCCGCCCTGCAAGCCGGTGCAGTCTTCGATCACACCGTCATACATGGTGAACACGGCATTGCCGTCCAGATAGACCGCGCCGGCCACCGAGAGGGCGCTGTGGCAATCCCGGATGGCGCCGCCGTACATGTTGATCTGTGTCTGTCCGTGGGCCTGGATGCCGCCCGCCATGCCGCCCGCCGTAGAGGGGCCGATCGTAACGCCGTCGTACAGGTTGAGCACCGAGGTCCCGCTGAGGTCGAACACACCCGTGGAGTTCTGGGTGGAATCCACCTGCAGCGTTTCTTCATAATCCGGGCCGCCCAGCGTCAGGACCGCGTCGCCCGCCAGCAGGAAGCAGCCCGTGAGCTTATGCCCGCCGCCCAGCAGGGTCAGCGACCCCTGCCGCAGCGTGGTGTTTCCCGAGACGGCGATATCCGCCTCCAGCTCTGCCGTGACCGTGCCGCCCGATTCGTTCAGCTGCGCCACAAGCGCCTGAAGCTCCGCCGCCTCCGCAACAGTCACAGGCTCCTCCGCCTGCGCGCCCAACGGGAGCACGGTGCAAAGCAGGCCCGCGATGAGCAGGGCTGCGATCCATCGATTCTTCCTAATCATGATCATGCCTCTTTCCGGAGCGCCCTGCCTTTGCAAAGGGGCTCCTGTTTTTTAGAGAATAATAACAATATATTATTATAAATATAACGTCCAACAAACGCAAGATATTTTTGTGCTTTTTGCCTTTCTTCCGTATTTTACACAAAAAACAGGGGGCTTTTCGCCCCCTGCGTCTGCTTTATCCGGTTTCGATCCGCTCACAGCCTCCTGACAAAGAGGCAGCGGATGGCGTTGAGCACGGCCAGGATCATCACGCCCACGTCGGCGGCGATGGCGATCCACATGTTGGCCTGCCCCAGGGCGGCCAGCAGCAGACAGAGCAGCTTGACGCCCAGCGCAAAGACGATGTTCTCCTTTACGATGCGCAGGCATTTGCGGGAGATCTTGATGGCCTTGGAGATTTTCAGCGGGTCGTCGTCCATCAGCACCACGTCGGCTGCCTCGATGGCGGCGTCGGAGCCCAGCGCGCCCATGGCGATGCCGATGTCCGCCCGGGACAAGACGGGGGCGTCGTTGATACCGTCGCCCACGAAGGCCAGCTTTCGCCTGCCGGCGCATTCCCGCAGCAGCTCTTCCACACAGGCCACCTTATCCGCGGGCAGCAGCCCGGCGCGATAGTCGGTGAGGCCCACGTCGGCCGCCACCTGCTTTGCCACGGTCTCGGTGTCGCCGGTGAGCATCACGGTCTTTTCCACCCCGGCCCGGCGCAGCTCCTCCATGGCGCGGGCGGAGGTCTCCTTCAGCTGATCGGCGATGACGATATGGCCGCCGTAGCGCCCGTCGACGGCCACGTGGAGCACGGTGCCCGCGTGGAAGCATTCCTCGTGGCGGATGCCCAGCCGCTCCATCAGCCGGTCGTTGCCCACGGCCACAGGCGTTCCGTCCACCCGGGCCGTGATGCCGTGTCCGCTGATCTCCTCCAGCTCGGTTACCCGCTCCATGTCAACGGGCTTCCCGTAAGCGTCCCGGATGCTCTTGGCGATGGGATGGCCGGAGTGACATTCCGCGTGGGCTGCGTATTCCAGCAGCTTTTCGGGCGGGAAGGGGCTTTTGTGTACCGTTTCCACTGCAAAATTGCCCTTGGTGATGGTGCCCGTTTTGTCAAAGGCCACCACCTTGACCTGCGACAGGGTCTCCAGATAGTTGGAGCCCTTGATCAGGATGCCCTGATTGCTGGCTCCGCCCAGCCCCGCGAAAAAGCTCAGCGGGATGCTGATGACCACGGCGCAGGGACAGGAGATCACCAAAAAGGTGCAGGCGCGCAGCACCCAGTCGCCCCACAGCGCGCCGACCGAGGCATAGTTCTCCATGCCCAGCCCCGTTATCATGCACAGCAGCGGCGGCAAAACCGCCAGCGCCAGCGCCGCATAGCAGACGATGGGCGTATAATACCGGGCGAATTTGGAGATGAAATTCTCAGACTTTGATTTGCGGGAGGCGGCGTTCTCCACCAGATCCAGGATCTTGGAGGCGGTGGATTCGTCAAACTCCGCGGTGGTGCGGATCTTCAGCAGGCCGGTCATGTTGACGGTGCCGGAAAGCACCGGGCTGTCCGGCCCCACCTGCCGGGGCAGGCTCTCGCCCGTCAGCGCCGCGGTGTTCAGACTGGAAACGCCCTCTGTGACCACGCCGTCCAGCGGGATCTTTTCCCCGGGCTGCACCACGATGACAGAGCCGACCTCCACCTCGTCGGGATCGACCCGCACCAGCGCGCCGTCCTGCTCGATGTTGGCGTAATCGGGACGGATGTCCATCAGCTCGGAGATGCTGCGGCGGCTCTTGTCCACAGCGCAGCTCTGGAACAGCTCGCCCACCTGATAGAGCAGCATTACCGCCACGCCCTCGCCGTATTCACCCAGCACGATGGCGCCCACGGTGGCCACCGTCATCAGAAAGTTCTCGTCGAACACCTTGCCGTTTTTGATCCCCTGGAAGGCCTTCTTCAAAATGTCGTGGCCCACCAGCAGATAGGGGATCAAAAATAAGATCAGCAGCGCCCATTTCGGCAGGCTCACCGACACGATCCCCTCGGAGATCAGATACAGCGGCACAAAAAAGACCGCTGCCGCCACAATGCGGAGCAGCAGGTTTTTCTGCTTCTTGTTCACGGTCGTTCCTCCTTAAACAGCGCGGCGCAGCCGCTTTTGCGGCTGCGCCGGACCGATTTTACAGATAGATCTCGCAGTCGCTCTCCACTTTTTTGCAGTTGGTCCGCACGGCCTGCATCACGGCGGCCTCATCGGCCCCCTCGTCAAACTCCACCTTCATCTTCAGCGTCATGAAGCTGACGGTGCAATCCTTGACGCCGGCGGTCTTTTTCGCAGCCTCCTCCATCAGGTTGGCGCAGTTGGCGCAGTCCACGTCGATCTTATAGCTCTTTTTCATGGGGCAGCCTCCTCTTTTTCAAATAAACATCTGAACATCTGTTCATATGTTTATATTATACCTGCTTTTTGCGCCTGTCAACCTCTTTTGCGCAAATTTTGAAAAATCTTTTTCCCGCGGATGCGGGCGGCTTGCATTTCCCGCCGGGTTTCGCTATAATGCTGTCAAACCCCCCGCGGATGCGAAGGAGGCAGCATATGAAAAACGACCGTCATATCAGCTGGGACGAATATTTCATGGGCGTGGCCGTGCTCTCCGCCCAGCGCAGCAAGGACCCCAACACCCAGGTGGGGGCCTGCATCGTCAACCCCAAAAAACGCATCGTGGGCATCGGCTACAACGGCCTGCCCTATGGCTGCGACGACGACGTGTTCCCCTGGGACAACGACAAAGAGGGGTATTTGGACAACAAATACCCGTATGTAGTCCACGCCGAGCCCAACGCCATTTTGAACGCCACCTGCCCGCTGGAGGGCTGCACCCTGTACGTCACGCTGTTTCCCTGCAACGAATGTGCCAAGCTGGTGATCCAGAGCGGCATCAAAAAGATCGTGTATATGGACGACAAATACGCCGGCACCCTGTCCGATCAGGCCAGCAAGCGGATGCTGGACGCCGCCGGCGTGGAATATGTGAAGATGAAGCGCATCACCGTGACACTGGAGCGGTGACGGTAAAAAAAGCGCCGCAAAGCGGCGCTTTTTCCTGTTTGACGCAAGCTTTTTACAGCAGGCTCAAAAGCTGATAGAGCCAGTGGGCCGCCACGCCGGCGCACAGACCGCCCACGGTGTGGCTGGCGATGGCCTTGCTGATCAGGTTGTTGCAGTTCAGGCTGTTCATCATGGAAACATGGGTGCTGAGATAACCGCTCCAGCACATGCACATGGCGGTGAACACGGCGATATCCCCCGCGTTGGCCAGGCCGGAGGCCACAAGCTGGGCCGTCATGCTGGTGGCGGCGCCCGCCGCGCCCAGCGCGGTGATGGGAACGCCCACGCACTCCGGCGTGGAAAAGCCGAACAGAGGCTTGAGGATGAAATTGGCCTTGTCTGCCAGCCAGGGCAGCAGGCGCACGCCCTCGTAGGCCGCGCCGGTGTAGCTGCCGCCCTCTGCGGGGCCGTTGGTGAGCATCATCACGATGGTGCAGATGATCAGAACGCCGGGGATGATATTGAAGCCCATCTTCACGCCGCTCATGCCGCCCTCCAGCAGCGCGCCCATAAAGCGGCTGCCCAGATTGCCCTCGCGGATGGGTCGGGTCCTGACGCCGCCCTCTGCGGGCCGCGCGCCGGGGATCATGTCCTCGTCCCTGCCGTAGAGCTTCGCGGTAAAGCGCAGCATCATCCGGGTGCTGACGATGCTTCCCACCACGGCGCCCGTCAGGCCCACGCCCACGGGCATCAGATAGGATTCGCCGGAAACGGCGGACAGGCTGATCATGTAGGTGCACACGATGAGCCCCATGCCGAAGGCCGTGCCCAGGTTGGTAAGGGCGGGGAACTGGTATTTTTTGAACAGGCTCTTGAAATAGCGGTCCTCTGCCAGCGCCAGGATGGCCGGATTATCCGACAAAAAGGTGGTGACCACGCCCACCGAGGCCGCCCCGGGCAGACCGTAAAGCGGCTTCATCAGCGGGTCGAGCACCCGGTTGGCCAGCGCCACCACGCCGAACTCCGAGCACAGGGCCGACACCGCGCCCATGAGGACGCAGATGGCCATGAGATAAAACACCGTGTTCATCAAAAGGGAATAGGCCGTATTCATAAAGGTGTTCAGGGTGTTAGCGACCCCCATCTGCACCACGAAAAACACGAAAAAGCCGATCAGACACACAAGAAACACGAAGTTTTCCGCGCCGATCTCCTTTTTCTGCAGCAGCTTCCCCGTCTGCTCCCGTTCGTCCATGCTTGTTTCCTCCTTTGCCGCGCAAAGCGGCCCACTCAAAAGTAAAACAAGACGGAGCAAAAGTAAAGTTAACAGTATTCAATCGAAAGGTGAGAAATCCTAATGACGCTGTCAGCCTGCGATACGATTTTGAAAATCGCCGAAACGGGGAGTCTGGCCCGTACGGCGGAGGCGCTGGGCTATACGCCCTCGCGCATCAGTCAGATCCTTTCCGCCGCCGAAAGCGAGCTGGGCTTGCTGCTGTTTCACCGGGAACGGCCCAGCCTGGTGCCCACCCGGGAATGCGAGGCGCTGCTGCCCGCTCTGCGGGAGCTCCACGAGAGCGAGACCATCCTCTCCGAGCAGGTCGGCCGCCTGAAGCATCTTCAGACCGGCACCATCCGCATCGGCGCCTTTACCAGCCTGTCCTGCCATTGGCTGCCCTCCCGGCTCAAGGCCTTCCGCGCCCTGTATCCCGGGATCCGCTTTGATCTGCGGCTGGGCCACCGGGATCAGATCGTGGACTGGGCGCGGGCCGGCATCATCGATGTGGGCCTGACGGAGGATCCCCAGGCGCCCGAGCTCTCCTTTACGTTATTGCAGGAGGATCCCTATGTGGCCGTGGTGCCCGAGCACCATCCGCTGGCCGCCTGCGAAAGCGTCACCTATGACCGGCTTTCCGGCGAGGCCTTTATCTTCCTCGAGCCCGAGGACAACCGGGCGGTGGAGGAGGCGCTGGCCCGGGACGGATTTTTCCCCACGGTGGATTATCGCGTGAAGGACGACTACACCATCATGGCCATGGTGGAGAGCGGCCTGGGCGTCAGCATCCTGCCCCGGCTGGTGCTCAACCGCTCGCCCTACCGCATCCGCGCGCTGCCCTTCGACCCGCCCCAGCTCCGGCGGATCGGCTTTGTTTTGCGGAAAAACGGCCGTCTTTCTCCCGCCACTCAGCGGCTCATCGCCTTCTGGCGGCAGGAGCAGGAGGACTCGTCCGCGCCCGGGAAAGGAGATCGCATATGATTTTGCCCTGGAAGATTTTAACGTCCGCCGACTATGCCGTTTCCCGCTGGTCGGGCGGCGTCACCACGCAGCTTGCCATCTGTCCCCCGCAGGCGATCTACGCCGATCGGGATTTTCTCTGGCGGGTGAGCTCCGCCCGGGTGGAGACCGAGACCTCGGACTTTACCCCGCTGCCCGATTACGACCGGCTGATCGCCCCGCTGGAGGGGGAAATGACCCTTTGGCACGACGGCGGCGCGCCCGTCAGGCTGACGCCCTTTGCCGTCCACGCCTTTTCCGGAGCCTCCGCCACCCGCTCGGCGGGGACCTGCACCGATTTCAACCTGATGCTGCGCCGGGGCCGGGCCGAGGGGAGCATGGAGGCGCTGTTTCCCACAGGGCCGATGGCGCTGAAGGCCGGGCCGCAGGAGGAGATGCTGGCGCTCTATTGCGTGCGGGGAAGCTGCATCGTGTCGGGCGGGAAGGCCTGCAGCCGCCTGAGAGCGGGGGAAACGCTGCTGGCGCGCCGAAGCCTGCCCCTTTTACTGGAGCCCGAGCAGGGCGCGCCCGCCGCGCTGATGCTGTGCCGGATGCGCAGTCTGGGCTGACAGGCGACATTTTTCGGGCGGTCCTCTTGCAATCCGACCGCCGCTTTGGTATAATCGATTTGCTACATATACGGTTTTTCAGTGCTTTGAGGCGGACTCCGCCTCGTTGAAAGAGGGAATCGGGTGCAAGTCCCGAGCGATCCGGTCACTGTAAGCGGGGAGCGCGGCAAGAAACGGCCATTGTGCTGACGCATGAGAAGGCCTTGCCGCGGCGCCGATCCGCAAGCCAGGAAACCTGCTGAAAAACGTGGTAACACCTCCGAAGAAGGCATGAACCACGGCATTTTGTCGTGCGGGCCGGGGCCCGCGCTTTTGTTGTGTCTGCCTTTTGAGGCAGGCACATTTTTTATTCCGTTTGCCGGGAAAGGAGTCTTTATCTTGCAATCGATCAAACGCTGTTTTGCCGCCCTGCTGGCGGCTGCGCTCGTTCTTGCCTGCGCGATGGGGGTCTCGGTCTTTGCGGAGAGCTATGCCGACGGCACCTACACCGTCCCCTTTTCCATGGAGGGGCTGGGCCGGCACAACACCGCCCACACCACCGCCACGCTGTACGTGGAAAACGGCGCGCTTTATCTGGATTTTACCCTGGAGCGGGTCGACCCCCGGGACCACGCGCCGCAGTATGATTATCTCACCACCGAATACGGCGATTACGTCCCCGAGCTCAACGACGCCGCCTTTACCTGCACCTTTTACCGGGTGCAGATCCCCCATCTGGGGCGGGTGGAGGTGACGGCCCGGACCTCGGCCATGTCCCAGCCCTATGACGTGGACTACGTCCTGGTGATCGACGGCTCCGCCGTCCCGTATGCCGAGCCCCCCGCTCCGGCGGAAGACCCCGCTCCCGCAGAGGAGCCCGCTCCCGCTGAAGAGCCCGCGCCCGCTGAAGAGCCTGCTCCCGCTGAGGAGCCCGCCCCCACGGAAGAACCTGCTCCTGCCGAGGAGCCTGCTCCCACGGAAGAACCTGCTCCCACGGAAGAACCCTCTCCTGCCGAGGAGCCTGCTCCCACGGAAGAACCTGCTCCCACGGAAGAACCCTCTCCTGCCGAGGAGCCCGCGCCTGCGCTGATCGCGCCCGCACCCGCCGCCTCGAAAACCGGCCTCTTCCTTGCCGCCGCAGCCGCCGTCGCGGTCCTGCTGGCCGCGCTGGCCCTTTTGCTGCGAAAAAAGAAATGATCCCGCCGAAAGGATGATCCGTATGTGGAACAAGCGCATTTTTGCCATACTGCTGGCTCTGTGCCTGGCGCTGAGCGCCGCCTCCTGCGGCGGCGCGCCCGCCCGGCAGGACGACGTGCCCGCCGTGGGCGGCCTGACCTATACCGACACGCTCCCGCTGGAATACGCCGACCAGTTCGCCGTCTATCACTACGAGGGCGGCTATTCCCTGATCGAGATGGTCAACAGCGACCGCATCCTGGTGGTGCCCCGGGGACAGCCCGTCCCAAAGGGGCTGGACGACGACATCGTGGTGGTGCAGCAGCCGCTGCAGGATATTTATCTGGCCGCCACCTCCGCCATGGCGCTGTTTGAAAGCATAGACGCGACGGACAGCATCTCCTTTGTGGGCAGCAAGCACTGGTATACCGACCGGGCCGCCCGGGCGCTGGAGGCGGGCGAGTTCGTCTATGCCGGGAAATACAACGCCCCCGATTATGAGCTGCTGCTGAACGGAGGCTGTCAGCTCGCCATCGAGTCCACCATGATCCTCCACAACCCCGAGGTGCGGGAAAAGCTCATCGAGCTGGGCGTCAAGACCGTCATCGAGCGCTCCAGCTATGAGGATCATCCCCTGGGCCGCACCGAGTGGGTCAAGCTCTACGGCGCCCTTCTGGGCAGGGAGGCCGAGGCCGAGGCCGTGTTCGCCGAAGAAGCCGCCAAGGTCAAATCTCTGGAGTCCCTTGCCGGCACGGGGAAGACCGTGGCCTTCTTCTACGTCAACACCGCCGGAAACGTGGTGACCTATAAGACCAACGGCTATGTTCCCGCCATGATCCGCATTGCGGGCGGAGAATACATTTTCTCCGATCTCGGTCTGGAGGAAGACAGCAAGCTCAGCACCGTGAACATAAACATGGAGCAGTTTTACGCCGCGGCCAAGGACGCCGACATCATCATTTACAACTGCTCCATCGCCTCGCAGCTTTATACCATGCGCGACCTGCTGGATCTCAGCCCCGTGCTGGAGGATCTGAAGGCCGTGAAGGAGGGCAGCGTATGGTGCACCACCGAGAGCATGTTCCAGCAGACCGACAAGATGGGCACCATCATCCTGGAGATGAACAAGATCTTCACCGGCCGGACCGACGGGTCGGATCTGACCTATCTTTTCCATCTGGAATGAGGAGGCCGTATCAATGACGGAAAACACGCGCGTTCGGCCCTCCCGCGTCCGCTATTCGGCCGTATTTCTCGGCCTGGCCGCGGCGCTGGCGGTGCTGATCGTCTGGAATATCAATTCGGGCAGCGTCCATATCCCCGTCCGGGAGATCGCCCGCATCCTCTTTACCGGCGCGGGTGACGACACCCAGGTGGGCATCGTATGGAAGCTGCGGATGCCCCGCATCCTGGCCGCCGCTGTGCTGGGCGGCGGGCTGGCCCTGTCGGGCTTTTTGATGCAGACCTTTTTCGGCAACCCCATCGCCGGCCCCTTTGTGCTGGGGATCTCCTCCGGCTCCAAGCTGTGCGTGGCGCTGGTGATGATCGTGGCTCTGCGGTATTTTTCCTATGTTTCCTCGTGGGCGATGGTGCTGGCCGCCTTTGCGGGGGCGCTGATCGCCATGGGCTTCGTGCTGCTGGCCGCCCGGGCCATCCGGCAGATGTCCATGCTGCTGGTGGCGGGCATCATGATCAGCTATATCTGCTCGGCTGTCACCGAGTTTCTCATCACCTTTGCCAAGGACTCCGACATCGTCAACCTGCACTCCTGGAGCCAGGGCAGCTTTTCCGGCACCAAATGGAGCCACGTGGGCGTGTTTTCCGTTATCGTCCTCGCCTGCCTGCTGCTGGTCTTTTTGATGAGCAAGCCCATCGGCGCCTATCAGATGGGCGAGGGCTATGCCCAGAGCATGGGCGTCAACGTCAAGCGGTTCCGGGTGACCCTGATCTTCCTGTCCAGCCTGCTGGCGGGCTGCGTCACCGCCTTTGCCGGGCCGATCTCCTTTGTGGGCATCGCCGTCCCCCATCTCATCCGCCTGCTGCTCAAGACCGAGAAGCCCATTTTGGTGATCCCGGCCTCGTTTTTGGGCGGCGCGGTGTTCTGCCTGTTCTGCGATTACATCGCCCGCACCCTGTTTGCCCCCGCCGATATGCCCATCAGCACCGTCACGGCCCTGTTCGGCGCGCCGGTGGTCATCGTGATGATGATCCGGCGGCACAGGGCCCGGCTGTAAGGAGGCGCGGCATGAGCGAATATTATTTCCGCACCTCGGATCTGGCGGTGGGCTATAACGGCAAGCCGCTGATCCGCGATATCGAGATCCGGCTGCGCGCCGGCGAGATCCTCACCCTGATCGGGCCGAACGGCTCGGGCAAATCCACCATTTTGAAAAGCATCACCAAGCATCTCTCAGCCATCCGGGGCGACAGCTTCATCGCCGACGCCTCGGTGAACGCCATGAGCTACAAGGCGCTGTCCAAGAAGCTGGCCGTCGTGCTCACCGAGCGGCTGCGGGGTGAGCTTTTGACCTGCTGGGACGTGGTGGCCACCGGCCGCTATCCCTATACCAACGCGCTGGGGCTCCTGGACGCGGAGGACCGGGAAAAGGTCTTTGCCGCCATGGAGCGGGTCCACGCCGCCGATCTTGCGGACAAGGACTTTTCCGCCATCAGCGACGGCCAGCGCCAGCGCATCCTGCTGGCCCGGGCCATCTGTCAGGAGCCCGAGATCATCGTGCTGGACGAGCCCACCTCGTTTCTGGACATCCGGCACAAGCTGGAGCTTTTGAGCATCCTGCGCTCGATGGCAAAGGAAAAGGGCATCACCGTCATCCTTTCGCTCCACGAGATCGACCTTGCCCAGAAGCTTTCGGACAAGATCATGTGCGTCAGCGGCGAGACCGTCTCCCATTTCGGCACCCCCGACGAGATCTTCCGGGAAGAGATCATCCATGATCTTTACGGTCTCGAAAAGGGCTCCTTCAACCTCACCTTCGGCAGCGTGGAGCTGCCCGCGCCCGCGGGCGAGCCCCGGGTCTTCGTCATCTCCGGCTGCGGCAGCGGCGTGCGCGTTTTCCGCCGTCTGCAAAAGGAGGGCACGCCCTTTTACGCCGGGATCCTGTATGAAAACGACGTGGATCTGCAGGTGGCTGCCCCGCTGGCGGCCCGGGTGATCACCGAAACGCCCTTTATGCCCATCCGCGACGAAACCTATGACGCGGCGCTGGCACTGATGAAACAGTGCGACGCCGTGATCCGCACCCGCTTTCCCATCGGCGAGAGCAACCGCCGTCTGGCGGACCTGATCCGCGAGGCCGAGGCCATGGGCCTTTTGCGGGAGGAAGACGCCGCGCCCCGAAACGACGAATAAATTTTTTGGCCGCGCCGCGGCCTGAAAGGAGAACATATGAAAACGACAAGCAAAAAGCTCTTTGCCCTGCTGCTGGCGGTCGCCATGATCGCCTGCACGGCGCTCCCGGTCTTTGCCGAGGACGCCAATCTCCCCTATGACGGCGACGCCGTCAGCTTTATCAAGGCCGACGGCAGCCCCTTCGGCATGTTCACCGCCCAGGAGGGCACCACCGCCGTTCTGAAGGGCGGCAAGGTGGTCATCCACTACGTTCCCAAGAACACCACCGTTTACAACGCCCTGCACTGGGGCAAGATCGACGACGCCGAGCTGACCCGCGACGTGGAGTTCAACGAAGACGGCACCTTCGATCTCACCCTGTCCAAGGACGTCTGCGGCACCGCCGTTCCCGTGGCCCCCATCAAGGTCAAGGACGGCGGCACCACCTCCGATCAGTATTATCTGGCGATCCCCGCCGCCGATAAGCTGGAACGGGTGGCCGCCGAACCCTTCGCCTACACCGGCGACGCCGTCAGCTTCATCAAGGCCGACGGCAGCCCCTTCGGCATGTTCACCGCCCAGGAGGGCACCTCCGCCGTGCTGGACGGCGACAATGTGGTCATCCACTACGTTCCCAAAAACACCGCCGTCTACAACGCCCTGCACTTCGGCTCCATCGACGACGCCGAGCTGACGAAGGACGTGACCTTCAACGAAGACGGCACCTTCGACCTCACCCTGTCCAAGGACAAGTGCGGCTTCGCCGTTCCCGTGGCCCCCATCAAGGTCAAGGACGGCGGCACCACCTCTGACCAGTATTATCTGGCGATCCCCGCCGCCGACAAGCTGCAGGCCGCCGCGCCCGCCGCCGAGGGCGACGCCCTGACGATCACCAATACCACCTCCATGTTCAAGGCCGATTCCGCCCGTCTGGAGGGCGACACCCTGGTGGTGGCTCTCACCGGCACCACCTATCACTATCTGTTCCCCGGCACCTATGAGCAGGCTGTGGAAAACGGCGACAAGCGGGAAGTCTGGATCGCAGGCGCCGTCAACGCCGCCGGCAAGTGGGAGTTCCGCATCCCCGTGGCCGCCGACCAGACCGTGATCCCCGTGGTCTCCATCTCCAACACCTACCTGACCAAATACGAGGCCGGGGAAAACGCGCTGGAGCGCGCCTTCTATCCCCGTCAGTTCGTCCTGGACCGCGAGGCCAAGAGCCTTACCGTGGGCGACTATGAATCCACCCGCGCCCTCACCGTCACCAACAACGTGAAGATGTTCAAGGTGGACGCCGCCGCGCTGGAGACCGTGGGCGGCCCCAACTCCAACAATTACAAGGCCGCGCTGAGCCTGACCATGGGCAGCGATTCCTTTGACCGCGCCTATGTGGGCCGCGCCGCCGACATCGCCGAGAACACCGAGACCGTCGCGCTGGGCGAAGGCCGCGTGTTCTCCCTGCCCGTCAAGTGGGTGGCCGACTTCGGCAAGCCCGAGACGCTGGTCTCGCTGCTGGACAAGCCCTTCGTGGTCAGCTTCCACTCGGTGAGCAAGGACGCCTGGTACGAGCGCGTCTTTACCGTGAATGAGAAGGACGGCGTCCTCACCATCGACGAAGCGCCTGCCTTTGCCGACGTCGCCATCGGCAAATACTACACCGCTCCCGTGGCCTGGGCCGTGAAGAACGGCGTCACCACCGGCGCCACCGAGACCGCCTTCGCCCCCGATGCCACCTGCACCCGCGCTCAGGTGGTCACCTTCCTGTGGCGCGCCGCCGGCAAGCCCGCCGCCTCCGGGACCAACCCCTTCACCGACGTGAAGGAGGGCGATTATTTCTATGACGCCGTGCTGTGGGCCGTGGAAAACGGCGTCACCACCGGCCTCACCGAGACCTCCTTCGGCCCCGGCGCTCCCTGCACCCGCGAGCAGGTGGTCACCTTCCTGTGGCGCGCCGCCGGCAAGCCCGCCGCCTCCGGGACCAATCCCTTCACCGACGTGAAGCAGGGCGATTATTCCTATGACGCCGTGCTGTGGGCCGTGGAGAACGGCATCACCACCGGCGCCGCCGAAACCTCCTTCGCCCCCAAGGCCACCTGCACCCGCGCCCAGATCGTCACCTTCCTCTTCCGCCAGTACAGCAAGCAGGCGTAACTCAGACCCCGATAAACAGCACAAAGCCCGGCGCGCGTTTGCGCGCCGGGCTTTGCTTATTCTTCGTCTATATGTTCTTTGTCTCCACTATCCATTGATCGGTGTGACAACCTTCGGTCCATCCACTCATTGTATTTTTGGGAAGCCTTTTGACTATCCTGAAAAGCTTTCTCTGATAATTCAAATGCTTCCTCCTTCTTTTCTTCTAGCTCGCTCAGAGTTTTTTGGATTTCTGCTCTTTGTTCGGCGGTCACGCCATCCTGCTGCAGAAGTTCCTCGCTTTTTGCTATAAAGCTTTCGTAATCCTCATACGCTTGCCGCCAGCTCTGATCTTCGCAGGCTTTTTTCACTCTTGGCGTTCTGGCTTTTATCCTTTTCGTGATAGCTCGTACGGCAAGCAAATAGGCACCGCCCAAAGCGATTCCGATAATCCAACCTATCGGCCCCCCTAAACCGTCACCGACAAGGATTATGATTATACCACAGATTACTATCGTTCCTTTTGTGTAATACATCTCAACCGTCCCTCTTTATTTTAAGAAAAGGCTTCTGCGAGGAAGCCTTTTCTTGTTTGTAGACAGCCACTCAGCTGCGCCCGATGAGAATGCCCGGCACGCAGCCTTTTGCGATGATCCTGCCGTAAAAATCCCGCGTTACATCATGCTGCTTGTCATATTTCCCCAAAACTCGCCCGGTAAACTCGCGGACAATGATGTCTCCGTTGCTCATGTACTCCTGCCAGGCAATGATCTTTCCGCTGAAATCACGAATAGGTTCTCTGTCGGCCATCTTCAAGCCTCCTTTCATTTTTCAGCATTTTACCGCAATTTGCGGTAAAAGTCAATACTGCAATATGCAGTAGCATATAATCTCCTTAAGGAGGGGAGCTTATGTATTCACGGATCCGAGCCCTGCGAGAAGACCGCGACCTGACGCAAAGCCAGGTTGCCAAAATTCTTCATTGTTCTCAACAGGTCTACAGCAACTACGAGCTTGGGCAGAGAGATATTCCCACCGATATCCTGATCAAACTGGCATGTTTCTATCATGTGTCCACGGATTATATTCTGGGGCTCAGCGATACCCTTTATCCGTAGTCGTTCTCAGGCAGCACAAAGCCCGGCGCGCGTTTGCGCGCCGGGCTTTATTGTTCGGCTTGCGGTTTTATTTGTGCTTCGGCAATTCGGACATGATCCTGTCGATGTCGGCAAGCAGGGGCGTCAGATCGCCGACCTTGGCCCGGGCCTCCTCCATCCGACGGGCGAGCTCGGCGGTGCGGGCCTCGTCGCCTGCCGCTTCAAAATACCGCTTCTGAAAGGCCGCGTCGGCATAGGCCGCCGCCTCATACTCCTCCTCATATTTGCTTTCAAAGGGGGCGGCGTCGTAATTGCGGCGGCGGTATTCATAGATCATGCGGGCATAGTCGCCCTGCTGGGAATAATAATCGATGGACGCGTAACTGTCCCGGTCATAGACCTTTTTCAGCTGGGAGATCATGCGGGCGCAGACGATGGCAGCCGCCACCAGCAGCACCGCGATCACCACGTTGAGCACCCGCGCCGCAACGGGGGCTTTTTCCCGGGCAGCGTTGTTCTTATTCACCGAAGATCGCCTCCTCCAGATATACCACGCGCCGATTCTCGGGCAGGCTCAGATACTCGCTCAGCTTTTCCTCGTCGAGACCGAGATAATAGTCCAGCATGCCGGTCATGGTCTCGCGCATGTCGGCCACCCATCCGCGACCGCGCTCGCTGAGGTCGCTCCGCCCCTCGGTATAGCTCACCGTTTCAAAGAAATTGATGATGCCGCTGCTCAGCATGCGCATGTCGCCGGCCTTGTCCCATTTCTGCCATTCTTCCTGGTCCCGGCGCAGATACAGCTTTTCCATATCGTACACCAGATCGGCGAAATAGTTGGCGCAATAATAGACGTCGCCGTATTCGGAAAAGGTCTCGCCGTAATACATCCGGATGTTTTGATACTCCGCGTAGGAAACGAAGGCGGAATACTCACCCCGATCCAGAAACCCGTCCATCGTCTCACACACCGCCTCGGCATTGCGCTCGGCGGCGCGGCGGCGGCCGTTTTCGGGAAATTGCCACGCCTGCTCCGAGATCACGGCCATGGCCACGATGGCGATCACCAGAAAGAGGATCACCAAAACCCGGGGCAAAATGCGGGTATAGCCCTTCGTTTTTCCGGCGACGGTTTTTTCCGCGGCGGAAAAACGCTTCTGATAGCGCTCCATGTCCTTGCGATGTCCGGCGGACTGCTCGTTAGGTCGGCCGCAATAGGGGCACTCTTTGTCTTCCAGCGCCACCTCGCCGCCGCAATAGGGACATTTCATCGGTTACAACCCCTTTTCCTTTAAAAGTGCTTCGCAGAACTCGTAAGAGGCGAAGCCGTTTTCCGTTACCTCAGCCCGCAGCGCTTTCAGATCGTCTTCCGTCAGGCGGAAGCGCTGCGTCAGCTCCTCAAGCAGCGGGCTGCGCAGCCCGTCCAGCCGCTCGTATTCCCCGTCAAGCAAAACGGGGCGCAGCCGTTCGAGGTCAAAAAGATAGGCCCCGTAATACAGCGTCCAGGCGGCGTTTTCCCGCCCCTCGTCATATTCCCGCAAATGGTCCTTTGCCTGAAGCAGCCGCCAGGAAAACTCACAAAACGCATGGTGCTGATAATTGTAAATGCTGTGTCTGTCGCTCAGCGCCTGACCGTATGCCTGCCCCAGCCATTCCCAGTCGTCGTCGGCGTAGGCCTTGTCCAGCTCCGGAAAGACCTCCAGCTGCCAGAGCAGCTCGGCCCTGTCGCGCGCCGCCTCTTTCCGCTCCTTGACGCCGTGCAGGACAAAGCCCGTCACGATCACGGCCAGCAGGATCGCGCCGAAGACCAGCAGCCGCCCGCTCAGCCGGCGCAGGTTTTTCTTCAGCTCTTCCTTCGGCTTTTCGCCCAACGCCGTCAGGTCGGTGCGGACACCCTCCAGCTTGTTCATATAGGCCGCCTCAGCGGCGGGAAGATACATGGTCCCGCAATAGGGGCAGTTCGGCGTGTCCGCAGAAAATTCCGCCCCGCAGGAGCGGCAGATCACGGTCTTTTTTTCCGCGGGCGCAGGCGCGGCCTGCTGCTGTGTCTTTTGCATGCTTCGGTCATTTCTCCCCTCTTTGCCAGAGTGGTCTAACGGGATAATCATACCATAACCCGCCCCTCTTTGCAAGAGCGGCGGCCCCGCGCTGCGGCGGCCGGATGTCTTGTTCTCAGCGGGCTCCTTTTGCGAAAAGCACCCGCGCGGATTCTCTCAGGCTCTGGTGCCGGATGCCGGTGGCGTCAAATCCAACGCTGCGGAAGGCCAGCTGCATGATCGGCCCCGCCCCGAAGGCGCAGAGGATCGTTCCCAGGCCGACCGGCCCGCCCAGCAGCCAGCCGATCAGCGTTGCCGTGGTGAGGATGGCGATGCTCACCGCCCCGATGGGGAGACGCTTCACACGCTTTGTCAGTCCCACGAGAAGCGTATCCCGCGGGCCGCAGCCCAGGGACGCGATCATGTAAGCGTATTGCGTATAGGCCAGGATGAAAAGCCCCGCGATCAGGACGGGAACCGCCGTCAGCAGCGAGCGGCAGGGCGGCACGGGATGGAGCCAGTTGAAAAAATCCACCGCTTTCCCCACCACCACGGCGTCGATGAACATGGCGATGCCGATGGGCTCCTTCATCAGGATGTCCAGGATCAAAATGGTGACCGAAACGGCGATGGAGGCGCTCCCGTAAAGGATGCCCAGGCTTTTGGAAAGGCCCAGGTTGAGCACGTCCCACGGGGCGGCGCCGATATTGGCCTGGATCGTCAGATAGATCCCAAAGCCGTTTACAAACAGGCTGACCGCCGCGATCAGCATGTTCAAGACGATCGAGCCCGCCGTGCGGTTTTCCCGTAATCCGTGCATCATGGTTTCGTCTCCGTTCTCCCTGTCATAGGGAACCTGCCCCGTTTCCCGGCACGTTCCTTCTGCATCATATCACAAGCGCCGCTCTTTCTCAAGACGGCCCGCGGAAAAACAGATCGGATGCTGCGGCTTTCCCCAGCATCCGGCCGAAAGGGCCTTTCGTCCGGCAGGCAAGGCGCCCCTTTTTTGATTTTCCGGTAAACGAAGGGCACAGAGACCGAAGCCCCTGTGCCCTTGTCCATAAGTCTGATTAACGCCTTTGTTTTTTTCTTCATTATTATCTCCGTCCTTTAATATTGGTGTCCTTAAAACACCTTTGATTCAAACGGGTTTTGCTCGTTCTGTCTTTGGACTGACGATCCCGAAAGACTGATGTATAAATTGTTTTTGAATACCCGGAAACAAACTTATTTTGCAGAACAGCGGCTTTGAGGATGACGAGAGTATGCAGCGCGAGCTGCGGACGATCAGCGAAAACGAGGATTGGCTGACTGGCCATCTCGCCGGCGACGAGAAAAATGCTTCCTGGATTTCGCCGACACCTGGCCGGCCTGATGAAAGATGCCCGTTATCAGCTTCGTTCTGATAACGGGCAGTCTCTTTCATCGTATTAAACATCAATATTCTTCAAGGCCTCATCCATTGGGATCCGCTTGATCCTGACAAAATCGATCACCGATACAAACGCGTATCCCACCAGCAGGTATACCACAGACAACACCATGGACGCAGGCGTCATATAGAAGGCGAAGTACCCGTCCATCTGCATCATGAACACCTTGAAGATCCATATCATCAGGAAATATCCCATGACAAAGCTGATCAGCGCGAATACCGTCACGACGATCGCGGTAGGCAGGATGTAGAGCGAGGCGATCTCTCCGTTCTGAAATCCCAGGATCTTCGCCATGGAGATCGGCTGTTCGTTTCGCTCGATGATGATCTTGGCCAGCAGATAGATGAGTGCCGCGGACAGCACGACCATCGCAATCTTGAAGATCCAGAAGAACTGCCCCATGGAGTGCATGAGCTGATTGGTGACTTTGGTGATATCCTTTTGGGTGATGACAACGGCGATATTTTTTTCCTCCACATCGGTGAGTTTCTTTCGCGAAAGAAAACCGTTGAACGCATCCTCATCCCGGTCAAAGATCTCGTTGAAACTGTCGTTTTTCATAAAGACCGCAATGCCGCCGTCGTATTCTGTCACGCCCCTGACCGTGAAGGTATAGGACTTGTTTGCGTATTCCTCGTGCAGAAGGATCTCATCGCCTTCCTTCAGACCGAACTTGTTCCGAAACGCCGTCGATATAAACACCTCGCCTGTCTTGAGTGCATCGGGAAGAGCAATATATGCGCTCTCGTCCAGGATGCCGTAAACCGTGACGGTCTCGTCGCCTCCGGAGCCCATCCCCTCGAACAGCGCGTTGTGTTTCTTTGCATACTTTAGTGACGTGCTGGAGAAGCGCTCGGCTGTGGGTTCGCTCGTCGTGATCCGCTCGCCCTCCTCGTCCTTGCTCCCCATCAGCATGTACTGATACTCGGCAAACATCATGTCGGGAGCCTTCTTGCTGTAATGGGTCAGCGAATCCGGCAGGCCGAAGGCAAAGCAAAGCATCAGTTCGATGAAAATAACGCCGAAAATGAGGACGGCGTAATTGCTCACATTCTGCAGGATGACCCGCAGCCGGAAGCGCCGCAGAAACGACCATGCGGGAAGCCGGCGCGCCTTGGAGCGCCGCGTTTTGCGAAGATCCCGCCGCAGGAATCTCAGCGGGGAAAGCTGAAGCCGCTTCAGAATGACAAACAGATTGATCAGAAACATCAGCGCCAGCGGGATGACCGTGGTCTTCAGAAATCCCTCGCGGCTGAATGTCGGCTCGCAGGCAGGCATGCTGTAGCTGTTGTAATACAGATCCAAAGCCACCTTCCGGAAGGCCGTATAGCCCAGAGCATTTCCGACAACGGCGCCGATCAGCGTCACAATGACCGGCATGGTCATGTAATGCACGACCAGCTCGCGCTTCGTATAACCGGAAGCGCGGAGCGTCCCGATGACGTTGGCCTCTTTCTCGATGGTATTGCTGATGGTGATGGCAAAGACGAAGGCAATCACCGCGATCAGAATATAGCACATGATGGCTGTTCCGGCCGTGTCGCTGTCGATATCCGAGGGCGCAAAGTTGCTTGCCTGCCGCAGGTATTCCGGAACAAAGCTTTCGATCTCGCTGTCGTTCACCAGCGTCTGGGTGATCAGCGCTTTCAAAAAATATTCGGCATTGTCCGCCATGGAGACCTTGTCCGCAGGCCTTTCGGCATAAAACCAGGCATAATTGTAATGCAGTCTCGAGGGCAGAACAGAAAATGCCTCAGGCGTCACCATGCCCACGTCAAAGCCGAATGCATCAAACATCAGGTCGGTGTTCGACTCGTGCAGGGTGAGATAATTTACATAGGACAGCAGTCCCACGATCTCGAACGGACGCCCTCCGACGGTGATCGTATCCCCGACGGCCACGCCCACATTATCCGCGTGCATGCGGTCGATGGCGATCTCACCGGGATTCTCCGGCGCACGGCCCTCCAGAAACGAGGCCTTGTTTACGGGAGAATCGCTCCGGAAAAGCCGGATGGTCGCATCCTCCTCGCCGTCGTTGTTGTTGTCCTCCGATTCGTTGCGGTAGAAGTTTTCCCATACAGTGACCGGCACCGCCTCGAAAGCGTCATTCAGGTCATACTCATCGGATATTTCGTCCCACTTCTCGTCGACCGCTTCGACGACGGCCTCGTGCGCTTTTTCATACGCCGCATCCGCCGCTTTTCGATATTCCTCCGATTCACGGGTCTGGGCGATGGCGTCATCGTAATTGGCCTCTATCGCAGCTTCGATCCGGGACGTGATCAGATTCTCGTCGGTGATCCCATACGCCCGGCATTGTTCGCGCACCGCCCGCTCGATCCTGTTGCGAACCGTTTCATCCAGCTCTTTTTCAATTGCTTCCGCTACTTCTTCGTCCGCTTCGCGCAGGCCCTCGTCGATAAAATACTGCCGCACATCCGCTCTCTGTCCGCTTTCGATCGCCGCAAGCAGCTCCGACGATGCTTTTTTGGATAATTCAAAGGATCCATCCTCGATACGGAGCGCTTCTCTGCCTGCTGCAATCGCCTCAAGCATGCTGTCGTGCCCGACGTACATGCCCGAAATAACGCCGATCATGACGACCATGAAAACGATGATCACCAGATACTTGTGCCAGTCCGAGGCGAGCTCCTTTGGGATGCGTTTCATGAGAGGATTCTTCACGCTGTTTCCCTCCTCACCATTCCAGATCGGAGGCAGGCATTTTCGCCTCGTTGATGATATTGTGGCGCACTACGCCGTCCCGGAGCCGGATCACGTGGTCGGCCATCTTGCTGATGGCCTCATTGTGCGTGACTATGATGACCGTGGTGCCGTATTTCCGATTGCAGTCCTCAATCAGCGCCAGGATCTCCTTGCTTGTTTGATAATCCAGCGCGCCCGTCGGCTCGTCGCACATCAGGATATCGGGATTTTTCACGACCGCTCTGCCGATGGAAACCCGCTGCTGCTGTCCGCCGGAAAGCTGGTTCGGATACTTATATTTGTGGTCCTGCAGCCCCAGTGTCGTCAGCACCTCCTCCACATTGAGAGGCTGCGCGGACAGATATGCCCCCACCTCGATGTTTTCCTTTACATTCAGGTTGGGGATCAGATTGTACATCTGAAACACATATCCCAGATGCAGTCTCCGGTACGCGGTGAGCTGCTTCTCGTCCATATCCTCCAGCTTGTCGCCGTTGATTGCCACATAGCCGGAATCCTGCTTGTCGATTCCGCCGATGATATTCAAAAGCGTGGATTTGCCCGATCCCGAAGGACCCAGCAGCACGCAAACTTCTCCCTTTTCCACAGTGAAGTCTACCCCCCGAAGCACGTCCTGACGCGCCTCACCCTCGCCAAAGCTTTTTTTCAGGTCGACGATTTCCAAAAACTGCCTTTCCGACTGTGCCATGTCCATTCCTCTTTTCTTCCGATTTCTCCGATCGCTCTGCCCGCGCCGCCGCCTGGGCGTTAGCTATAACTAACCCATGCCCATACAGGACCTCCGGTTTCCCGGAGCTGCGGCGGACTTTGCCGCGGTTCCGGCGGCGTTAGCAGCAGCTAACTATCGGTATTATACTCGCTCTTCCGCCGTTTTTCAAGAGCAGCCTTTCCGGGATCCCGGGATTTTCACCCCAGGCGAAATGGAAATGTGTGCGCTTGCCGCAGCATGATGACCGGGTCTCCTCCCGGTCAGACCCGCTCTTCGGCGCAAGCTCCTCCTTGCGCCACGGATATGAGCCTGATGATCCAGTTGAAAAAGAAACGTTACGCTAAGTCCAGAAAAAAGGACAATAAAAAGCAGGTGGATGTAATCAAAATCCGTGAAAGCGGCTTATTCATGCGTGGCGGTGGAGTACGTCTCCTGCGAGCCGACGGAAAGCGCACGTGAGCTGTTCGACGAGGAGTATGGGCCGGTTGAAGAAGGGCAATAAAATGGCCGGAGCAGGCGGTCACCTGCTCCGGGTACATAGGGAAATCTATTTATCATCGTAAACGATCCCCGGACGAATATTGATCAGTTTGCGGCCGATATATCCAATGGTCAGTTTGCATCCTACCGGGTATATGGAATCGAGACCTTTGCCAACTTTGACCGGTACTGTCTCTTTACCGTCAGATATGACAAATATCATGGTGCTGCCAAACAAGCACTTACGTTTCTTGACGAGAGTCCCGCGAATATCTCTGTATTTGCTCATATAACGGTCGATAGATTTCTCTTTCATGATCAACTTCCTTTCGTTGTTATTGTAACACAAGTAGAAGGAAATAACAATAAAATACGAGTGGTCATAACTCGAATCCGTTATGACCACTCTAAATGGTACGTTGCACCAAAAAAGATATTTTGCTTTTTTGTGTTATCGAGGGCGTTTTCTCATTCATAAACCAGAAGTCAAGAGGATGACTCCTGGTTTATTTCATTTTTTGAGATTGTTGGTATAATGATATCAACAGTATGGCGAAAGATCAGACTTTACTTTTTAGGAATGCAATCATTCTGTCAAATGCGTCTTTAGCCACCTCGTTTTCACGTTCCGAAGCAACAAAGCAATGCTGCATTTGGAGATTCCGTTCGGCCAGCGGATCAACTAAAACGTGTTCCACGCCTGCACTGGTTAATGAGGAGTCCATCGCTCGCATATCCGCATAATACTCACTGCCCAGAAGGAAAGCTGACGGATAATTGGAATCGACCCATAGAATGTTGTTGTATTTTTGCCTATCCTCACGACTGAGGAAGATCGATCCCTTTACATAGTTGCCAACAAGGACTTTGGTTCCCAAAGAAAACTGATCATAAACGAGAGGCGCATCGTCGAGCACGACTGCCTTGATCTGTTCCGGCTTCAGCACAGGTGAAATACCCAAGGCCTCAGCATAATCCGGATTGGTAATGATACTCCCCAACTGACTTGTCATGATCGCCCCCGCGGACGAGCCCATGATCACCACCCGATTCATGTCCAGATGATATTCATCAGCGTGATCAAGTAAAAACTGAAAGGCTTCGTTGGCCTGAATCAGCGGAGCCGGGAAATGGTATTCCGGTACCAGCACGTAATCGATATTGACGAGATTGAATCCTTCAGCGCAGATGTCGTCCAGTAAGGCAGTCGCATCACTTTCGGCGAGGGGATCACCGACACTCTTACTGCCGCCGAAGAATCCGCCGCCATGAAAGTAGATCAGTGTGGGCCGTGCTGTTTCCCTGTTCTCGTCCGGGTAGGTGATGTCCAGGAAGCTGTTTGGATAGTTTTCAGAATACTTTACCTCTGTAATGATGTACTGGCCATTGTCCTTGACACCTTCCATCGGCTCGCCGAGGGGATCATAAGAGTTTATGGTGTTTACCGTACCGGCCGATAGCTTTTGTATCGCACCTACGATGATCTGCGTATGCGTCATAAGAATCAAAGCGGTTATCACCAGAACAGCCAGTAAGATCGTGAGAACGATCAATAAAGTATGCCTCTTTTTCCCCGTTTTTCTGCTCATTTGTTTTTCTCCACATCCTGCCAGTTATCGTTATAAAGGATCTCCGCATTCTCACCGACAAAGACCGAGGCGGCCTCTTCATCTCCACAGAGCTGCCACAGCATCCATGCCGTCATGTAGCCGTCCGAGCGTGCGAGCATCTGCTCGTGCTCCGCACCAACGGCTCTGCCGCGGATTTTCGTGACGCTGTCGGTAATCTTGCTGTAATTTTCGACAAGGGCGGACAAGGGCGAAACACCGCCGAAGCTCTTCTCGGGGTCGCTGCCGGAGTCGTCCGATTTCCCGGTACCGGCGCACATGAAATAGGGCACTGTGACTTTCGCCGTGTCATACTCCCAACCCATGTTTTTAGCCAGTTTAGGATAAGCTGCGCTTCCGGTGAAAATGGTCTTGTAGTGCTTTCCGTTTTCATAATTTGTCAGCGCGCAGATCGCTCCCGCACCGCCCTGAGAGTATCCGATAATGCCCATGTTTT
>JAFOPS010000067.1 GCA_017394205.1 Clostridia bacterium | reverse complement strand
ATTCGCGATCCCCGTTACGGTGATCTGGATCGTCGGCATTACCAACGCGGTCAATTTCATCGATGGGCTCGACGGACTCGCCTGCGGCGTATCCACGATCGCGACGGTGACCATGTTCGTGATCGCCGTGCTGTATTCCGAAGTGCAGATCGCCGTGATGATGGCGGCGCTGGCGGGCGGCTGTCTGGGCTTTTTGCCCTATAATATGAATCCCGCAAAGATCTTCATGGGCGACACCGGCGCCATGTTTTTGGGCTATCTTCTTGCGGTGACTTCGATCCAGGGCCTGTTCAAGTTTTACGCTGTTATTTCCTTCGCCGTGCCGTTCATCGTTTTGGGGCTGCCGATTTTTGATACGGCATTTGCCATCGTGCGGCGCGTCGCCCATGGACAGAGCCCGCTGCAGGCCGACCGCGGTCATGTGCACCACCGGCTGATCGACCTTGGCTTTGACCAAAAGCAGAGCGTCGCTATTTTGTATGCCTTCAGCGCCGTGATGGGGCTGACGGCGGTGATCCTTGCCACGACCAACGAAGCAAAGCTTATCATCCTGGCAGTTGCGGTTTTGATCTGCTTCTTCCTGGGAATGACGCTGATGACGGTGGAAAAGCGTCATCAGAAGGAAGAACAGGCGATGATCGACGAGCTTTGCGAAAAGGCGAAGGAAAAGGAACAGCAGGAAGCGCAAAGCAGCGACGAGGAACAGACAAAGGAGTGATCTCATGAAAAGAAAAGTCATGAGCATCTTTGGAACGCGCCCCGAGGCCAACAAGATGTGCCCTCTGGTGCGGGAACTGGAGAGCAGGGAAGAGATCGAATCCATCGTCTGCGTTACGGCACAGCATCGTGAGATGCTGGATCAGATGCTGGCGGCCTTTGACGTGCATCCCGATTATGATCTGAATATCATGGAAAAGCAGCAAACGCTTTCTACCATCACCGCAAAGGCCATGACGGGCCTGGAGGGGATCCTGCGCGAGGTCAAGCCTGATATCGTCCTGGTACACGGCGACACGACGACGACCTTTGCCTCGGCGTTGGCGGCGTTTTATAATCATATACTTATCGGTCATGTGGAGGCTGGACTGCGCAGCTTTGATCTGCAATCACCTTATCCCGAGGAGGCCAATCGCCGTCTGGTTGGCGTGTTGGCCGACGTGCATTTTTCCCCCACAAAAAACAACGCCGCCAACCTGCGGCGAGAGAATATCGGCGCGCCTGTTTTTGTTACGGGAAACACCGCGATCGACGCGCTGAAGCTGACAGTGCGCAAAGACTATCGCTTTGAAAGCGAGGCGCTGCGCACCCTGCGGTTCGATGAGAAAAAGGTCATTGCGATCACGGCGCATCGGCGGGAAAACTACGGTGCGCCGATGGAGAGCATTATGTCGGCGCTGCGGGAGATCGCCCTTTCGCATCCGGAAGCACAGCTTGTTTATCCCGTGCACCTCAGCCCCTACGTTCAGGAAACGGCGCATCGGGTTTTGGATGGGATCGAAAACGTTCTTCTCATCGATCCGATTGGTGTGACCGACATGCACAACCTGATGGCCCGGTCGAGTTTTGTTATGACGGATTCCGGCGGCCTGCAGGAAGAAGCGCCCGCGCTCGGGAAGCCGGTTTTGGTCCTGCGGAGGGAAACTGAGCGGCCCGAAGCGGTTGAAGCCGGCACTGTTCGGGTGATCGGGACCGAGCGGGAGACCATCGTTTCCGAGGCGGAGATCCTGCTTTCCGGCGGAGAACGGTATCACCGCATGGCGCACGCAGTCAACCCTTATGGCGATGGCTTTGCCTGCCGCAGAATCACGGACGACCTGCTGTATTATCTCGGAGAACGGCCGACGCCTGCCGAAGATTTTTCTGCCGGGGAGCGTGACGCCCAATGAAACGGCGGGGCCTGGCCGCACTTATTGCGGCGTTGGCGGTGATCGCAGTGGGGATCTTGATCAGCTTTTTCCTGTCGCTCACGGCGAAAAATACCGGGAATTACACCATCTCGCTGCCCGGTCAGAGCACGGCAGCCATCGACGATATGGGCCTGATTCGGGAGAAAAATCGGGAAACAGTGCAGGCGGTCACCATTGATGAAGACAACGTGCAGGCGGTGATTGGAGCACTTGAGCGGCCCGAACGTTATCAGTCTGTTTATGTGATCACCTATTATTACGGAGAAGACTCCGCTGCCTTTACCGGTACGATCGCGGCAAACGGTACGCTTTCTTATGCAAAAACAGTGAATGAAAGCGGAGAAGATTTATTTCATGCGCTTTTATCTGAGCGCTGGACTTATGTGTGGGGAGAGGATGAAACGTATCGCCGCTTCCCAAGAAAAACGCGTGATGCTGATTTGTATGCCTGTGCGCCAACCTATGAGGATCTGTTGGCGATCCCGCGAGAGCAGATCGTAAAGGCCTCGGTGGATGAGGTGGACGGAGAGCTTTGTCTGCTGGTGCTGTCGCGTGAGCCTGTGAGCGGCGAAGAACAGGAATGGAGGATCCTTGTCGATTGCGGCGTTTTGCTGACCATGGAATCCCGAAAAGAGGGAAAAGCCACGTATTCTGCCGTCTTGGCCACGCTGTCGCTTGACCCGCCGGAAGACAGGTTTTTCCTGTTGCCGGACGGAAAGCATCCCGAATAAAAAAACACCGCAGATCTGCGGTGTTTTTCAATAGGGTAGATAGCGGTCAAAAGCCCAGCAGCAGCAAAACGCCGATGATCAGAAGCGTATCGCTGATGTTTTCGCTTTCGTCCGCGACCAAAAAGTAGACCAGCACCAGAAGAAGGACTGTGTCTGCGTTCATCTCAGGCAGCTTGATATTGCCGCCGAACAGGCTTTGCAGAAGACCGCCCTTTTTTGCCGATCTGTCATCCGACTGTTCGGCGGCCTCTTCCGCTGTGTCCCGGAAGGGGAGCGGCGTTTCTTGCACGGGGTCGCCCTGACCGGACGCAGGGGGAGCGTCGGCCTCCGGCTGTTCCGGCAGGCTTCCCGCCATATATCGGCTGTACACATCATCACCTCCCCAGAAGGTGCATGGCAGACATGGCCGCCTTGGCGACATTTGCCATTTTCAGCGCCCTGTCGATGCTGCCCGCCCGTTCTTCCTTCAAATACGGACGCATGGCGTTGAGCAGATCGACACGTTCACTTTTGAGAAGGTTTCCCTGGCCGGAAAGCGCCGTCATAAATTGCGGCAGCGCTGCAGCCAGAGCAGGGATCGCTGCACCTTGTGCAGACGGCGGCATCCCGGACGCAGTGCCTGAGTTGGCCGGTTCAGGGCCCTTCTGCTCGGTCAGCTGCTGCAAAAGTGCTGCGAGAGAAGCTGCCGAGCCGGCTTCCGGCGATCCGGCGGAGGGCGGTTCCTTCGGTGTGGGACTTGTATCGGAAGTCTCGGCTGAGCCCGGATCAGGACCATTCCGTTGGGCCAGAATGGCTTTCGCGGTTTCAACGACCTTTTTCATGCTGTCCTGATCTGCGACCAGACGATTCAACCGCTCATCCAGGTCAGCCATAGCAGGTCAGATCCCGAGCACTTCGATGACCTTGGCGGCCATGGCGGTGCCGTCCTTCGAACTGAGCAGATTTTGCAGCAGGGCGCGGCCGGGGTCGCGGGATGCGTTTTGCGCCGCCCGGGCAGCCGCTTTCAGCGCGTCGCTGCCGCTTCCGGCGATCATGTCGATGAGCTGGCGGCCTGCAGGCGTATTCATGGCTGCGTTGTAATGATCCAGCCCTTTTATGATCTTCAGCCCCTGCGGCGACGACATCATGGAGCGCGCGGTGTTCTCGATTTCTCCGGACATAATGATTCCTCCTTAGCTTGTGTTATTCCAATATATGACGTGATGGCGCGAAAGTGCCACCGAAAGGAAGAACTCTATGAAAATTTGCGTGTGTGCGGATTCGCACGGAAATGCGAAAGCGCTTCAGGAAATGCTTGATCGCGAGAGACCGGAGGTGCTGTTTTTTCTGGGCGACGGCGAGCGCGACTGGAAATGGATCACCGTCCCGCGGGAGATCATGTTTTTGGCAGTGTGCGGTAACTGTGATCTTGCGTCTGCCTGGCCGGCCTCAGAGCGGATCGAGCTTTGCGGAAAGAAGATATTTTTGACGCATGGTCATCTCTATGGTGCAAAATCCGGACTCTACGGGCTGGAGCGTTATGTGGAAGAACATCCCACGGATCTGGTACTTTACGGACACACACACCACCCCGATTGGCAAAACGACGGGGGCTGCGACTATCTTTGTCCCGGAAGCATGGGTTATGGGGAAGAACGCTATGCGGTGATCACGCTTCGAGAGAATCAGCCCATAGACGTTTCTTTTCGAAGACTGTAAAAAAGCTCCCTGCCGATATCGGCAGGGAGCTTTGATTTTGATTTGGATCAGTCGCTGAGAACACGGCCGCAGCCGATGTAGTGATTGACATAGTAGGTGCCTTCCAGATCGTCGTAACGAACGCCCTTTCCGGGAGAAGCCGCGTGGATGAACTGTCCATCGCCCACATAGATGCCCACATGACCCACCTTGGTGCTGCCGCTGGTCTGAGAGAAGAAGATCAGGTCGCCGGGCAGCAGCTCAGACTTTTTGATGCGGACAGAATTGGTGTACTGCGTGGCAGAGGAGTGGGAAAGGGAAACGCCGAAATGGGCGAACACATACTGCGTAAAGCCGGAGCAATCAAAACCGCTGGGGCTTGTCCCGCCGTAAACATATTTGCAGCCGAGGAAACCGGCGGCATAATCGATGATGTCCTGTCGGGT
>JAFOPS010000066.1 GCA_017394205.1 Clostridia bacterium | reverse complement strand
GGATTACTTCTACCAGAAGTCAACCTTCGGCGACGATCTCGTTTATGTGGGATATCCCACGGCAGACCGGCAGGGCAATCTCTTCAGTGTGAACAACGGCCTGGCCATGTCCTCCAAGTGCAAGAGCAAAGACGCGGCCTGGCAGTTCATCCGCAAACTGCTTCTGCCCAGAGACGACGTATGGCAGTTCTCCATCAACAAGGCCAACTTCCAGAAGCTGATCGATGAGGCAAAGCGTGAGGATACGTGGACGAATGAGGACGGCACCGTTGAGCGCTATCCCAAGTACACCTACTACAATGAAAACGGGGAAGAGATCAACGTCTATGCGATGACCGACGAGGATGAAGCGACCATCATGGATCTGATCAACAATACGACGAAGGTCCAGAATTATGATGAAAACATGCTGAATATCATTATGGATGCTGCGGCGCCTTTCCTGAACGGGGAGAAGAGTGCGGAGCAGACTGCGTCTGAGGTGCAGAACCGAGTGAAGCTCTATGTCAACGAACAGAGGTAATCAAAGCAAACGGGGGAACGGCGCAGTCTTGCGCCGTTCCTTCGGCACGCCGAAAACGAAGGATTTTCTGCAAAGCGTGGCGTTTCTCGCGCCCAGCGTGCTTGGCGTCACCGTGTTTTTTATCGCGCCCTTTGCCATCGTGGTTTATTACGCGCTGGTGAGCAGCCCGAACGATCCGGAGTTCGTCTTTCTGAAAAACTTCATTGACGTGCTGCACAATTCTTCCTTCCTCACGGCAGCCAAAAATACGGCGACCTTTGCCGCAGTGGCGGTGCCGCTGGCAGTGGTGCTTTCGCTTTGCCTTGCGCTTCTGCTGGAGCAGAAGATCCCGGGAAAGAGCATGTTCCGCACGTTTTTCCTCAGCCCCATGATGGTGCCGGTGGCGTCGGTGGTGCTGATCTGGCAGGTGATCTTTCACGCAAAGGGGACGCTCAATCAGTTTCTGGCGCTGTTCGGCGTTCAGGCTGTCGACTGGCTGAAATCGCCTTATTGTCAGTTGGTTGTGGTGGTTCTGTTTTTGTGGAAGAATCTTGGCTATAATATGATCCTGTTCATGGCGGCGCTCAACAATATCCCCAAGGAGCTGCTGGAGGTGGCCGACGTGGAAGGCGCGTCTGCAGCGCACAAGTTTTTCCACATTAAGCTGCGCTATCTGTCGCCCACAGTGCTGTTTGTCACCATCCTTTCCATGATCAATTCGTTCAAGGTGTTTCGCGAAGTGTATCTGCTGTCAGGAGATTATCCTTACGAGGGTCTCTATACCTTACAGCATTTTATGAACAACACGTTCCTCTCTTACAACTTCCAGAAGCTTTCCGCGGCGGCGATCCTGCTGGCGATTGTAATGGTGATCCTCATCGCGCTTTTGTTCAAGGTTGAGGATATCTTCGGAAAGGATGTGGAAGGATGAAAAGAGCAAAGCATCTTTTCCGGCGCGCGTTTATGACGCTGGTTGCGGCGCTGTTTGCGATCTCGTTTCTGATGCCGACGGTGCTCACCATTTCCAACTCCTTTATGACGCAGTCGGAGATCAATTCCAACTACGGTTCGGTCTTTACCGCCGCAAAAGACGGGAAGACCTATATTTCCGAAGCAGTGAATCTGAAGTTCATCCCGGATAAAGTCACCTTTTCCCAGTACATCACCACGTTTATCAAAAGTCCGGAGTATCTTTTGAAATTCTGGAACTCCGTGATCCTGGTGGTGCCCATCGTCCTTCTGCAGGTCGGCGTGGCGGCAGTAGCCGCTTACGGCTTCAGCCGCTGGAGAGGGAAGGTGCGGGATTCGATCTTCTTCTTTTACGTGATCCTGATGCTGATGCCGTATCAGGTCACGCTGGTGCCCAATTATCTGGTGTCGGATTTTCTTGGGATTCTGAACACTCGCTGGGCTATCATCTTTCCCGGGGCTTTCGCGCCGTTTTCGGTCTTTCTTCTGACCAAGTTCATGCGGCGCATCCCCGTTTCGCAGATCGAAGCCGCCAAGCTCGACGGCTCAAGCGAATGGCAGATTTTTACCAGGATCTATCTGCCCCAGTGCCGCAGCGCACTGTATTCCATTGCAATCCTGGTGTTTATCGATTACTGGAACATGGTGGAGCAGCCGCTGATCCTGCTGAAGGACGCCGAAATGCAGCCGCTCTCGGTGTATCTTTCCACCATCAATTCCGGGGAGATCGGGCTTGCGTTTGCCGTGGCGACCATCTATATGATCCCGTCGCTGCTGCTGTTTTTGCATGGCGAAGAATATCTGGTCGAGGGCATTGCCCAATCCGGCTCGGTGAAAGGTTGAGGTAACGGATATGGAAGAAAATTCGGTGAAAAAAAGAGGCTGGGTCAAGAACGCTGCCATCATCTTTTTGTCGGTGATGCTGGTGCTTACATTCTTTTCCCGCACCATCATGAATCACTCTCTGCCTGAGGTGGCCACCGCGAGCGTGACCTCCGGCAGCATCAATGCCCGTATCCGCGGGACCGGGTCGGTAACGGCGGGCGACAGCTATGAGGTGGTCGTTAACCAGACCCGTAAGGTGGAGACCGTTTACGTCAAGGTGGGCGACAAGGTGGAAACGGGGGATGTCCTGTTCGTCCTTTCCGACGCCGACAGCTCGGAACTGAAGGAAGCGCAGGAACTGCTGGAATCGCTCCAGCTTTCCTATCAGCGCGCGCTTCTCGATCTGACGGATCGGGACTATGCCCGGGAGGACCGCGACATCCAGAAGGCCCGCGACGCCATGGCAAAGGCCAACGCCGCTATGCTGGCTAACACTTATACTCCCGATGAGATCACCGCGTCCGCTGCAGCGATCCGCGAAGCGGAGCGCAACCAGGCCGATCTTGAGACCGCGCTGGCTGAGGCCGAAGAATCGGTGACACAGTATGAAGAGAGCGTCGGCACGCTGGAGGATCAGCTCAAGACCCTCAACAGCGAGATGGATAAGCTGTCCAAGACCATCGATGATGAGGATGAGCAGCTGGAAGCGCTGAAGCGCGGCAACAGCAATCCGGAGGAACGCCTCAAAGATGCTCAAAAAGAATTAAAAGAAGCCGAAGTCGCATACGGTCAGCTCCGTATCACTTACGGCGCCGCGTATGATTCTCTGTATGAAAAAGCGAGGAGCATTGTCGGTTCGGTCAGCGAGCTTGACATCATCCGTCAGATGGAAGCGCTGGTCAGCAGCACCAGCACAGAGGAGGGCTATTTCGCAACCGAGGAAGAAAAAGAAGCCTTCCGGCTTTTCAGCAAGGCGCAGGAAGCCATTGATGCAGCCCGCGTCAAAGTTGAACAGCTGCAAAAAATCATTGCTGAGAATACCTCTGTTCAGGAGCAGATCACGGCTCTCAATAAATCCATCGAAGAGCACGAGGACGAGCTCAAGGACAAAAGTCTGCAGGCCCGCGAGATCAACCGCCAGCTTGCCACCGCGACTCAAAATCTTACCGGCGCCCAGCAGTGGCGCGATTCCATGAAAGGCCGCGCCGCCGCACAGGCCGAGCTTATTTCACAGTTGAAGGACGCCGACAACGCCCTTCAGCAGCGGAAAGCCGATTACGACGCCGCCGAAGAAGAGTATGAACGGCTGAAAACCTCTTTGGAGGATCTGCTCTTTGCCCTTGCAGAGCAAAAAAAGAACGACGATAAGAGCATCGCTCGCGAAAATCTGGATCTGCAGGACCAGAGAAAGAAGATCGCCCGCCAGGAAGAACTTGTTGCCAGCCTGCAGACCGATTCTGTCGGCCGCGAGGTCACGGCAAAGGTTTCCGGCGTGATCAGCGCGTTGAATGTAACGGCCGGCCGCGACGCTGCCGCCAATGAAACGCTGGCTGTGATCGAACTGGTGGATCGGGGCTATAACGTCCGGATCAACGTGACAAACGAGCAGGCCCAGAAGGTGAGAGTGGGCGACAGCGCCGAGGTAGTCAATTATTACTGGGGCCCCGAGATCAAAGCGACGCTGACGTCCATCGTCAACGATCCCCAGAGCCAGGGCAAGAGCAAGATCCTGGTCTTCAATATCAGCGGCGATGTGTCTACCGGACAGAATCTGACCCTTTCCATCGGGCAGAAGAGCGCCAATTATGACAGCATCATCCCCACAAGCGCCGTACGGTCCGATACCAACGGCAGCTTCGTGCTGGTGCTTACGGCCAAAAATACGCCGCTGGGCAACCGTTATACCGCGACCCGCGTCGATGTGAACGTCCTGGCGCAGGATGATACGCAAAGCGCCGTCAGCGGCCTGAGCTACGGCGACTTCGTCATCACCACCTCCAGCAAGCCTGTGGACGCCGGGATGCAGGTCAATCTGGTTGAGAATCCATGATGAGCATTATCAAAAAGGTTTCCTGGAAACAATGGCTCTTTTGGGGCCTGAATCTGCTTTTGGCCGGTTTGGCTGTGGTTTGCATCCTGCTCAGCAGGGGCGTGACGTCGGCGCTGCCGACGCTCAACGCAGCCAAAACCTGGGCGGGACAAAGCGGCGAGCGCTTTGCACAGCTGGCCTGCTATTTGCCCCATGATCAACCGATCCAGGAGGAAACGATCTATACCTTCCGCTATAATCTGCTCAACAAGCTGCGGGAGTCGTCGATGGAGGCTCCCGAGGGCGGAAGCCTTTTTACCGATGCGTATTGCGGTATGGGCACGTTGAATGTTGCGGGCGACCGGGGCAGCGCGCAGGTCAAAGCGACCGGCGTGGGCGGTGATTTTTTCCGGTTCCATCCGCTGCCGCTTCGATCGGGCAGCTACCTTTCCGATGCAGATCTGATGAAGGATCGGGTGATCCTGGATGAGTCGCTGGCATGGAAGCTGTTTGGCGGCACGGATCTTGTCGGCATGTCGGTGACCATCGGCGAGAAGGTTTTTTATGTCGCCGGCGTGGTTTCCCGGGAAAACGACCGCTACAGCAAGGAAGCCTATACCGACGGGGAAGGGATGTTTCTGGCTTTTTCCACGCTGAAGGAGCTGGAGGAATCCGCAGGCATCACCTGTTATGAGATCGTTCTGCCCGATCCCATCACGGGATTCGGCAAAAATATGCTGAAGGACAGTTTCCCGGTGGGGAACGGCGTCGTTGTAGAGAACAGCCGCCGCTACGCCATATCGAACCTGCTCCAGGTAGTCAGAGATTTCGGTAAGCGCAGCATGGGCGTCAGCGGCATCGTCTACCCCTATTGGGAAAACGCCGCCCGACTCACCGAAGATTATTCCGCGCTGCTCTTGGTACTTACCGTACTGTTTTCCGTTTGCCCGGCTGTCAGTCTTTTGGTTGCGGCGATCCGCGGCGCGATCCGTCTGATTCATACCGCACGGATCAAAACGAAGACCGCCGTGGAAAACCGGATTGAGGCGAAACGGGAGAAAAAATGGCAGCGCACTGCCGGAAAGAAGGATTGAGCATGGCCGGAGTACGGTTTGAAAACGTCAGCAAAGTATTTGATAAAAGCGTGGTTGCGGTCGATTCGTTCAATCTTGAGATCCGCGACAAGGAGTTTGTCGTCTTCGTCGGCCCGTCCGGCTGCGGAAAATCCACCACGCTCCGCATGATCGCGGGCCTTGAAGCGCCCACAACCGGGAATATCTATATTGGCGACCGCCTGGTGAACGATATCACGCCAAAAGACCGGGATATCGCCATGGTTTTTCAAAATTACGCTCTGTATCCCCATATGACGGTGTATGAAAACATCGCTTACGGTCTCAGATTGCGGAAATATCCGAAATCCGTCATCGACCAAAAGGTCAAAGAAGCGGCCCAGAGCCTTGCCATCACTGAACTCTTGAAGCGTAAGCCGAAGGCGCTCTCCGGCGGTCAGCGGCAGCGCGTGGCCATCGGCCGTGCCATCGTGCGCGAGCCGCAGGTCTTTTTGATGGACGAACCGCTGTCCAATCTGGACGCAAAGCTGAGAAACCAGATGCGCGCCGAGATCCTGACGCTGCGCCGTAAGCTGGACACTACATTTGTTTACGTGACCCACGATCAGACCGAGGCCATGACGCTGGGCGACCGGATCGTCATCATGAAAGACGGCTTTATCCAGCAGGTAGGCACACCGCAGGAGGTCTTCGCACATCCTGCCAATCAATTTGTCGGCGGCTTTATCGGCACACCGCAGATGAACTTTTTCCAAGGCGAGCTCCGCAAGGAAAACGGCCGGTTTTTCGTGATGCTGGGAGAATATCCGGTGGAGATCTCCGAGGAAAAACAGGAACGGTTGTTTTCCTGCGATGTTCAGCCGCAGGCCGTGGTGCTCGGCGTGCGCCCCGAACATATCACACTTGAAAACGAGGGTATCCCGGCGGTAAGAGGTGTGATGGAAATGATGGGCAGCTCGATCCATCTGCATATGCAGGCATTGGGGCAGGACGTTGTCGTCGTCGTTTCCGGTATGGATGATTCCGGCCATTTTGTAGATGTTGCGTCAGAAGGGGAGCAGGCCATGCTTCGTCTCCACGGCAACGCCATCCATCTTTTTTCTGCGGAAACCGGCGAAAATCTGGAGTTTTCCGCAAAGAAAGAGACCTTTTCTCACGAACAGGTCGCGGAATCCGTGCTTTCACAGGAGACTGTCACGCCCTCCGTCCCGGACGAGCCGGACGAGAAGGCGGCGGATGAAACGCCGCCCGCACCTCCGACAGAAAAAAAAGGCTTTCATCTTCTGCGAAAAAAGAAATGATCTTCTTATAAAAAAACGGCATGCTACATGCCGTTTTTTTATTATGCCTTGGTCGGTTTTCAAAAAGCCTTGTCATATCCGCATAATTTTGGTATGATATAAACTCAGGAGGAGATCAAATGAACCGCTTATTACGCTTGACATGCGCCGCTTTGGCGCTTATCCTGCTCACGGCCTGCGGGGCATCCGAACCTGTTTTGCCGCAGATCACTCAGCCCGCAGTGATAGATGAGGAACTGCCCGAAGAAGGTCAACCCGTTCCGGCAGATGATCCTGTGCCTGTTGCAGAGCCGGATCCGGAACCCGCTCCGGAGCCTGAGCCCGAGCCCATCACGATCCGCATCACCGCCGCGGGCGATAATCTGCTGCATAATACGCTTTCTATCGACAGCGAACAGCCCGACGGCACCTTTGACTTTTATCATCTTTACGAGCGGGTCGCGCCGCTGATCGAGGGGAGCGACATCGCGTTTATCAACCAGGAAGTCATGCTCACCGGCGAGGTCAGCGCATATCCCAATCTGGCCGCGCCCGCCGAGGCGGCAGACGCATTGATCAAGGCCGGCTTCAATGTGATCAATCTTGCCACCAATCATTCGCTGGACAAGGGCGTAAAAGGGCTGGAGGCCTGTCTGGAAAACGTCCATCAGCGGGATTTTGAAGCCGTGCTCGGCGCATTCCGCAGCGAAGAAGAAGCCTCTGAGCTCTGCATTCTTGAAAAGAAGGGGATCCGGTTTGGCTTTTTGTCCTATACATACGGTCTCAACGGCTATTCTCTGCCAAAGGACAAATCGTATATGATCGCGCTGATCGATGAAGTAAAGATTGCGGAGGATATGGCGGCGATCCGCCCGCTGTGCGATTATCTTATCGTTTCCATGCACTGGGGCAATGAATATCAGCTTACCGCCTCAAGCTATCAGGTAGATCTGGCACAGATGCTCTGCGACTACGGCGCCGATCTGATCATCGGGACCCATCCCCATGTGCTGGAGCCTGTGGAATGGTATGACAGCGAAGAGGGAAACCGCACGCTGTGCGTCTATTCTCTGGGCAATTTCGTTTCGGGACAGCATAAGCTTCCAACCATGTTGGGCGGGATTCTGGATCTGCGTTTGACCTTTGACCCCGAAACGCATCAGCTTCTTTCCACCGATTCCGCCGGGATCATTCCCACCGTCACGCACTACCGAAACAAGGGCGGCTACTGTGTTTACCCGCTTCAGGATTACACTGCGGAGCTCGCCGCGGAGCACGGGATCAAAAACTTTGATAAGCCCATGACGCTGGATTATCTGAATGATCTTGCCGAACAGGTACTGGGCGAGTTTGCAATGAAATGGGAGCCCGAAAAATGAGCTTATTTTGCGGATTCAAGCCCGAAAACCGGTTCTTTTTGGCGCCCATGGCAGGAATCACCGATGCGGCCTTTCGCCGGATCTGCGGCGATTTCGGCGCTTCTGTGACCTATACGGAAATGGTGAGCGCAAAGGCACTGGTATACGACGACCGAAAGACCGCCGATCTGCTCATCCGTCCGGGCGAAAAGCGGCCGTGCGGCGTTCAGCTCTTCGGTCACGAGCCGGAGGTGATGGCGGAAGCCGCAAGGCGCGTCGCCGCGTTGTGCACGCCGGATTTTATTGACGTGAATATGGGCTGCCCCGTGCCGAAGGTTTACAACAACGGCGACGGAAGCGCGCTGATGGCAGACCCGGCGCTGGCAGCGCGGATCGTCGATGCGATGAAGCGAGCCGTTCCGCTGCCCGTTACGGTGAAATTCCGCAGCGGTATCCGTGAGGATCAGTGCAATTGCGTTGATTTTGCCAAAGCGCTGGAACAGGCAGGCGCAGACGCCCTATGTATCCACGGCCGCACCCGCACGCAGATGTATGCGGGAAAAAGCGACCGATCCATGATCGCGGCTGTAAAATCAGCTGTGCGCGTTCCCGTTGTTGCCAGCGGCGACGCTCTCAGCGGCGCTGACTGCATCGCCATTTTGCAAGAAACCGGCGCTGATTATGTCATGATCGCAAGGGGAGCGGAGGGCTTCCCCATGATTTTTGCGGATTGCATCGCGCTGGACAGGGGAGAAGCCCAGCCGCGCCACACGGCGGAAGAACTGTTTTCCGTGATGAAGCGCCATGTTTCGCTGGCGTGCGCATACAAGTCCGAGCACCGGGCCATGCCGGAGCTTCGAAAGCATCTGCTGTGGTATTTAGGTCATCTTTCCGGTGGCAAGCCCTACAAAGCGAAAATGGCCCAGGTGACCACTGAATCAGAGTTTCTCGCGCTTTGCGGGGAGATGGAGACCGTGGGACTTACATTAAAGAGGTGAGAGCATGCACGGTGAACAAGAACTGGTGCGCCGTGCGCGCGCCGGCGATCAAGATGCCTTTTCGTCGCTTGTTTCACTTTACGAGAGCCGGATCTATTCGCTGGCGCTTCGCTATCTGGGCAATCGCGACGACGCGCAGGATGCGGCGCAGGAGGTCTTTCTTCGGGTGTTTCGCTTTTTGAGCGGATTTCAGGAGGAGAGCAGCTTTTCCACATGGATCTATCGTATCGCCGTAAATGTCTGCAAAGATCTTCTTATGCAAAAAAGCCGCCGCGCCGAGCAGCCGCTGGAGCAGCAGGACGAAAACGATGAGGATTACGAGCTTCCGCTTCCGGACGAGCGCTATGCGCCGGAAAAGGTTTTTGAATCGGCTCAACTGCGGAAAACGCTGTGCGACGCCATTCTGGTCCTGCCGGAGGCGCAGCGGCGGATCATCATCCTGCGCGACATACAAGGACTCAGCTATGATGAGATCGGTGAGATCCTTTCCCTTGAGCTTGGAACCGTGAAATCAAGGATCGCGCGCGCCCGGGGGAATTTACGAAAAATATTATTACAAACCGGGAACATTTCTTCTCTTTCTTTGTCTAATCCAGCGAAAGGGGGGAAAAGCGATGCGAACCTGTGACGATTATGAAATTCTGATCCAACTGCAGCTGGACGGTATGCTTGACCCCTCCGAATCGAGCGACCTTTCCGCGCATCTTGCGGCTTGTCCCGCCTGCCGCGAAAAGCTTGCGCAGTATCAACGGATGAAGGACGCGATGGCCCTGCTCGGTGACGAACCGGTACCCGACGGTCTGCACGACGCCATTCTTTCCCATGTTTTTGCGCATGTGGAATCTTCTGCCGAAGCTCGTTCCGCTAAAACAAAGCGCTTTCCCTCGTGGGCTTTGAAGACCGTCGCTGGAGTAGCCGCTTGTGCTGTGATCGCCTTTGCCGCGGTGCATATGATGCCGCGTATGGGATCGGCAGATAAAAACGCTGCTGCGCCGATGGCACCGGAGGCGTATTCCTCCGCTGAACCCCAGCAGACGGATGATGCGCTTTTTCCAAATCTTGCGACGGCGCCTTCCGACGTTCCCCAGGAGCCTGCAGGAAGCGATCCCGGCCGGAAAAGCATTGGCAAAGCGCCGCTTGATCCCGAGAGCGCCTCGCTTTGGGCGGAAACAGCCAAAAACGGCGTTTTGCAGGATGCAGGTCTGGTAAACGGATATCTG
>JAFOPS010000065.1 GCA_017394205.1 Clostridia bacterium | reverse complement strand
TTTTGGCCGTTTTCTGTGTGAAAATGGTCAAAAACACCACGACCCGCCGCGTTTTTTCGCAAAAAATGCGGCGAACTCCGGCCCGCAGGCCGGTGCCAAATTGGCGAAAAAGCCCAGCGCAGCGGGTTTTTCGACAGTCTAAGCCGCCCGTAACGGGCGGCTTTTTCGCGGACACAGAGGGTTTTGCTTGCTATTTTGGGCGGGATGGAGTACACTTTTTACAGGATCACCCCCCGAAAGGAGCCAGCTTATGAAGCAGACCACGCTTTGCTATATCGAAAAGGACGGGTGCTATCTCATGCTCCACCGGGTGAAAAAGGAGCACGACGAAAACCGGGACAAATGGATCGGCATCGGCGGCAAGTTCCAGGAGGGCGAAAGCCCCGAGGACTGCCTCTTGCGGGAAACGAAGGAGGAGACCGGCCTCACCCTGACGGATTACCGCTATCGCGGGCTGGTGACCTTCGTTTCCGACGAATGGGGCACGGAACAGATGCACCTGTTCACCGCCGGGGGCTTTTCCGGCGCCCTGCGGGAGTGCGACGAGGGCGTGCTGGAGTGGATCCCCCGGGAAAGGCTGCTGTCGCTGCCCATGTGGGAGGGCGACCGCATCTTTCTCGACCTGCTGGAGCGGAACGAGCCCTTTTTCTCTCTCAAGCTGGTTTATCGGGGCGAACGGCTGGAGCGCGCCGTTTTGAACGGGAAACCCATTCGATAACGAAAAAAACCGCGGTTTTCCGCGGTTTTTGCTTTGGTTTTCGCGCTTGCGGGGATCAGTCGGCGCCGTTGATCAGCCGCTGATATTCGTCGGCGGCCCGGTCGTATTCGTCGTCGTCCTCGATGGAATAGATGGAATAATTGACGCCGTCGCTCTCATAGCGCAAGATCTCCGCCGCGCCGCCCCGGTCGGGCGGGATCAGGGCCACGTATTCCTTTCCCGCAAAGGGAAACACGCCCACCACCTCGCATTTCAGCGGTGCGCCGCCCTCCACCTCCAGGGTGATGAACTGCTTGTCTTCCATGCCGTCTGCCGCCTTTCCTTGTGGATTTCTGCCTTGATTGTACCATCTGCGGCGGCAAGATGCAAGGGCGGGCAAAAACTTCCTGTTTTTCATTGACAGAGGAAAAAAATCGCGGTATCATGTCCTTGTCAGAGATACATTTATGCACAAATCAAATACATTTGTCTTTTATGGGAGGACAGCTTATGGAACGACTCATGGACGCCATCGTAAAGCCCACCGCCGGCCCCGGCCTGGAGCTGCGGCGTGTTCCCGTGCCGGTGCCCGGCCCCGGCGAGGTGCTCATCAAGGTCCACAAGACCGCCATCTGCGGCACCGACGTACACATCTATAACTGGGATCCCTGGGCGCGGATCCATATCACCCATCCGCCCATGACCATCGGCCACGAATACGTGGGCGAGATCGCCGAAATGGGCGAGGGCGTCACGGGGCTCACCGTGGGACAGCGGGTCTCCGGCGAGGGACATATCACCTGCCACCGCTGCCGCAACTGCCACACCGGCAACATCCAGTGGTGCAAGAACACCACCAGCGTGGGCGTTGACCGGGACGGCGCCTTTGCCGAATATCTCTGCATCCCCCAGACCAACGTCATCCCCATCGACGAGAGCCTGGACGAGGACGTGGTGGCCTTCTTCGACGCCTTCGGCAACGCCACCCACACCGCGCTGATGTGGGATCTGGTGGGCGAGGACGTGCTCATCACCGGCGCCGGCCCCATCGGCATCATCGCCGCCGGCATCTGCAAATACGCCGGCGCCCGCCGCGTCATCATCACCGACCTGAACGATTACCGCCTGGGTCTGGCCCGCAAGATGGGCGTGGACGCCGCCGTGAACACCGGCCGCGAGGATCTGCTGCAGGTGATGAAGGAGCAGGGCCTGAAGGAGGGCTTCGACGTGGGTCTGGAAATGAGCGGCAGCGGCGCCGCCTTCCGCCAGATGTGCTCCGTGATGCGCAACGGCGGCAAGATCTCGCTGCTGGGCCTGGGCAACAAGCCCATCGAGGTGGACATGAACGACATCATCTGCAAGGGCCTGTGCCTCCAGGGCATCTACGGCCGCAAGATGGACAACTGGCACAAGATGAGCTATATGGTGCAGGGCGGCCTGGATCTCACCCCCGTCATCACCCATCGCTTCCACTACACCGAGTTTGAAAAGGGCTTCGCCGCCATGAACAGCGGCGAGTCGGGAAAAGTCGTGCTCGACTGGACGAAATAAGGAGGAACCGCTATGAAAACCGCACTGAAAGCCTTTGAACAGGAGCTTGACGCCATCCGCGAGGCCGGGACCTGGCGGGAAGAACGCGTCATCACCACCCCCCAGCGCTCTGTGATCGACACCACGAAAAAGGCGCATGTGGTCAATATGTGCGCCAACAACTATCTGGGCCTGTCCAACAACCCCGAGCTGATCGCCGCCGCCAAGGAGAGCTATGACCGCTGGGGCTTCGGCCTGTCTTCCGTCCGCTTTATCTGCGGCACCCAGCAGATCCACAAGGAGCTGGAAAAGCGCATCGCCGCCTTTGCCGGCACCGACGACGCCATTCTGTACTCCTCCTGCTTCGACGCCAACGGCGGCCTGTTTGAGACCCTGCTGGGCGCCGAGGACGCCGTGATCTCCGACGAGCTCAACCACGCCTCCATCATCGACGGCGTCCGCCTGTGCAAGGCCAAGCGCTATCGCTATAAAAACAACGACATGGCCGACCTGCGGAAGCAGCTGGAGGACGCCCGCGCCACCGGCTGCAAAAAGATCATCATCGCCACCGACGGCGTCTTCTCCATGGACGGCTATATCGCCAACATGAAGGCCATCTGCGATCTGGCCGACGAGTTCGACGCGCTGACCATGGTGGACGACAGCCACGCCGTGGGCTTTATGGGCGAGCACGGCCGGGGCACCTGCGAATATTGCGGCGTCATGGGCCGGGTGGACATCATCACCGGCACCTTCGGCAAGGCCATGGGCGGCGCCTCCGGCGGCTATACCGCCGCGCGGCAGCCCATCGTGGACCTGCTCCGTCAGAAGAGCCGCCCCTATCTGTTCTCCAACACGCTGGCGCCCGCCATCTGCGCCGCCACGCTGAAGACCATCGACCTGCTGGAGCACTCCACCGCCCTGCGGGACAAGGTGCATGAAAACGCCGCCTATTTCCGCGCCGGCATGGAGAAGCTGGGCTTTGACCTGCTGCCCGGCGAGCATCCCATCGTCCCCGTGATGCTCTACGATCCCAAGGTCGCTCACGAGTTTGCCAACCGGATGCTGGAAAAGGGCGTCTATGTGATCGCCTTCTGCTATCCCGTGGTGCCTCGCGGCAAGGACCGCATCCGCACCCAGATCTCCGCGGGCCACACCAAGGAGGACCTGGACTTCGCCATCAAGTGCTTCGGCGAGGTCAAGCAGGAAATGGGCCTGTAAAACCAACTGAAAAACGAGAAATCGCCCTATACTACGGACAGGGCGATTTCTTTTTGTATTATTCTATTATAATATTACAATTCGGAATCATGCTTCTCCCAGACAGAAGGGCAGCGCCAGCTTGAGGGCCTCGTTGAAAAACACCCAGTTGTGCATATGACCCGGCAGCTCCCGGCTCTCGACGGGCCAGCCCAGCGCCGCCATTTGCTGCGGGAAACGGCGGTTGGTGTCCCGGAAGATATCCTCGCTGCCCCAGCAGGTGAAGATCCGGGGGCGGGCGCTCGCTCCCGCCGCCGCCCCTGCCAGCGAAAGCAGATCGTTTTCCGGCAGGCGGCTGCTGTCGGGTCCGAAGGCCGCCAGAAAATCGGCCGCCAGCTTGTCGCCGAAGATCCGGCGGAAGGCGTCGCCCTCCTCCCCCGAGCGCCAGGCGGGGCGGAGATAATCGGCGAGATCGAGACAGCAGGGAGAAAAGGCCGCGCAGGCGGCGTAGCGCTCCGGGAAGGTCAGCGCCGCCTTCAGCGCGCCGAAGCCGCCCATGGAGGCCCCCAGGATCACCGTGTCCTCCGGCGCGGACGACACCCGGAACAGGTCGGAAACCAGCCTTGGCAGCTCCCGGGTGAGATAGGTGAAATAATCGTTGCCGCAGGCCATGTCGGTGTAAAAGCTCCGCTGGGCGTCGGGCAAAACGAACAGACAGTGGTAGCTCCGGCACAGGTCGGGCAGGACGGTGTAGTGGAGAAAATCGTCGTACCGCCCCTGAAGCCCGTGGAGCAGATAGGCCACCTTGCGGGGCGGGACCGCGCCGCAGTCGTCGGCGGCCACGAAGACCGCGCCGGTCTCCATATCCAGCGTCTGGGAATAAAGCTTGCCCTGAAGGATCATAAAAGCCCCTCTTTTCGAATGTGTTTTCCCTACTATACCACGGTTTTTGCCGAAAGAAAAGCCCGCCCGCGGCAAAACAGCCTTGCTCCGGCGGGGATTTTTTGCTAAAATGAGGCGAAAGGAGGCGGATGAGGGTTGTATTACGCCTATCTTCTGCGGTGCGCCGACGGGACGCTTTACGGCGGCTACACCGTCGATCTGCGCCGCCGCCTGCGCGCCCACAACGGCGGCCGCGGCTCGAAATACGTCCGGGCCCGCCTGCCCGCGGAGCTTGTTTATTTCGAAGCGTTTGAAACGAAGCAGGCGGCCATGCGCCGGGAATGGGAGCTCAAGCATCTGTCCCGGGAGCAAAAGCTGGCGCTCATCGCCGCCCGCCCGCCGGTTTCGCAGGAGGAAGCCTGAAAGACACCGGAGCCTTCGCGGCGGCTCCGGCGGAAATTGGGGGTTGACAATTGAGGCCGTTGCCGTTATTGTATAAGTAGCGGCGGATGCCGCTGCACAACTGCATAGGTTGTATCGTGTTCCGCGTGAAGACTGCCGTTTGGCAGGCGCAGGAATTAGGAAATCCGGTGGAAGTCCGGAGCTTGAACCGTAGCTGTATGCACAGGAGCCCTTCGTCCGCGGCGTGAGCCGGCCACTGGGAGACCGGGAAGGTAGGACGGACGGGCGCAGGCGTCGTCGCCCCAATGTGCGAGCCAGAATGTCGACGATGCGCGAGCCGCCGCAGGGAACCTGCGGCATTTGGTAACGAGAAGATCGGTCGTGACGGAGTTCTGTCACGATTTTCTTTTGCCCGCCGCCGACGCATGAGATCGCTTTCCATACTTCTCATATTTTTCCCCAAGGGGCAGGCGTCAGACAAGGGCAAAACCGGTCTGACGTCTGCTCTTTTGGCAACCCACGGAAAAGGAGGCTGCAAATGAAAACAAAAGCCGTTTCGCGGATCCTTGCCGCCCTGCTGGCGGCGACGATCTGCATAAGCGCCCTGCCCGCCGCAGCGGAGACCGACGCGGCCCTGTCGGCGGCGCGGGATCTGGCGTCGATCTACGGCGCTGTGCCCGCCGGCGCGGGCAGCGAATGGGCGGTGATCGCCATGGTGCGGGGCGGTCTGACGGCCCCCGAGGGGTGGCTGGAGGGCTATTACGCCGCGCTGGAGGCGCAGGTCTCCGAAAAAGAAGGGATCGTCAATCCCCGCCGCATCACCGATCAGGACCGGGTGATCCTGGCGGCCACGGCGCTGGGAAAAGACGCCCGCCGGGTGGCGGGCTATGATCTGACGGCCCCGCTGGGGGATTTTGACCGGGCGGTCTCCACAGGTCTCAACGGCGCGGTGTGGGCGCTCAAGGCGCTGGACTGCGGCAATTATCCCGTCCCCGCCGCTCCCGCCGGCAAGACCCGGACCACCCGCGACGGGCTCATCGCCCACATCCTGACGAAGGAAAAGCCCGGCGGCGGCTTTGCCCAGACGGGAGAGTACGCCGATTCCGACATGACGGCCATGGCGCTGCAGGCGCTGGCGCCTTATCGTGAGCGGGCGGACGTGGGCGCCGCCGTGGAGCGGGGCGTCGCCGTCCTTTCCGCCATGCAGCGGCCCGACGGCGGCTATGCCACCTGGGGCAACGACACCTGCGAATCCACCGCCCAGGTGATGGTGACGCTGGCCACGCTGGATATCCCCCTTTCTGACGAACGCTTCGTGAAAAACGGATGCACCGTTTTGGACGGGCTTTTGCGCTATTACCGCCCCGGCGAGGGCTTTCTCCATATGGACGGCCCGGGCATGACCGTCGACGGCATGGCCACCGGTCAGGCCTTTTACGCGCTGGCCGCCCTGCTGCGGCAGGAGCGGGGCCAGACGCCGCTGTATCAGATGACCGACGTATTTGATGCTGCCTCGGCGCCGCTGTTTTCCGATCTGGAGGGGCAGCCCTGCCGCGCCGCCGTGGAGGCGCTGGCGAAGGCGGGGATCGTCAACGGGATGGGCGACGGGACCTTTGCCCCCGAAAAAACGATGACCCGGGCGGAGTTCTGCGCCATCATCGTCCGCGGCGTGGGCCGTTCGCCCGCGAGCGGGACGCCGTTTTCCGACGTGCCCGGAAGCAAATGGTACACCCCGTGGATCGCGGCGGCCTTTGACGCCGGCATCGTCCAGGGCGTGGGCGGCAGCCGGTTCATTCCCGAAAGCACCATCTCCCGGCAGGAGGCCGCCGTGATGGTGCGCCGCGCCGCGCGGATTTTGGGCTTTGAGGGGACGCCGCCCCGGACGGACATTCTTTCCGCCCGCCCCGACGGCGATTCCGTGGCAAAATGGGCCCGGGAGGACGTGGCCTTTTGTCTGGAAAACGGCCTTTGGCCTGTTTTGACCGACGCGCTGGAGCCTGCCTGCCCGATCTTGCGGGGCGAGCTGGCGGAAATGCTGTATCGCCTGCTGGTGCAGGCGGGGAGGCTGGAAGAATGAAACGACACGGAAAAGCCATCCTTGCCGCGGCGCTGATCCTCGCGGCGCTGGCGGCGGCCTTTTACTTCGGGGGCAGCGCCCCGGGGATGCGGGGCTGGAAGATCAAACCGGAGGAGCCGGAGACGACCCTCTCGCAGCCCGAGCCGGGGCTGGCGCCCGAACCGTCGCCCGCGCCGCTGCCCGGAGCCGTCCCGACGCCCGATCCCGACCCTGCGCCGGACCCTGCGCCTGACCCGGCGCCCGACCCGGCGCCCGACCCGGCGCCCGACCCCGCAGCCGATCCGGTGCTGCCTGTCGAGTCCGATCCGGTTCCCGCGCCTGACCCCGCGCCGTCCGGCAATTCCGCGCCGGAGCCCGTGCCGGTCTCGCCGCCCGAGCCGCTTCCCGCCCCCGACCCGCAGCCCGAGGTGCGGAAATGCACGATTTCCATCTCCTGCGCCGCCCTGCTGGAGCATCTGGATATGCTGGGCGAGGACAAGGCCGAGCTGGTGCCCGCCGACGGCTGGATCCTGGCGCCCGTCGAGGCGGAGCTGGAGGAGGGCGACAGCGTGTTCGACGTGCTCAAGCGGGTGACGCGGGAGCACCGGATCCACCTGGAGTTTGCCGAAACGCCCCTTTACGGCTCGGTGTATATCGAGGGGATCGGCAATCTGTATGAGTTCGACTGCGGCGAGCAGTCGGGCTGGATGTACGCCGTGAACGACTGGTTTCCCAACTACGGATGCAGCAAATACCCCGTGGAAGACGGCGACGTGATCCGCTGGGTCTATACCTGCGACCTGGGCGCCGACGTGGGCGGAGCCTGGAACGGCTGAGCGGGAAAACAGAAACGGGACCGCCGCGCGAAAGCGCGGCGGTTTTTTACAAAACCGGCCATTTTTGGCATACAGGAATTGGAAAAAAGAAAACAAATTGAAAATTTTTACAAACAATCTTTATTTTTCTAAAAAAACATGATATATCTAAGATTGAAATCGGGTCGTGAACCCGGCGAAGACAAGGGGGCGCTGCCCTGTGGGAAGATTCACGGTACAGCATGTAAAAGGCGGATATAAATTCGGCCTGCGGGCCGGAAACGGGCAGAACGTGGCGTCCAGCCGCGTGTTTTTCACGCTGGACGACTGTCTTGCCGCCATCGAGTGGGTCCGGAAAAACGCCGACGCCCCGGTGGCGGAGGGTCTTCATGCGCCGGACGAGCCCCTTGCCGCTTCCGCCGCCCAATACCGGATCTATCGCTGCGGCGGCGGCGGGCTGGGCTTTTGCCTGCTGGACGAGCAGGGGGAGACGGTGCTGCTTTCCGAGGGATATACCGCCAAACGCTCCTGCCGGATGGGCATCGCCAGCATCGGCCGCAACGCCCCAGGCGCGCCGGTGGCGGTCAATCTGTAAAAAATGAGAAAAACCAGGCCCCGCGGCATCTGCCGCGGGGCGTTTGTTTGAGGCGATATTCTCTTTTTGTGAAACGTCAACGGTTGAAATGCCGCAGCAGGGCGTGCTGCTCGTTCCAGATTTCGGGACCGATCTCGATGACGGAAAAGCAGCCGTGGAGCAGATAGAAGCGGGAGGCCGTCTCGATGGGCAGGCCCAGAAGATAGGTCATGGCGAAGCACAGCGGCCCGTTGTGAGAAAAGACGGCGCAGTCCTCGCCCCTTTTCACGATCGCGTCCAGCACGGCGGCCACCCGGGGCGCCAGACCGGTGTCGAAGGGCTCGCCCTCCAGCGGGCAGACGTGGACCCAATCCTTCTCCAGCCGACGGAGATACTCCGGATCAAACACCGAAATATCCGCTACGGACATGGATTCCAGCCGCCCCATATCCTGCTCCCGCAGGTCGGGCACCACCGTCAGCGGCACCTCGCGCCCCGCAAGGGCGATGCGGGCGGTGTCGGCGGCCCGGGAAAGGGGACTGGTGTAGGCGGCGGCCAGCGGCACGTCCCGCAGCTTTTCCCCCACCTGGGCGGCCTGCTCCCGCCCCAGGCCGGTGAGGGGCAGGTCGGAAATGCCGTACCACAGGTTCCGCACGTTTCCTTCGGATTGTCCGTGACGGACGAGATAGATCTTCATAAAGCGTCCTTTCCCCGCGGGCAAAAAGCCCGGGATTTCTAATTCAGCGAAACAGCAAGGGTCTTTTGCGTCACGGCGTCCACCCGTTCCCGCAGCAGCGGGCAGGAATCCAGACCGGGATCGTCGCGGAGAAGCGTCTGGGCGCTGTCCCGGGCGGCCTCCAGCACGTTCAGGTCGGAGGCCAGATCGGCGATGGCAAAGTCGGGGAGCCCGTGCTGCCGCCTGCCGAAAAAGTCCCCCGGCCCCCGCAGACGCAGGTCGGCTTCGGCGATGGCGAAGCCGTCCCGTTGGGTGCAAAGGGTGCGGAGCCGCTGGCGGGCGGGCTCGGAGAGGGTGCGGTGCATCAAAAAGCAATAGCTCTGGCGGCTGCCGCGGCCCACGCGGCCCCGGAGCTGGTGGAGCTGGCTCAGGCCGAAGAAGTCGGCGTTTTCCACCACCATCACCGTGGCGTCCGGCACGTCCACCCCCACCTCGATCACGGTGGTGGACACCAGGATATCCAGCTCCCTGTTCAAAAAGGCCGTCATCACCGCCTCTTTTTCGGCGGCCTTCAGGCGGCCGTGCATCAGACCGATCCGCAGGCCGGGCAGCGCCGCTGCCAGCGATTTTGCATAGGTGGCGGCGGCCTTTTTTTCCTCGTCGGGGTCGTCCTCGTCTCCGTCGATCAGCGGACAGACGATATAGATCTGCCCGCCCTCCGCCGCCTGCCTGCGCAGAAAGCCGTAAAGGTCCTGCCGCTTTTCCTCCGGGACGGCATAGGTGAGGATCTCCTGCCGCCCGGGGGGCAGCTCGTCCAGCCGGGAAACCTCCAGATCGCCGTAAAGGATCAGCGTCAGCGTCCGCGGGATGGGGGTGGCGGACATGGCCAGCAGATGGGCCGAAAGGGATTTTTCTCCCAGGGCCGCCCGCTGGCGGACGCCGAAGCGATGCTGCTCGTCCACCACGATCAGGGCGGCGGCGGGCAGCGCCACGTCGTTCTGGATGAGGGCGTGGGTGCCGCAGAGGATCATCGGCGCGCCGCCGTCCAGCATCGCCCGGATGCGCTTGCGCTCTGAGGCGGGCGTGCTGCCGCACAGAAGCTCCACCGGGATGCCGAAGGGAGCGGCGAACCGGGAAAACGAGGCGTGGTGCTGGCGGGCCAAAAGCTCGGTGGGTGCCATGATCACCGCCTGCTTCCCGCTTTTGCAGGCAAGCCAGGCGCAGGCGGCGGCCACCATGGTTTTGCCCGAGCCCACATCGCCCTGCAAAAGCCGGTTCATGCGCACGCCGGAGCACAGATCCCGGAAGCACTCCCCCACCGCCCGCCGCTGGGCCCCTGTGGGGGCAAAGGGCAGACTGCGGAAAAACTCCTCCGGATCGGCGCGCTCCAAAACGGCGCCGGGCAGGCGCGCGCTCTGGGACCGCAGACGCTGCCCCGCCAGACAAAAGGTGAACAGCTCTTCAAAAATCAGCCGGCGGCGCGCCTTGCGCACGTCGTCCCACGAAGCGGGAAAATGGATGAGGGAAAAGGCCTCCTCCGGCGGACAAAGCTGATAGGTCTCCGTCAGCGCGGGGGGCAGCGGCTCCTGAAACCGGCCGGCGGAGAGCGCCAGGGCTTCGCCCGTCAGCTTGCGGAGATAATTCTGGCTGATCCCCTCGGTGAGGCGGTACAGGGGCTTGAGCCCCGCGCCGGAAAGCGACGCGTCGCCCGCGGGGACGACGGCGGGGTTTGCCATGGTGCGCATCCCGCCGTAAAATACCGTTTTCCCGAAAAAGAGATAGTCCCGGCCCGTCTCGAGCCGGAGATATTTATTATTAAAAAAGGTGAGGCTCAGTTTGCCGGTGTCGTCGAACACCGCGGTGCGGGAAAGGGTTTTGCCCCCGGGCTTGCGAAACAGGTCCAGCGGGCGGGCCACCGTGCCCCGGACGCAGGCCGTCGCCCCATCCTCCAGCCGGGCGATGGGGGTGATCCGGCTCCAATCCTCGTAATCCCGGGGGAAGTGGGCCAGCAGATCCCGCACCGAAAAAAGGCCCAGCTTTTGGAGCTGGGCCTGCCGACGCGGGCCGACGCCGGAGAGCGCCGAGAGCGGCGCGTCCCCGCGGGTGAGGGCGGGATCGCTCATACTCTGGGGCGATAAAGAGAGATCACCAGGCCCAGGATGGTGCATTCCCGGCCGTCGATGGGATCGAAGGCGGGATTTTCGGGCAGGAGCCATACGCCGTCCTTGGCCAGGCGGAGACGCTTCACCGTGGCCTCGTCGCCCAAAAGGGCCACCACGATCTGTCCGGAGATGGCGGTGTTCTGCCGCCGCACCAGGACGATGTCGCCGTCGAGAATGCCGGCGCCGATCATACTTTCGCCCCGCACCTGCAGCGCGAACATCTCCCCCTGCTCGGGCCCGTCATAGGGGACGTAGCCCAACGTGTCCTCCTGCGCCAGGATGGGCAGACCGGCCGTGACCGTGCCCAAAACGGGCACCGAGCGGAAGGCCGTCCCGCTGCCGCCGCGGACGGAGATGGCGCGGGTCTTGTGCTCGCCCTTTTCCAGATAGCCGCCGTCCTGCAAGATCTTGAGATGGCTGTGAACGGTGGAGGGAGAGCGCAGGCCCACGGCGTCGCAGATCTCCCGTACCGTGGGGGGATAGCCGTTTTCCCGGGTGAAGGCGGTGACGTAATCCAGGATACGCTGCCGCATGGGGCTGAGCTTGTTCATATAAGCACCTCCAGGGGATGGAATTCTATTTGACCCCAGTATAGCACAACTGTTCCGAAAAATCAAACATTTGTTTGATAAAATCGCGAAAAATTTTGCGATCACAAGATTTTGTGGCAAAAAATGCCGGAAAAACACAAGATATGGGAGCGAAAAACTTTGTTGCTTTTTCACAAAATATTTTTGAAAATTTTGTTGAAAACACTTGACTTTTTGCCTCCCGGCTGATATGATGATAAAGCGCCTTGAAAGGCGCAGCTATGCCTGTTTGCGGAAAACAGGCCGCGATGAAGCCGGAGATTGCCGCGAAAGCGGGTAACTTCGGTGGAGTAAGTCCGACAATCGGGCGGCACCGAAAGTCGCGTTCCTATCGTCCTGCCACAGAAGGCGGGTTTGAACGGAAGCTTGCCCTTTGCGGTAAGACCATAGGAATGCAAAAACGGAAGCGTCCCCTTTAAGCTGCGGAACTACCGGCCAAGGGCCGGCAAGCCCGGTGGGAACCAACCTCCGTTCAGCCATGCCGGATCGATAAGCTCGCCGGTTTCCTTTATGCCCAAACGGCGATACACACGGCGGCGTGGCAAGACTTTCAAGCCGTACAATGTCGATCCTTCCGCGCAGATCAAAACATTGTATGAAAAGGAGAAATCACCCATGGCAGACATGCAGAACATGCGCATCCGGCTGAAGGCGTATGACCACACCGTCATCGACCAGGCATCCCAGAAGATCGTCGAGGCGGCCAAGCGCGCCGGCGCGGTCGTCTCCGGCCCCATCCCCCTGCCCACCGAGAAAAAGGTGGTCACCATCCTGCGCTCGCCCCACGTCAACAAGGACAGCCGCGAGCAGTTCGAGCGCCGCACCCACAAGCGCCTGATCGACATCAAGAACCCCTCTCAGAAGATCGTCGACGCCCTGACGAACCTGGATCTTCCCGCCGGCGTCGAGGTCGAGATCAAGATCTGATCCCCGCGCACACATTATTATTTAATTGTCAGCACCCTTGTCCCCCGGGTTCGGGGAACAGGTTATGTTGAGAAGCGAAGGCGGGGCGCCGTTACCGCTCCGTACTACTGACCAACCACTAACACTGCAAGGAGGAAATAACGTGCAGAAAGCAATCATCGGTAAGAAGATCGGCATGACCCAGATCTTCGACGAAAAGGGGAACGTCATCCCCGTCACGGTCGTTGAGGCCGGACCCTGCACCGTGGTGCAGAAGAAGACCGCGGAGAACGACGGCTACGATTCCGTCCAGCTGGGCTTTGAAGACCTGGCGGACCGCAAGGCCAACAAGCCCATGAAGGGCCACTTTGCCAAGGCCGGCGTCCCCGTGAAGAAGTACCTGAAAGAGTTCCGTCTGGACAAGGCCAGCGAGATGAACGTGGGCGACGTCGTCAAGGCCGACGTCTTTGCCGCCGGCGACAAGATCGACGTCATCGGCACCAGCAAGGGCAAGGGCTATGCCGGCGTGGTCAAGCGTTGGAACGCGCACGTCCAGTGCCACACCCACGGCGTGGGCCCCGTACACCGCTCCGTCGGTTCCATGGGCGCCAACACCGACCCCTCCCGCGTTATGCCCGGCAAGAAAATGGCCGGTCACCTGGGCGCCGAGCGGGTCACCGTCCAGAACCTTGAGGTCGTCAAGGTCGATCCCGAGGCCAACATGATCGCCATCCGCGGCGCAGTCCCCGGCCCCAAGGGCTCGGTCGTGTTCATCAAGAACACCGTCAAGCACATCAAGGTCAAGCAGGCCGGCGCCGACATCAGCAAGAACCCGCAGAAGGCATCCGGCAGAAATCCGCAGAAGGCTTCTGCAAGAGGCTAACGGGGAGGAGGAAAGACAATGGCTAAGACGAACGTAGTAGATATGACCGGCAAGATCGTCGGTGAGATCGAACTGAATGACAGCGTGTTCGGCATCGAGCCCAACACCGCCGTCATGCACGCCGACGTGAAGAACTATCTGGCCAATCAGCGTCAGGGCACCCAGTCCACGCTGACCCGCGCCGAGGTTTCCGGCGGCGGCAGAAAGCCCCGTCGCCAGAAGGGCTCCGGTATGGCCCGCCAGGGCAGCACCCGCGCCCCCCAGTGGACGCACGGCGGCATCGCGCTGGGCCCCAAGCCCCGTGATTACAGCTACCGCCTCAACAAGAAGGCCAAGCAGCTGGCCATCCGCAGCGCGCTGAGCGCCAAGCTGGCCGCCGGCCAGATGGTGGTGGTGGACAACATCACCCTGCCCGAGATCAAGACCCGCAGCATGGTCAGCTTCCTCAAGGCCGTAGGCGCCGAGGGCAAGGCTCTGGTCATGACCAACGACGTGGAGAAGAACATCGTCCTCTCCGCCCGCAACATCCCCGGCGTCAAGACCACCTTCTCCGGCATCATCTGCGTTTACGACATCCTGAAGGCCGACAAGTTCATCGTGGACAAGGCGGCTGTGGAAAAGCTGCAGGAGGTATATGCCAAATGAAAACCGCTTACGACATCATTATCCGCCCGGTGATCACCGAGAAATCCATGGAAGCTGTCGGCGACAAGAAGTACGTCTTTGAAGTCGCCACCGACGCCAACAAGGTGGAGATCCGCAAGGCGATCGAAGAGATCTTCGGCGTGAAGGTCCTGAGCGTCAACACCATCAACGTCAGCGGCAAGGCCGTCCGCGGCCGCACCGGCAAGATGGGACGCAAGCCCGACCGCAAGAAAGCGATCATCCGTCTGACGGAGGATTCCAAGACCATCGAAATGTTCGAGGGCATGGTCTAATCGACATCTTCCCAAGGCGAGAGCGGGAAAACCCCGCTTCGGATCGCGCAGCGCCAGGCGCTGCCGAACGTATGCCGCCCAAGGCGGCGCAAAACGAAACAAAATTAAGGAGTGAATACACCTATGGCGATCAAAAGCTTTAAGCCCACGACGCCGTCCCGCCGCAACATGACGGTGACCGACTACCGTGGACTGAGCAAGGTCAAGCCTGAGAAGAGCCTTCTGGAGCCTCTCAAGAAGACCGCCGGCCGCAACAGCTACGGCCGCATCACCGTCCGTCATCACGGCGGCGGCAACAAGCAGAAATACCGCGTGATCGACTTCAAGCGCGACAAAGTGGATATGCCCGCTACCGTCCTGACGCTGGAGTACGATCCCAACCGTACCGCGCACATCGCGCTGGTGCAGTATGAAGATGGCGAGAAGCGCTACATCCTGGCTCCTCTGGGCCTGAAGGTGGGCGACGTCATCCTCTCCGGCGAGGGCGCCGACATCAAGCCCGGCAACTGCCTGCCCATCGCCAACATCCCCCTGGGCACCATGATCCACAACATCGAGCTCATCCCCGGCCGCGGCGGCCAGCTGGTCCGCTCTGCGGGCGGCGCCGCTCAGCTGATGGCCAAGGAAGGCGCTTCCGCGCAGGTGCGTCTGCCCTCCGGCGAGGTCCGCTACATCAAGATGGGCTGCCGCGCCACCATCGGTCAGGTGGGCAACATCGATCAGGAAAACCAGAACCTGGGCAAGGCCGGCAAGACCCGTCACCTGGGCGTCCGTCCCACCGTCCGCGGTTCCGTCATGAACCCGGTGGACCACCCCCACGGCGGCGGCGAGGGCAAATCCCCCATCGGCCGTCCCGGCCCTGTTACCCCCTGGGGCAAGCCCGCGCTGGGTTACAAGACCCGCAAGAAGAATCACCGCACCGACAAGCAGATCGTCAAGCGTCGCAACGGTAAATAATTGAAAGGAGCACAATATTATGGGCAGAAGTGTGAAAAAGGGCCCCTTTGTGGCTCCCGAGCTGCTGAAGAGGGTCCACCAGCTCAACGAGACTGGTGAAAAGAAGGTCCTGAAGACCTGGTCCCGCGCCTCCACCATTTTCCCGGAGTTCGTGGGTCATACCATTGCCGTTCACGACGGCAGAAAGCATATCCCCGTCTACATCACCGAGGATATGGTCGGACACAAGCTGGGCGAGTTTGCTCCCACGCGTACCTTCCGGGGTCACGCCGGCAGCAAGACCACGAAGTAAGGGAGGAGACGAAATATGGAAGCGAAAGCATCTGTCAAGTTTGTTCGTATGTCTCCCCGCAAAGTCCAGATCGTCTGTGATCTGATCCGCGGCAAGGACGTTTCCGCTGCCGCCGCCATTCTGATGAACACCCGCAAGGCCGCCAGCGAGCCGCTGATGAAGCTGCTGAAGAGCTGCGCCGCCAACGCGGAAAACAATCTGGAGATGGATCCCGAGAAGCTCTACGTCGCCAAGGTCTGGTGCTGCCCCGGCCCCATCCTCAAGAGAATGATGCCCCGTGCCCGCGGCGGCGCCGCCGGCATCAAGAAGAGAACCTGCCACATCAACATGGTTCTCGCCGAGAAAGAATAAGTCAGGAGGGAAACTATGGGACAGAAAGTTAATCCCCACGGCCTTCGCGTGGGCGTCATCAACGGTTGGGACTCCCGTTGGTTTGCCAAGGACCAGCTCGTCGGCGACCTGTTGGTGGAGGATCACAAGATCCGCGAATATCTGAAGAAGAACCTGTATCAGGCAGGCATCCCCAAGATCGAGATCGAGCGCGACAACGCCAAGGTCCGCATCTTTATCCACTGCGCCAAGCCCGGCATGATCGTGGGCAAGGGCGGCGCCGAGATCGAGAAGCTGCAGGAGACCGTTTCCAAGATGATCGGCAAGCCCGCGGCCATCTCCATCGTGGAAGTCCGCTCCCCCGATCTGAACGCGCAGCTGGTGGCTGAGAACATCGCCGCGCAGATCGAAAAGCGCATCTCTCACCGCCGCGCCATGAAGATGGCCATGCAGCGCGCCATGAAGCTGGGCGCCAAGGGCATCAAGTGCTGCTGCTCCGGTCGTCTGGGCGGCCGCGAGATCGCCGGCGTCGAGCATTATCACGAGGGCACCATCCCCCTGCAGACCCTCCGCGCCGACATCGACTACGGCTTTGCCGAGGCTAAGACCACCTACGGCCGCATCGGCTGCAAGGTCTGGCTGTACAAGGGCGAAGTCCTCACCGGCGGCCCCCGCACCACGCCCGTGGAAGCGCCCCGCCGCGACCGCCGCGACCGTCGTGACGGCGACCGTCGTCCCCGTCGGGATGGCGACCGCGGCGACCGCCGCAACAACAACAATCGCTTCGGCGACCGCAGGCCCTATTCCGGCGCTCCCCGCAACGGACAACAGGGCGGCCGTCCCTATCAGCAGCGTCCCGCCCAGGCGCCCGCTGCTCCCAAGACGGAAGGAGGAGCAGAATAATGTTAATGCCTAAGAGAGTCAAATACCGCAGAGTTCATCGCGGCCGCATGAAGGGCAAAGCCACCCGCGGCAATGTGGTGACTTACGGTGAGTACGGCCTGATGGCCACCGAGCCCGCGTGGATCACCAGCAACCAGATCGAGGCGGCCCGTGTCGCCATGACCCGCTACACCAAGCGCGGCGGTCAGGTCTGGATCAAGATCTTCCCCGACAAGCCCGTTACCGAAAAGCCCGCCGAGACCCGCATGGGTTCCGGTAAAGGCTCTCCCGAGTATTGGGTGGCCGTGGTCAAGCCCGGCCGCGTCATGTTCGAGATCGCCGGCGTTCCCGAGGAAGCCGCGAGAGAGGCTCTGCGCCTCGCCAGCTACAAGCTGCCCGTCAAGTGCAAGATTGTGAAGCGCGAGGACACTGTTACTGAGAATGGTGGTGAAGCGTAATGAAGATCAAGGAAGTTCGTGAGATGTCCGCGGATCAGCTCAACGCCAAGCTGGTGGAACTGAAGAAGGACCTGTTCAATCTGCGTCTTCAGCACGCTACCAACCAGCTGGACAATCCCGGTAAGATCGCCGAAGTCAAGCACGACATCGCCAGAGTCAAGACCGTGCTGCGCGAGCTTGAGCTCGCCGCCAAGTAAGCGGTAAGGAGGAACTGAACAATGAGTGAAAGAGCTTTCCGCAAGCAAAGGATCGGCATGGTCGTCTCTGACAAGATGGATAAGACCGTCGTGGTCGCCATCGAGGACCGTGTGCAGCATCCCCTTTATAAGAAGATCCAGAAAAGAACCTATAAGCTGAAGGCCCACGACGAGAACAACGAGTGCGGCATCGGCGACAAGGTCCGCGTGATGGAGACCCGCCCCCTGTCCAAGGACAAGAGATGGCGCGTGGTCGAGATCATCGAAAAAGCGAAGTAAGGAGGGATCGTCATGGTACAAGCTGAAACTTATCTGCGCGTTGCTGACAACACCGGCGCGAAAGAACTCAAGTGCATCCGTGTTCTGGGCGGTTCCGTCCGCAGATACGGCAACATCGGCGACGTCATCGTCGCTTCTGTCCGCAAGGCTGCTCCCGGCGGCCAGGTCAAGAAGGGCGACGTTGTCAAGGCCGTGATCGTGCGCACCCGCAAGGGCCTGCGCCGCAACGACGGCAGCTACGTCCGCTTCGACGAGAACGCCGCCGTCATCATCAAGGATGACAAGACCCCCCAGGGCACCCGTATCTTTGGACCGGTTGCCCGTGAGCTCCGCGAGAGAGATTACACCAAGATCCTCTCCCTGGCTCCCGAAGTACTGTAAGGAGGACGCTGACTTATGAACACATTGCATGTGAAGACCGGCGACACCGTAGTGGTACTTTCCGGCAAGGATAAGGGCAAGCAGGGCAAGATCATCTCTGCCTCTCCCAAGAAGGGCACCGTCCTCGTGGAGGGCGTCGCCGTTACCGCCCATCATCAGAAGCCCCGCAGACAGGGCGAGACCGGCGGCATCGTTGAAAGAGAGACCCCCATCCGCGCCTGCAAAGTCATGCGCGTGTGCCCCAAGTGTGGCAAGCCCACCAGACCGGCCCACAAGATTGCCGACGGCAAAAAGATCACCGTCTGCAAGAAGTGCGGCGCGGAAATCTAAGGACGAGGAGGAGTAAAACATGGCTAAGGAAAAGAAAATGGAAGGCCCCGTCAAGCCGGAAGGTTACACTCCCCGCCTGAAGACCAAATACACCGAGGAAGTCGCTCCCGCTCTGATGAAGAAGTTCGAGTACAAGAGCGTGATGCAGATCCCCAAGCTGAACAAGATCACCGTGAACATCGGCTGCGGCGAAGCCCGCGACAACAGCAAGGTGCTGGACGCCGTGGTCGCCGACCTGACCAAGATCACCGGTCAGAAGCCCGTGATCACCAAGGCGAAGAAGAGCGTGGCCAACTTCAAGCTGCGTGAAGGCATGAACATCGGCGCCAAGGTCACCCTGCGCGGCGACCGCATGTGGGAGTTCCTGGACCGTCTGTTCTCTGTGGCACTGCCCCGCGTCCGCGACTTCCGCGGCATCAATCCCAACGGCTTCGACGGCCGCGGCAACTATGCCATGGGCGTCAAGGAGCAGCTGATCTTCCCCGAGATCGAGTACGATAAGATCGACAAGATCCGCGGTATGGACATCGTCTTTACCACCACCGCCAACACCGACGAAGAAGCCCGCGAGCTGCTGACGCTGCTGGGCGCTCCGTTCTCTAAGTAAGGGGAGGAAACACAATGGCTAAAAAATCTATGATCCTGAAGCAGCAGCGCGGCGGCAAGTACGCCACCCGCAATTACAACCGCTGCAAGATCTGCGGCCGCCCCCACGCCTATCTGCGCGATTTCGGCATTTGCCGTATCTGCTTCCGCGAGCTGGCGTACAAGGGCGAGATCCCCGGCGTCCGCAAGGCTTCCTGGTAAAATCCTTGCCATGCTTCTGATTTGTCGGGGCGCCGTACTTTCAGTACTGCCACCCCGCCAAATCCTTGCCTGACAACGATTTTTCACAGGAATCCCACATGGAGGGAGCTCCGCTCCCCCACCGATATCGTACCCCGGCCGCAGGCGCGGCTCAAGAATAGTGGAGAGGGCTGCGGCAGAATCAGACGCCGGCAGCCGGCCAATCGGGGCGCCGACGGGCCGTTTCCCGGCGTGGAAAGACCGCAAATCAAAGCCGCTCTCTAACTTCTAAAAGGAGGAAAACTTATGCACATCACCGACCCCATCGCGGATATGCTCACCCGTATCCGCAACGCGGGGACCGCCCGTCACGCAACGGTGGACGTTCCCGCTTCCGGCATGAAAAAGGCCATCGCCCAGATCCTGCTGGAGGAAGGCTACATCAAGGCCTATGACATGATCGACGAAGGCGTCCAGGGCACCATCCGCATCACCCTGAAGTACAACGCCAACAAAGAAAAGGCCATCACCGGCCTGCGCCGCGTTTCCAAGCCCGGTCTGCGCGTCTATGCCGGCGCCGACGAGCTGCCCCGCGTCCTGAAGGGCCTGGGCATTGCCATCGTCTCCACCAGCAAGGGCATCATGACCGATAAGAAGGCCCGCGAAATGCACGTCGGCGGCGAAGTTCTGGCTTTTGTTTGGTAAGGAGGTAACAAGCAATGTCTCGAATCGGAAGAATGCCGATTACCGTCCCTGCCGGCGTCGAAGTCAAGGTCAACGCCAACCAGGTGACCGTAAAAGGCCCCAAGGGTGAGATCACCCAGACCATGCATCCCGACATGATCATCGAGCAGGAGGGCAACGTCATCCACGTCAAGCGCCCCTCCGAAGATAAGATGCACAAGTCCCTTCACGGCCTGACCCGCACCCTGATCCACAACATGGTGGTGGGTGTTACCGAGGGCTACAAGAAGGAGCTGGAAGTCAACGGCGTCGGCTATCGTGTTTCCAAGGACGGCACGAATCTGGTCATGAACATCGGTTATTCTCATCCGGTGATCATGCCCGAGAAGAACGGCGTCACCGTCGAAGTCCCCGCCCCCAACAAGATCGTCGTTCAGGGCATCGACAAGCAGAGCGTCGGCCAGTTTGCGGCCGAGGTCCGCGAGAAGCGTCCCCCCGAGCCCTACAAGGGCAAGGGCATCCGCTATGCCGGCGAGTTTGTCCGTCATAAAGAGGGCAAGACCGGCGCCAAGAAGAAATAAGGGAGGTGCACTTAGATGGTTAAGCAGTTTGATTCCAACGCCCAGCGTCTTAAGCGCCACAAGAGAGTGCGCGCCCACATTTCCGGCACCCCGGAGCGCCCCCGTCTGGACGTGTTCCGCAGCGCCAAGAACATCTACGCCCAGGTCATCGATGACGTCAACGGCGTCACCCTGGCCGCTGCCGGCTCCAACGAGAAGGATTTCGGCATGTACGGCGGCAACATTGAGGCTGCCAAGAAGGTTGGCGAGCTGATCGCGGAGCGGGCGAAAGCCAAGGGCATCGAAGAAGTGGTCTTTGACCGCGGCGGCTATCTCTATCACGGCCGCGTGCAGGCTCTGGCCGAAGCCGCCCGCGAAGGCGGACTGAAGTTTTAAGGGAGGACATACACTATGGCTAAATTGATCGACGCCAGCACCCTGGAGCTGAGCGAGAAGGTCGTTTCCCTCAACCGTGTCAGCAAGACGGTCAAGGGCGGCCGCATCATGAAATTCTCCGCGCTCGTGGTGGTTGGCAACGGCGACGGCATCGTCGGGTTCGGCCTGGGCAAGTCCTCTGAAGTCCCCGACGCCATCCGCAAGGGCATCGAAGATGCCAAGAAGAACCTGGTCAAGATCTCGCTGACCGGCACCACCATTCCCCACGAGGTCATCGGCAAGTTCGGCGCCGGCCGCGTGCTGCTCAAGCCCGCTGCCCCCGGTACCGGCGTGATCGCCGGCGGCTCTGTCCGTGCGGTGGTGGAAATGGCCGGCATCCGCGACATCCGTACCAAGTGCCTGCGTTCCAATAACCCCCAGAACGTGGTCGCCGCCACGATGGAGGGTCTGAAGTCTCTGCGCGACGCCCAGCAGGTTGCTGTGGTCCGCGGCAAGGACGCCAGCGAGCTGTAAGGAGGACACACCATGAAGACTTATAAAATCACCCTGGTGAAGAGCCTGAACGGCCGCTTCAAGAAGCATATCGCCACGGCGGAATCTCTGGGCCTGACCAAGATCGGCGACACCACCGTTCAGCCCGATAACGAGTGCACCCGCGGCAAGATCACCCAGATCAGCTATCTGATCCGCGTGGAAGAAATGAACTAAGGAGGTTACCGGATATGAAACTGCATGAATTACAGCCCGCTCCCGGTAGCACCACAGTCGGCAAGCGCAAGGGCCGCGGAATCGGCACCGGCAACGGCAAGACTGCCGGCCGTGGCCACAAGGGCCAGTGGGCCCGCTCCGGCGGCGGCGTCCGCCCCGGCTTCGAGGGCGGCCAGATGCCTCTGACCCGCCGTCTGCCCAAGCGCGGATTCCACAACGTGTTTGCCAAGAATTACGCTGCGCTGAACGTCAGCGCCCTGAACTGCCTGGAAGACGGCGCCGAAGTTTCCTTCGAGACCCTGCTGGCACGCGGCATGGTGGAGAAGAAATACGACGGCATCCGCATCCTGGGCAACGGCGAGCTGCAGAAGAAGCTGACGGTCAAGGCCGCCGGCATCACCGCCGCCGCCAAAGAAAAGATCGAAGCCGCAGGAGGAAAGGCGGAGGTGATCTAAGTGATTGAAACTGTCAGAAACGCATGGAAGATCCCCGATTTGCGGAAAAAGCTGCTCTTCGTGCTCTTCGCCATTGTCGTGTTCCGTTTCGGTCATGCCATCTACGTCCCCTTTGTGGATACCGCCGCGCTGGCTGCCGCGTTTTCCGCGCAGAACAGCAGCAACCTGTTGGGATATTTCAACGTGCTGTCCGGCGGCGGTCTGGCGACTGCCTCGATCTTCGCGCTGAGCATCTACCCCTACATCAACAGCTCCATTATTGTCCAGCTGCTTCAGGTGGCCATCCCGGCTCTGGAGCGCATGGCCAAGGATGAGGGCGAAGAGGGCAAGAAAAAGCTCCAGCGCATCACCCGTTACGGCACGCTGGTGCTGGCCATCCTTATGGCGACGGGCTATTATATCATGATCCGCTCCATGGGCGTGCTCACCCGCAGCGACGTCTGGGCGGCCATCGTCATCATCACCACCTTTGTGGCGGGCGCCATGTTCGTTGTGTGGCTGGGCGACCAGATCACCGAGAAGGGCATCGGCAACGGCATCTCCGTGATCCTGCTTGCCGGTATCGTTTCTCAGGGCTACGGCGCGCTGATGAAGGTCATCTCCATGCCCTGGTGGGCGGCCATCATCGTTCTGATCGTCTGCGTGTTCATCATCGCCTTCATCATCTATATCACCGAGGGCGAGCGCCGCATCCCCGTCCAGTACGCCAAGCGCGTGGTGGGCCGGAAGCAGTACGGCGGTCAGAGCAGCAACCTGCCCATGAAGGTCAATATGGCCGGCGTTATGCCCGTCATTTTCGCTTCTACCATCTGCGGCGTCCCTGCGACGCTGGTGGGCTTCTTCGGAAACGCCCAGACCAACAAGATGGTGGGCGAGGGCGGCTGGTTCACCCAGGGCTCGGTGATCTATATCATCGTTTACGTCCTGCTGATCTTCGCCTTTGCGTACTTCTACTCCGCCATCCAGTTCAATCCCATCGAGGTGGCCAACAACCTGAAGAAGAACGGCGGATTCATCCCCGGCTTCCGTCCCGGCAAGCCCACCTCCGACTTCATCGCCAAGGTGCTCAACAAGATCACCATGATGGGCGCCATCTTCCTGGCCATCATCGCCGGCCTGCCGCTGATCCTTTCCAACGTGCCCGGCCTGATGGGCCTGGCCATCGGCGGCACCTCCACCATGATTATGGTGGGCGTGGTGCTTGAGACCATCCGCGCCATCGAGTCCGAGATGATGATGCGTCATTACAAGGGCTTCCTGGAGTAAGAGAAGGGTCGGCCGCGCATGAAGCTGGTTTTATTGGGTGCCCCCGGAGCAGGGAAAGGCACGCAAGCAGATTTCATCAAAGCCGCGCTGAAGGTCCCCGTGATCTCTACGGGGAACCTTCTGCGCGAGGCCATCGCCCGGGAAACTGAGCTCGGGCAGAAGGCCAAACAATATATGGACGGCGGCAATCTGGTGCCCGACGAGCTGATCATCGGGCTGGTAAAGGAAAAGCTGCAAAGCCCCGACTGTGCAAGCGGCGCCATCTTCGACGGCTTCCCCCGCACGGTCGCCCAGGCCGAAGCGCTTGACGCCTTTGCCGCGCCGGAGCTCGCCCTGTCCATCGAGGTGCCGGACGAGGCCATCGTTCACCGCATGGCCGGCCGCCGCACCTGCCCCCGCTGCGGAAGCACCTATCACGTCGTCGGCAACCCCCCGCGCGTGGAGGGGATCTGCGACAAATGCGGGGAAACGCTGGGCATCCGGAAGGACGACGCGCCTGCCGTGGTGCTGCAGCGCCTTGAGGTTTATCACGCCCAGACCGAGCCGGTGAAGGAGCATTACGCCCGGCAGAACAAGCTGCGGGAGGTCTCCGGCATCGGCAGCGTCGAGGAGATCCGGGAGCGGATCTTCCAGGCGATGGAGGAAGGGCTATGATAAAGATCAAATCGCCCCATGAGGTAAAACTCATGGCGGAGGCGGGTCAGATCGCAGAGCTGGCGCGGCGCGCCTGCGGCGAGCTGGTCGCGCCGGGCATCACCACCCGAGAGCTTGACCATGTGGCCAAAAAAGTGATCACGGGCTATGGCGCGAAGCCATCGTTCCTTGGTTACGGCGGATTCCCCGGATCCATCTGCTGCTCTGTGAACGACGAGGTCATTCACGGCATTCCAAGCAGCAGGAAGATCAAAGAAGGCGACATCGTCAAGATCGACGTGGGTGCGCTTTACATGGGCTACCATGGCGACTGCGCGGCTACTTATGCTGCAGGAGCCATTCCGGAAAGCGCGGAAAAGCTCATCCAGGTGACCCGGCAGAGCTTCTATGAGGGCATCAAGTATGCTCGTGAGGGCTACAGGATCTCCGATATTTCCAAGGCCGTGGAGGACTACACCGTCGCAAACGGGTTCTTCCAGGTCCGCGACTACGTCGGTCATGGCGTGGGAAGCGAGCTGCACGAAGAGCCGGAGGTGCCCAACTTCCTGGCGCCCGGCAGGGCCGGTCACGGTCCGCGCCTGGTGGCGGGGATGACCATCGCCGTCGAGCCGATGGTCTGTATGGGAACCTGGCAGGTCAAGACCCTGCCTGACGGCTGGACAGTCAAGACGGCGGACGGAAGTCTGTCGGCGCATTACGAAAATACCATCCTCATCACAAAAGATGAGCCGATCATCCTGACCGCCGACAAAGACGGCAGGCATGCATAAACCGAGGAGGCAATTGTATGGCGAAAGAAGACATGATCGAAGTAGAAGGTACCGTTATAGAGGCGCTGCCCAATGCGATGTTTAAGGTGGAGATCATGGGGGGACATGTGATCAACGCGCATATCTCCGGCAAGCTTCGCATGAATTTCATCAAAATCCTGCCCGGTGACAAGGTGACCGTTCAGATGTCGCCTTACGATCTGGAACGAGGCAGGATCACCTGGCGCTCCAAGTAACAGCGAAAGCAGAAAAGTAGGAGGAACTTTACCATGAAAGTAAAACCGTCCGTCAAACCCATCTGCGAAAAGTGCAAGATCATCCGCAGAAAAGGCCGCGTCATGGTCATCTGTGAGAATCCCAAGCATAAGCAGAAGCAGGGCTAAAAGAACACAGGAGGTAAATTAAATGGCTCGTATTGCCGGTGTTGACCTTCCCCGCGAAAAGCGCGTGGAAATCGGCCTGACCTATATCTACGGGATCGGCCGCAAACTCAGCAACGATATCCTGAAAAAGACCGGGATCAATCCCGATACTCGCGTCAAGGACCTGACCGAGGACGAAGCCGCCAAGCTCCGCGAAGCCATCGAGCATGAATACGTGGTCGAGGGCGACCTGCGCCGCGACGTGGCCCTGAACATCAAGCGTCTGGTGGAGATCGGCTCTTACCGCGGCCTGCGTCACCGCAAGGGGCTGCCCGTCCGCGGCCAGCGCACCAAGACCAACGCCCGCACCCGCAAGGGTCCCAAGAAGACCATTGCCAACAAGAAGAAGTAAGGAGGGAGAAGCATTATGGCAAAAGCACAGGCGAAGAAGACCGCTGTCCGCACCAAGCGGCGCGAGCGCAAGAATATTGAAAAGGGCCAGGTCCATATCCGCTCTTCCTTCAATAACACCATCGTCACCATCACCGATCTGGCCGGTAACGCCATTTCCTGGGCGTCCGCCGGCGGACTGGGCTTCCGCGGCAGCAGAAAGTCCACTCCTTTTGCGGCTCAGACCGCTGCCGAGACCGCTTCCAAGGCTGCGATGGAGCACGGTCTGAAGACCGTCGAGGTCTATGTCCGTGGCCCCGGCGCCGGCCGTGAGGCCGCCATCCGCGCCCTGCAGGCCGCCGGTCTCGAGGTCGTCAGCATCAAGGACGTGACCCCCATCCCCCACAACGGATGCCGTCCTCCGAAGCGCCGCCGCGTATAACAAAGGGAGGTAACAAGTTATGGCTAAAAATACGCAACCCATCGCCAAGCGCGCCAAGGCGCTGGGCATCAGCCCCGCCTCGATGGGCTATTATAAGAAGGAAACCAACCGCAACATGAACACCCGTACCCGCCGCAAAAAGTCCGAGTACGGCACCCAGCTGCAGGAAAAGCAGAAGGTCAAGTTCATCTACGGCATCCTGGAGAAGCAGTTCCACGGCTATTATGAGAAGGCCGTCCGTATGCCCGGCAAGGCCGGCGACAACCTGCTCATCCAGCTGGAGTGCCGTCTGGACAACGTGATCTTCCGTCTGGGCCTGGCCGCTACCCGCCGCGAGGCGCGTCAGATGGTCAGCCACGGTCACTTCACCGTCGACGGCAAGAACGTCAACATCCCCAGCTTCCAGGTCAAGCCCGGCATGGTCATCGCCGTGAAGGAGAGCTCCCGCTCCATCGCCCGTTTCGCCCAGAATCTGGAGCGCAATTCCTTCCACACGGTCCCCAAGTGGCTGGATTTCAACGCTGAGACCCTGGTCGGCCAGGTGCTTGCTGTTCCCACGAGAGAAGAGATCGACATGCCCATCGAGGAGCACCTCATCGTCGAGTTGTACTCCAAGTAACCGATCCCTCGCAGCATTGGCTTTTATTGGCTTAAGCAGCGACTTTTAACATAGGAGGGTACCGAATGATCGCAATTGAAAAGCCCAGTATTGAATGTGTCGAAGCCCTGGAAGACGGCTCCTATGGCAAGTTCGTCGTAGAACCGCTTGAGATCGGTTATGGCACTACCCTCGGCAACTCCCTGCGCCGCATCCTGCTGTCGTCCCTTCCCGGAACGGCCGCCACGTCTATCAAGATCGAAGGCGTCCAGCACGAGTTTTCCACCGTGCCCGGCGTCAAGGAAGACGTGACCGAGATCGTCCTGAACGTGAAAGGGATCATCGCCAAGCTGCACAGCCCCGGCGAAAAGACGGTGAGCATCGAGGCAATGGGCGCCGGTGAAGTCACCGCCGGCGATATCCGCTGTGACAGCGAGATCGAGATCCTCAATCCGGAGCTGCATATCGTCACCCTGATGGAAGACGCCAAGTTCAACATGGAGCTGACCTTCAACCACGGCCGGGGCTATACCCCCGCCGAGAAGAACAAGCCCGCGCAGTCTGTCATCGGCGTGATCCCGGTGGATTCGATCTATACGCCCATCCATAAGGTCAACTATGTGGTGGAGAACACCCGCGTCGGCAACATGACCAACTTTGACAAGCTGACGCTGGAGGTCTTTACCGACAAGACCATCACCGCCCGCGACGCCATCAGCCTGGCCGCCAAGATCCTCACAGACCATCTGAGCCTGTTTGTGGATCTGTCCGACGAGATCGGCGCCAAGGCCACCGTGGTGGAAAAGAACGAGACCCCGCAGGATAAGGTTCTGGAGATGACCATCGAAGAGCTGGATCTCTCCGTGCGCTCCTTCAACTGTCTGAAACGTGCCGGCATCAACACAGTGGCAGACCTGGTGAACACCACCGAGGAAGACATGATGAAGGTCCGGAACCTGGGCCGGAAGTCTTATGAAGAGGTCGTCAAGAAGATGGCCGACATGGGGCTTTCCCTGTCCAAAGAGAGCGACAACTGATTTTCAAACTCTATCAAAGGCTGGGCGGCGCTGCGCGGCAGCGCCCACGCCCGACCGAACCCGATAATAGGAGGTAACACACATGCCCGGAACTCGCAAGCTCGGCAGACCGACCGATCATCGCCGCGCCATGCTGCGCGCCATGGTCACCTATCTGCTGGAGAACGGCAAGATCGAGACCACCGTTACCCGCGCGAAAGAAGTGCGTCCCCTTGCTGAAAAAATGATCACCCTCGGCAAGAAAGGCGATCTGAACGCCAAGCGTGCCGCGATGACCTTTATCACCAAGGAAGACGTGGTCAAGAAGGTCTTCGATGAGATCGCACCCAAGTATGCGGATCGTGTCGGCGGCTATGTCCGCATCACCCGCATCGGCCCCCGCCGGGGCGACGGCGCCGAAATGGCCGTGATCGAGCTGGTCTGATTTGATTTAAGCTCCAAATCAAAAAGGCATTGCTGCACAAATGATGCTGTGCAGCAATGCCTTTCTCTTTTTGCCGGAGGGTGCCGGCGCCCGCGGGGAGAGAGTGCAAAACCAACCTTGTACAAATCGCTGAAACGTGCGGGAAGAAAATTGGCGATCCTGACAAAATAAAAAGGAAGAGGGCGAAATACCGAAAAAGCAGCTTGACGAGCCGTTTGTGAGTGAGTATATTATTATAGTTAGCAAATAAACATGGAGAGGAGAATGCCGCAAAGCGAAAACGCGTGCCCAAAGCGCAAATGCACTTGATTTCATCAAAAGAAAGGACAGTACGACCATGAAAAAACGCCTCATTTGCCTGATCCTTCTGGCAGCCACGCTGCTGACCATGTGCCAGCCGGTATTTGCCGCGGGGATCGGCCGCGAGCCCGCTCCGGCTTTCAAAAGCGACCTGAAGGACACCCTGCGCGCCGAAAAGATCGCCCTTCTTACAGAGAGCCTGATCCGGTCCGAAGACGCAAAGATCCGGATCTCCGCGATCCGCAGGCTGCAGGATTTCGCCGGGAACGAATATACGCTGATCGAGTGCGAGCCCACGGGGTATTATATCCTTCATAACGCCTCCGGACGGTATGTGGAATATGCGGCGGAGTCTGTTTCGCCTTATCGTGAAGTCAAGGGAGAGATCTATTACGCCGGCCCGACGTGGTATTTTGAAGAGGACGGCACGGAGTATACCGACGTGATGGAGCAGACCGTCATCTCGCTGGACAGCCCGGAGCAGCGGCAGGCCATGACCGCGTTTTGCAATGAGATCCACCACAACCTGGTGCGTGACAAGCAGGCGGACGTGGTGGCTTATCTTTCGGACGAGGGTATTTCCGCGAGCGGCAGCAGCCTTGCCGCAGTCTGCGGCGGGCGCGATGAGGCGCAAAGCACGGTTGTCAGTTATGTGGGCCAGTATACCCTTCTTAAAAAAATGAAAACAGAGAACCAGATCGGGTATTATGCAGAAGGGAAAAAAGGTTTCTGCGGGTACGTTGCAGCAAATATCATTCTGCGATATTGGCAGAAGCGTGGACAGTTGGCGCTTCCTTCTTACTATGTTAATTATCCTAAGCGTTTAACGGCCGATTTGATTTTGATCGGAAAGAAGCTTGGATATGACAATGCGATAAGAGCCTCCAAGCAGGCAAAAGTCTTGCAGGAATTCTGCAAAAAGCACAAGATCTATGCAGAAAGCACGACGGAATACTATGTGAGCAAGGCGATCACCGAGATCAAAACCAAAAAACGACCCTGCGTCATAAGCGCCACTCTTCCAATGGTTGACAGAGAAGGCCATCCCTACCGCAGCCATGCGGTGATCGCATACGGTTATGAAGAGGGGTCGGCCGGGGATCGCTATATTTTACATTATGGATGGCCGGGATATTCCTTCGTAAAGATCGATAAAGGATGCATAAGCGGATCTCCGTTCGTTGATTCCGTTTTGCGGTTTTGCCCGCCGCCGTTTAAGTTTTGAACGCGGCATTCGGCAGAAGAATTCTTGAAAACAGGACGAATCGCACAGAGGCGCGGGCATAGCCCGCGCCTCTGCTCTTTTGCGGTTTTCTTGCGTGCGTGACGGTCCGGCTCTCGCACGGAGGAGTGCATTGCCGCGCCCGGCATTCTGAAATTCCGCGATCATGCCCTTCGGCTCACGGCCGCCTGCCGGATAAGGCAGCAGGCGGCGACTGATAAAAAGTTTCCCTTGTTTTTCCAACAAGGGAAAACGGAGCTTTTTATGGCAGCAGAACTGCGGAAAATGCAGAAAAATCAACAGGTTTCAGAGCTTCGGACAGATAAATTGGAATTTGTTAATCTGCAACCATATGAAAAAAGGTCCCCTCGCCAAGGGGCGTTTTCTGTGTAATCGGTTCGCCAACGATACGAAAGCCTGCCTTCTCATAACATCTGACTGCTCTCATATTCCACGTCCGCACTTCCAGATAAATGGGCTTTCCCGGATACAATTGATGAGATAGCTCACAAGCTTGCTTGCTTATTATTTGTCCGTATCCTTTATTGCAGAAAGCAGGATTAACACCGATCCCAAAGAAAACTTCTGTGTCCTCTTCAATCAGATTGATATAACCGATCAGCTCTTTCCCATCTGTGAATGAATAGAAGTTGTTCTTTGGATTTGCGAAGCCTCGATGCATTTTTAACTGTTCCTCATAAGGAGGGTTATTATAGATAGCATAGTCGCCATCATATTTCCAATTGCAGATTAAATACTTCTCATCGTCAGTTGTTTTATGATATTCAAGCACACTGTGTTCCTCCGCAAGCTTCGAGTTGTTTTAATCATTATACCATCGCTGGCCGGCGTGGTCAATTGCCTCCGAATATGCAAAAACCGCCGTGTATTTTTCAAAAAAGAGGAGGCGCTTCCTTCCGAAGCGCCTCCGTTTGCCTGCTTTTCATTGTGCCTGTTTGCGGCGCGGCGAGTCATTTCCGCGGGATGTGGCGGTCCAAAAACGCGTCCAGCGCCGCCGTGACCTTGGGCTCGTCCACCAGATAGCTCATCCCGTGGGTGGCGCCGGGGACGGTGACCAGCGTCTTTTCCCCCGCTGCGGCCTCGTAATTCTCCCGGGACATGAAGCAGGGGACGAAAGTGTCGGCCTCGCCGTGGATCAACAGGACGGGCAGCTTCGTGCGTGCCAGGGCCTTGCGGGCGTCGGCGCCGTCGACGGAAAAGCCCGCCGCCAGCCGGCAGCACAGGTCGGCGCCCCACAGCAAAACGCGGGGATGGGGCAGCATGCGCCCGATCACCGAAGAAAAGATCTCACGGGGCGAGGTGTAGCCGCAGTCTGCCACGACGGCCCTGACGTTGGCCGGCAGAGGCAGCTCCGAGGCCATGAGCACCGTGGCGGCTCCCATGGACATGCCCTCCAGATAGAGCGGATGCTCCGGCCCGAACTGCCGCGCCGCCCACCGGGCCCAGGACTGCACGTCCCGCCGCTCCTTTACGCCCATGGTCAGCCACCTTCCGCCGCTTTTCAGATGGGCCCGCTGGTCGATCACCAGAAGCTGGAAGCCCCGCTCGTACAGCGGACGCAGGGCGCAGCTGAAATCGGCCGGCCCGCTGCTGTGAAAGCCGTGGCACAGGATCGCCGTGCCCCGGGGGTCCTCCTGCCGGATGAGCGTCGCGTGGAGGCGCAGCCCGTCGAAGCTGTTGATGAAAATATCCTCATGCTTTTGGGCGGGATACCATTCCCGCGCCTTGCGGATGGCGGGGAGATAGCGCTCCATGGGCGTCCCCTCCAGCGTGCGGAGGGTGCTTTCGGGGTCGTCGCGCCGGCGGCGCAAAAAGACGAACAGCAGCACGAAGCAGCTCAGAAAATACAGGGCGGCCAGCCCCAGGATCACAAAAAACGCAATCTTCATGGTCACACTCCCAAAGCAAGCCCGTCCCGCCGGGGGTCGGCGGCGCCGGCAAGCGTGCCGTTTTCCAAAAACTGCACTGCGTTCACCGCGCCCATGATCCGGTCCCATTCGCCGTAAGCCTTCAGCGGATGGCCCATTTTTGCCAGCGCGGACACGGCGGCGGGAGAAAACCGGCTTTCGTAAATCAAAAGATCGGTCTGGTCGTCGCCCATGCGGGGGGCGTTCACCGCCTGCTCCAGCGGCATGCCGCGGTCGATCAGATTGGAGATCACCTGCACCACCGAGGAGATGATGCGGATGCCGCCCGGGCTGCCCAGCACGGCAAAAGGCTTGCCGTCCTTCAGCAAAAAGGTGGGCGACATGCAGCTCAGCGGGATCTTGCCGCCCGCCGGGGCGTTGATGGAGGCGGGATCCACGGAAAAATCCTCCATCTCGTCGTTGAGCAGGAAGCCCGTGCCCCGGGGCATCGCGCAGGATCCGAAGAAATGGTTGATGGTGCGGGTGACGGCCACCAGATTCCCCGCCCGGTCGGCGACGGAAAAATGGGTAGTGCTGGGGCTCTCGTAGGGGAGCGGATCGCCCCGCTGCGGGGCATGAGGGCTGGCGGGATCCAGCAGCTTGGCCCGGGCGGCGGCATAGTCCTTGCTCAGCAGGCCCGACAGAGGCACCTTCACAAAGGCGGGGTCGCCCATATAGGCCGCCCGGTCGGAATAGACCTGCTTGAAGATCTCGGAAAACAGATGGAGCGTTTCGGGACTGTCGGGCGCCATGGAGGCGACGTCGAAATGCTCCAGCAGGTTGAGGCACTGGATCACGTGGGTGCCGCCGGAGGAGGGCGGCGGAGACGAAAGGACCTCATAGCCCCGATAGGTGCCCCGCACCGGCTCCAGCACCCGCACCCGGAAGCCCTCCAGATCGGCGCGGGTGATCAGACCGCCGTCCTTATGCATCCGCTCCAGGATGCGGTCGGCGATCTCGCCCCGGTAAAAAGCATCCCGGCCGCCTTCGGCGATCCGGTCCAGCGTGTCCGCCAGATCGGGGTTGCGCAGGATCGCCCCAACGGGGGGCACCGCGCCGCCGGGCAGATAGACCGAGCCTCCGTCGCCCCAGCGGATCAGATCGTCGGCGTGGGCGGCGATGTCGCCGTGAAGCAGCGGCGTCACCGGATAGCCCTCCCGCGCCAGCGCGGCGGCGGGCGCGATCACCTGCCGCCGGTCCAGCGTGCCGTAATGCTCCAGAGCGTACAACAGCCCCGCCACGTCGCCGGGGACGCCGGCTGCCCGCCCGCCGTAGACGTTGGAGCCGTCTGCCGCCAGATTGCGGGAAACGTCGGCGGGGAGATACATGTCGGGCGCGGCGGCAGCGGGCGCTGTTTCGCGAAAATCGAGAAAAACGCACTTGCCGGTGTCCCCGTCCCGCAGAAGCATAAAGCCGCCCCCGCCCACGCCGGAGGCGTTGGGCTCGCAGACGCCCAGGGCAAAGGCCACGGCAACGGCGGCGTCTACGGCGTTGCCGCCCTGCTCCAGGATCGAGCAGCCGATGGCGGCGGCCTCGGCCCGCCCGGCCGACACCATGCCGTTGTTTGCCACGCAGGCCCGCCCGCCGCGGATCATGCGGCCGGCATCGTCAAAGGGCAGAAATGCGGTTTTCATAAGGAACCCCTCTTCCAATCAGCGGATCTTTTTGGGATCGATATACTGTTCATCATAGCAGACGCGGGCATGGGGCGCCTGCAAAAGCTCGCGGGAGCGCTCGTTTCCCGTGGCGCGGTCGACGCAGCGGCGGATCACCCGGTTGTTCCGGTACCAGACGCCGTTTTCCCGGGAAAAATACTCCTCCTCGCAGCAGATGTGCCACACGTGGTCGGGCTGCGTCGAGCAGCGCAGCTCGCCCCGGAGATATTCCCCGTCGCTGCGCACCAGGATCTGCCAGGTGTCCGGCGTGCCGTTATACAGGCGATAATCCAGATAATTGTACAGGATCGACGTCCCCACGCCGAAGGGCACCTGCCGCCCGAAATCGGGAAACAGGTCGTAATCGTCGTGGTGATGGCGCTCGGCCACCGTCAGGTCGGAGTGCAGGGCCATCCAGTGCAGCAGGTTGGTGAACTGGCACATGCCGCCGCCCACACTTTCGCCGGGGGTGCCGTTGTGCAGCACCATCCCGGGCAAAAAGCCGCGTTTTTCGGTGCATCGGCCTACCAGCCGCCAAAAGGAAAAGGTCTCTCCCGGGCGGATGAGGATGCCGTCGACACAGGGCGCGGCCAGCCCCAGCGAGACCGCCTTGTTGTTTTGCAGGCGCATATCCACCTGCCCCAGGGTCCGGCGGATGAGAGAATTGTGCCGGCAGATCAGGACGGGCAGAGGCGTTTCCTGCTTTTGCGCGGCGAAGCGCGCGCCGGAAAAGGCGTCCTTCAGCCTGCGCTGCCAAATGTTTTTCTCCACCGCGATGCGATAGGCGGCGGGGGAAAGCTCAGAAAACCGTTTCAAAGGGCGCCTCCCAATAAACAAGCAAAGATTTCGGGATCGGGGACGGTGAAGGACAGCGCCTCTCCCGAAGAGGGCTGGATCAGCGAAAGGGCGCAGGAATGCAGGGCGAAGCCCGTCATTCCCGCGATCTCGCGGCCGTACATAAAGTCGCCGCACAGCGGAAAGCCCAGATGGCTCATGTGACAGCGGATCTGGTGAGTGCGGCCGGTCTCAAGCCGCAGCTCCAGCAGCGTGCGGCCGTTTTGCTCCCGCAGCACGCGAAACCGGGTCACGGCCCGCTGACCGTCGTCCCGCACGCAGCGGCGGATCCCGCAGCCCTCCGCCCGTCCGATGGGCAGATCGACCACGCCCTCGGCGGGCAGACCGACCCCCTCGGCCACGGCGTGATAGACCCTTCGGATGTTCCCCGCCGCAAGCTGATCCTCCAGCCGCTGGGCGGCCAGCTTGTTTTTGGCGCAGGTCATCAGGCCCGAGGTGCCCCGGTCCAGCCGGTTGATGGCCCGAAAGGTGGGGCTTTGCCCCGTCTGCGACAGATACCACACCACCCGGTTGCCCAGGGTGTCGCCGTCCCGATGGCCGGGGCTGGGATGGACGGCCAGCCCGGCGGGCTTGTTGAGGATGAGCAGATCGCCGTCTTCGTAAACGACGTCCAGCGGCCCCGCCGCAGGCGGGACGCGGCGCATTTTGCCCGAGTCGGGCTCCCGCAGGATCGAAAGCTCCTGCCCCGCCGTCACCCGCTGCCGCACGGTGACGCGGACGCCGTCCAGCAGAATGCCGGTTTCGCTGGTCTTGAGCTGGCGCAGCAGATTGGCGGACAGATGAAACTCCCGCCGCAGCAGCGACAGGACCTCAAGGCCGGCGTCCTCCGGCCGGCAGAGATAGGACAGACGGTCGATGCGCGCCACCTCCTTCTTCTGAATAATTATCATATCACGCCGCGCCGCCGCTTGCAAGCCGTGAGATTATGAACGACTTCTGAATTCGGCGAAAAGGGGGTTGAGCCGGGAAAGATGTTGTGATATTATATAAAAAGAAAAGAGTGACGGAGAAGATCCTTGTGCAAGATTGCCGTTTGTGCGGGAAGCCGGGCGCTTCGCATGGGCCGTCTGAGAAAGGGGGGATCGCGGGAACCGACGAGAAAAACTAATTTTTGCAAAAAGGATATGGTAAAATCGTATCGTTAAAGATTTCACATTTTACCTGAGAAAGGATACGCATGAATATTTTACGGTTCCTCACCCCCAAGCAGGAAGTGATTTATCTGTACGAGGACTATACGCTGGAGCAGGCGCTCCGGGTGATGGAGCGGGCCCGTTACAGCGCCGTCCCCGTGGTGCGCCGCACAGGTGAATATGTGGGCACCGTCACGGAGGGCGACCTTCTCTGGGCGGTGCGCCGCCTGGAAAACGGCTTTGCCGACGCGCCCCACACGCCCCTGAAGGGGATCCCCCACCATCGGGACAACCGCCCGCTGCGGGCCTCGATGGACGTGGCCTCCCTTCTCGAAACCTCGATGGAGCAGAACTTCGCCCCCGTGGTGGATGACCGGGGAATGTTCATCGGCATCATCACCCGCCGACGGGTGATGAAATATCTCCGGCAGCAGCTGGAGGAGATGGGCATCCGCCCGCCCGCCGAAGAAAAACCCCTTCAGATCCACGCATCCTGAACGGACAATTGCCGCCGCCCGCTTTGCGCGGGCGGCGTTTTTTGCAGAAATTGACTTTTTTTGAAGGCTGTGGTAAATTTTCTCTTATACCGCGTCTTGTCACGGCGCGGCGCACATAGGATAGACTGAACACGGGAGGGACGATATGCGCAATCCGAAAACCAAAGGCGGCAGACTGATCCGGCGGCTCAAGCTGAACATCCGCCGAAACAAAAAGACGTTCATCCTCTATTCCGTGCTGCGGGTGCTGGTGATCCTCGCCATGATCCGCAGCCTGCTCATCGGGAATTACGAGGGCGTCATGCTGTGTCTTTTGTCATTGGCGCTGTTTTTGCTGCCCAGCTTCGTGATGCAGCGGTTCCGCGTGCAGATCCCGCCGCTGTTTGAAGGGCTGATCTATATTTTTATCTTTGCCTCCGAGATTTTGGGAGAGCTGGATCATTATTTCGTCCGGGTCCCCGGATGGGATACCATGCTCCACACCGTCAACGGCTTTCTTTGCGCGGCGGTGGGGTTTTCCCTGGTCTATCTGCTCAACCGCCACAGCCGGGATATCCGCCTGTCGCCGCTCTATCTGGCGCTGGTGGCCTTCTGCTTTTCCATGACCATCGGGGTGCTGTGGGAGTTTTTTGAGTGCGCCATGGATCAATTCTTCCGGGAGGACATGCAGAAGGACTTTATTCTGCGGGCTTTCACCTCGGTGACGCTGGATCCCGACGGCGTGGGGAACAAGGTCCGGGTCGCGGACATCACCCGCACCGTGATCCAAACCGCCTCGGGGCGGGACTACGTGATCGAGGGCGGCTATCTGGACGTGGGCCTGCTGGACACCATGAAGGACCTGTTCGTCAATTTTATCGGCGCGGCAGTGTTCAGCGTCATCGGGTATTTTTACGCCCTGCGGGGCGACGACCGGAGCAAGCGCCGCTCGATCGCCCGGGATCTGATGCTCACGCCGAAGGATGACGGACAGTGACAGTCGGCCGGATGAAAAGCCGCCGCCCGCAAAAGCGGACGGCGGCTCTTGTTTATTCCGTTTTGTTGGGATAGCTCCGCGGGCCGTAGATGGCGGTCCCCACTCGCACGATGGTGGCCCCCTCGGCGATGGCGGCCAGATAGCTGTCCGTCATGCCCATGGAGAGGACGTCCATGCGGGCGTTTTCATAGTGCCGCCCGGCGGCCTGTTCCGAAAGCTCCCGCAGCATGGCAAACCAGCGGCGGCTTTCGGGGCTGTTGTCAAAGGCGGGCGGGATGGCCATCAGCCCCCGGACGAACACGTGCTCCAGCCCGGCGGCCCGCTCCATCAGCGGCCAGAGCTCCTCGGCGGCGGCGCCGGTCTTGGTGACCTCGCCGCCCACGTTCAGCTCAAACAGGATCTCCTGCCGCAAGCCCTGCTTTTCGGCCTCTTTGTCCACGGCCTCCAGCAGACGCAGGCTGTCCACGCTCTCGATCACGGCGGCGCGCCCCACCACCTTTTTCACCTTGTTGGTCTGGAGATGACCGATAAAATGGGCCGGCTTCTGCAAAAAGGCTCCGGCGTCAAAGTGCTCCACCAGCTCCTGCATGTGGTTTTCCCCAAACAGATCCACCGGCAGGGCGGCGCTTTCCCGCACGGTCTCGCAGGAGCGGGTCTTGCACACGGCGCACAGCAGAACGTCGCCGGGAGTGCGTCCGGCACTTTTGGCCGCGGCGGCCATTTTCTCCCGGATCGCGGCTACGTTCTCTGCCATACGGGCGGCGTCATAGGCCTCTGCCATATCACATTTCCAGATAGACGGCGCGGGAGCCGCCCACATATTTGGGACGGGTGCGGGCGCACAGGATGTTGGCCTCGCCGATCTTATTGAGGCTCAGGCGCACGGGGACGGCGACCCGCCGCAGGTGCATGCCGATCAGCGTCCCGCCGATGTCCAGACCGGCGTCGGCAACGATGCTCTCCACCGCCACGGGATCCTTGAAATTGGCGTAAGCCGTCACGGCAAAGGAGCCGCCCGCGTGAGGCTGGGGCACCACGTTGACGATCTCCCAGCCCTTGCGCTCGGCCAGCTCCCGCTCTACGATGAGCGAGCGGTTGAGATGCTCGCAGCACTGCACGGCCAGCCAGATCCCCTTTTCCTGCAAAACGGGGTAAATGCCCGCAAAGGCGGCCTGGGCGGCCTCCAGACTGGAGCCCTTGCCGATGCGCTGGCCTACCATCTCGCTGGAGGAGCAGCCCACCACCATCACCTGACCCGCCTTGAGCTTTGCCTGCTCCAGCAGCTCGGTCACGGCCTGCCGGGCCTGCGCGGTGATCTCTTCATACATATGTCATCGACCTTTCCAAAAATATTGTTCCAATTGTGTGATGCGGGACAGCGCCTGATACAGCACGACGGAAACCGCTGTGCCCAGCGCGCCCTGCACCAGGTTGGCGGGGATGCTGGCCACAGCGGCCTCGAACCGCCCCAGCAAAAACGCCTTGTAAAGAAAATAACCCGCCGCCATAAACAATTCGGCCGGTATGGCCGCCAGACTCATTTGAAGCACCGAGGGCCGCTTGCCTTGCAGAGCCTTTTTCAGCAGCAGCGCGGCGATCAGAGCCGAGCCGCCTTTGATGAAAAATGTGCCCGGGAGATAGTGCGGATAACCCGCCAGTAGGTCGGCCATTGCCGAGCCCAAGCCCCCCGCCAGAAAGCCGTAGCCCGGGCCCAGAACAAAGGCGCCCAGCAAAACCACCCCGTCGCCCAGATTGGTATACCCCATCACGGTGGGCACGCGGATGAGCAGCGTGGCCGCACAGGCCAGCGCGGCGAACACCGCCGCCAAAACGGCGCGGTGGAGTTTGTCTGCGGTCATGAAATACCCCCTCTTTTTTTCTGTCTGCTTTTATCATACCGCGTTCTGACCTTGTGACAAGTGCCACTTTTTGAAATCTTTATCAGGTCAGATGCGGGAGGGGAGGCTCTTGCGTTTTTTGCGCCGGTGTGCTATGATAAGGATACATCGGAGGGTGCTTTGCACCGGATAAGATGGCGGCAGGCCGTTCTTATCCGGTGTTTTGTTTCCCCGGAACAAGGAGCGGTTATGAAACGGTATTCTCTTACGGAAAGCCCTGTGACCCCGACGCTGGTGCGGTTCGCCGTGCCGCTGATGCTGTCGGCGCTGCTGCAATCGCTTTACGGCGCGACGGATCTGTTCGTAGTGGGGCAATATGCCGACGCGGCGGCGGTGTCGGGGGTGTCTATCGGCACCCAGCTGATGAGCACCGTCACCATGCTGATCTATTCGGTGTCTATGGGCGGAACGGTGCTGCTGGGCAATTGCATCGGTGAGAAAAACGACGCCGGCGCGGCCCGCGCCGTGGGCACCATGACGGTGCTGTTCGCTCTGATCACCGCCGTGCTGACGCCGCTGATGCTCTTTGGGGCAAAGGCGGGAGTGGCGCTGATGCAGACCCCGGCGGAGGCGGTGGCCGACACCCGGAGCTATGTGCGCATCTGCTCGCTGGGGCTGCCCTTTATCATCGGCTATAACGCGGTCAGCGGCGTGTTCCGCGGGCTGGGCGACAGCAAAACGCCGGTCTATTTCGTGGCCATGGCCTGCGGGGTCAATATCGCCGCCGACTTTTTGCTGGTGGGGCGGTTCGGCATGGGCGCCTCCGGCGCTGCGCTGGCCACCGTGGGAGCGCAGGGGCTCTCCTTCCTGGCGGCGCTGTGCTATATGATCAAAAGCGGCTTCCCCTTCCCCTTTTCCGCCCGGGAGCATCTGCGGCTCCACGGACCCTCGCTGCGGCGGATCCTGCGGGTGGGCGGTCCGCTGGCACTGCAAAACACCACCATCCATCTGTCCTTTCTGATCATCACCGCCATCATCAATACCATGGGCCTTGTGGCGTCGGCCGCCGTGGGCGTGGTGGAAAAGATCCTCTCCTTCGCGTTTCTGCCTCCCGACGCCTTTGCCGGCGCCGTGGCGGCCATGACGGCCCAGAACATGGGGGCGAACAAGCCAAAGCGGGCCACCGACGCCCTCTGGCGGGGGATCGCCTTTTCTCTGGCCTTCGGCCTGCTGTTTTTTGCTTACTGCAACATCGCCCCCCGCTCGCTGACGGGGATCTTTACCCGGGACCGGGCGGTGATCGAGGCAGCAGCCGGCTATCTCCGCACCTATTCGCTGGACTGCGCCATGGTGTCCTTTGTCTTCTGCTTCAATTCCTATTTCAGCGGACAGGGCAACGCCGTCATTTCCATGATCCACAACATGGCGGCCACCTTTTTGGTGCGCATCCCGCTGACGCTTTTGATGAGCCGTCTGCCCAACACCACCATGGTGCATATGGGGCTGGCCGCGCCGGCGGCCTCGCTGCTGTCGGTTTTCATTTGCGCGGGCTATTTTCTGTGGCTGCGCCGCAAGCGGGAAAAGACAACCGGATAAACCGCAGAGACCAAAAAAGAGCCGCAGGGCTCTTTTTTTACAGCAGATTTTACAGGGGACGGGGGATACATGAAGATAAAAAGCTGCCTTCCCCTTAAGAGCCGTGAAGCGTGCCCCTCTTCAGCCTCCCCCTGAGGGGAAGGCGGCACGGCGTCAGCCGTGACGGATGAGGGGGAAACAAACAAAAGTCGGGGCACCTTCTTGCGGAGGTGCCCCGATCGCTCTGCTTTCAGCAAAAGCTTATTTATTCCTGAGATACTCGTCGATGGAGGCGGCGGCCTGCTTGCCGGCGCCCATGGCCAGGATAACGGTGGCCGCGCCGGTGACGGCGTCGCCGCCGGCGTAAACGCCCTCGCGGGAGGTCAGCGCGTCTTCGTTGACGATGATGCCGCCGTGGCTGTTCACGTCCAGACCCTTGGTGGTGTTCTTGATCAGGGGGTTGGGGTTGGTGCCCAGCGCCATGATCACGCAGTCCATCTCCATGTCAAACTCGCTGTCCTTGATCTCGATGGGGCGGCGGCGGCCCTTCTCGTCGGGCTCGCCCAGCTCCATCTTGATGCAGCGGATGCCGCACACCGAGCCGTTTTTGGGATCCCGCTTGTCCTCGGGATTGTTGTAGCCCAGAATGGCCACGGGATTGGTGAGCGTGCGGAAGATGATGCCCTCTTCCTTGGCGTGCTCCACTTCCTCGGCACGGGCGGGCAGCTCCTTTTCGGAGCGGCGGTAGATGATGGAAACGTCGGCGCCCAGACGCTTGGCGCAGCGGGCCGCGTCCATGGCCACGTTGCCGCCGCCCACCACGGCCACCTTCAGGCTGTGCTTGATGGGGGTGTCGGCGCCCTCGCGGTAGGCCTTCATCAGATTGATGCGGGTGAGGAACTCGTTGGCGGAATAAACGCCCTGGAGATTCTCGCCGGGGATGTTCATGAACTTGGGCAGACCGGCGCCCGAGCCGATAAAGACGGCCTCGAAGCCCATCTCGCCCATCAGCTCGTCGATGGTGATGGTCTTGCCGATGACGGTGTTGGTGCAGATCTCAACGCCCAGCTCCTTCAGACCGTCCACTTCCTTCTGGACGATGGCCTTGGGCAGACGGAACTCGGGGATGCCGTAAACCAGCACGCCGCCGGCCTTGTGCAGCGCCTCGAAAATGGTGACCTGATAGCCCAGCTTGGCCAGGTCGCCGGCGCAGGTCAGGCCCGCAGGGCCCGAGCCGATGACGGCCACCTTGTGTCCGTTGGGCGTGGGACGGGGCGGCAGCTCGCAGGTGTGGCTGTTGTGCCAGTCGGCCACGAAGCGCTCCATGCGGCCGATGGCCACAGGCTCGCCCTTGATGCCGCGGACGCAGTATTTTTCGCACTGGCTCTCCTGGGGGCAGACACGTCCGCACACGGCGGGCAGGCTGGAGGTGCGATGGATCACTTCGTAAGCGCCTTCAAAATCGCCCTCGGCCACCTTGGCCACGAAGGCGGGGATATTGATCTGGACCGGGCAGCCGCTCTTGCAGGGCATTTTGGGGCAGCCCAGGCAGCGGGTGGCCTCTTCCATGGCCATTTCCTTGGTATAACCCAGCGCCACCTCGTTAAAATTGTGGCTGCGGACCACGGGGTCCTGAGCGGGCATGGCGTGGCGGGGCATTTTCATATCAGCCATGTTATTTGACCTCCTTCTTGAACAGATTGCAGGCCGCGTCATAGGCGTGACGCTCGAATTCTTTATAGATCGCGCCGCGGGAGATCGCCTCGTCAAAGTCCACCTTCGAGCCGTCGAAGTCGGGGCCGTCCACGCAGGCGAACTTGGTCTGACCGTCTACCGTCAGGCGGCAGCCGCCGCACATGCCGGTGCCGTCGATCATGATGGGGCTCATGGAAACCACGGTCTTGATGCCGTATTTCTCGGTGGTCTTGCAGACGAACTTCATCATGATGATGGGGCCGATGGCGATGACCTCGTCGTACTGGTTGCCGGCCTGGATCAGCGCGTCCAGCGCGTCGGTGACCAGACCCTTTTCGCCGTAGGTGCCGTCGTCGGTCATGACCTTGAGCTGGCTGGAGCATGCCCGGAACTCATCCTCCAGAATGACGATGTCCTTGCTGCGGAAGCCGATGACCGAATGGACCTCGCAGCCCTCGGCGTGGAGCTTCTGCGCTACGGGCAGCGCGATGGCGCAGCCTACGCCGCCGCCCACCACGGCAACCTTTTTCAGACCCTCGGTCTCGGTGGCGTTGCCCAGCGGACCCACGAAGTCCTGCAGATACTCGCCCTCGTTTTTCTGATTGAGCTTGACCGTGGTGGCGCCCACCACCTGGAAGATGATGGTCACCAGACCCTTTTCCCGGTCAAACCCGGCGATGGTCAGGGGGATGCGCTCGCCTTCCTCATCCACGCGGAGGATGATGAACTGGCCGGGCTCGGCCTTTCTGGCCACCATGGGGGCCTCAATGTCCATCAGCGTGACGGCAGCGTTGAGGGGCTTTTTCCTCGCGATACGATACATAAGCATACCAGTCCTTCCTGAGAAGATTGTTTGATAATTTGTTGTCAAAATCTCTGCTCACATATTATCAATATAGCACCGGCCGGGCGCAAGGTCAAGCCTGCTTGGAAGAGTCTGGAAAAAATCGCAAAAAACTTCTCAAAAAAAGAAATCTTTCGGTTTTTTCCGGGAAAACAAAAAGCCCGGGTCCCGATACAAAAAGGCAGAGCGGGTCTTCCGCTCTGCCTTTGCGTTTGCTTCCGATACGCCCGTTACCGCTGGGTGCCGATGTGGAACAGGGCCATGACGCCGGGACCGGTGTGGGCGCCGATGACGGGACCCACGTGATTGATGACCACGTCCTTCACCGGGACCTCGGCCCGGATCAGCCCGGCCAGGTATTCCGCCTCGTCCTGGCAGTCGCCGTGGCTGATAAAGATCACCTGCTCCTCGGGCTTGATGATGGTCTCCTTCAGCTTGTCCTTCATGGCGGCCAAAGAGGTCTTGCGGCCCCGGACGGCGGTGATCTTGGTGAGCCGGCCCTCACTGTCGCAGTGCATCAGCGGCTTCATCTGCAGGGCCGTGCCGATGATGGCGGTGGTCTTGCTCACCCGTCCGCCCCGGTGGAGATGATTCAGATCGTTGACGGTGAACCAGTGGCACAGATGGGCCCGGGTCTCCTCCGCAAAGGCGGCGACCTCCTCGATGGAACGGCCCTTTTCCTGTTCCTTCCGGGTGTGATAGACCAGCAGGCCCTGCCCAAGAGAGGCGCACAGGGTATCCACGGCGATGAGCTTGCGGTCGGGATATTTTTCCCGCAGGTCGTTCATGGCGATGGCGCCGTTTTGATAGGCGGCCGAAAGCGCCGAGGAAAAGCCGAGATACAAAACGTCCTTCCCCGCCTGAAGATGGGGCTCCATGGCCGCGGCAAAATCGCCCACGCTGGGGGCGGCGGTGACGGCCCGCTTGCCCTCCCGCAGCAGGTCGTAAAAGGCCTTGATGGGGATCTCCCGGTGGTCGAGATAATTCTTATAAGTATCCGTTTCTTCAACGGTCACGCTCAGGGGCACCACGGTGACGCCCAGGCTGTCGGCCAGCGAAGCGGGCAGGTCGCAGGAAGAATCGGTCATCAAAACAAAGTCGGACATAAGTTGGCTCCTTTCGGCGCAGCAATAATCTAATCTATCATATTAGGTAGTCTACCACAAAAAAGCCGCCCTGTAAAGGGCGGCGGCAAAAAACGAGAGGGAGATCCGGTCATTTTTTTCGCTTGAACAGATGGTAAGAGGGCCACGGACGCACACATTCCTCCCGCACCGTTTCCACGGGGGCGTAAACGAAGGGGTAGCTGATCCGCACCCGGCCCCGGCGCCCCTCTTCCGCGAAGCGGGCCTCAGACAGAGCGGGATCCAGGATGGTCAGCTCTCCGTCCTCTGCCGAAACCAGGACGATATAATGCCCGCCGTGGGTGAACAGGCCCACCTTGCCGTCCCGGTCGCCGCCGGGGTTGGCGATGACCATCCCGCCCGCTGCCAGACAGGCCAGCGCATCGGCGATGTCATAGGAATTGGCATAGGTCAGACCGTAGCACCGGGCCACCGCGGGGCCGAGGATGCTCAGGTCGGTGCCCACGTCGCGGTTGGCGCCCACCTCTCCGGACAGACGCAGCGCCTCGGGCAGAGTCAGCCGGGCAAAGGTCAGATTGTTCACCACCATGCAGGCGCAGCAGGGCCCGCAGGCCGCGTTGGCCACGTTGCCCCGGCCCACCGGCACGCCGCCGTGATCCAGATCGTGAGGATAGGGGACCGTGGGATATTCCGTTTGATTGAGATAGTACATAAAGGCACGTCCTTTCCGTCGCTCCGTCCTCAGCCCAGCACCGCGACGGCGCCCATGCTCACCGCCAGCATCACCGCGCCGGCGGCCGCGACGCCCAGAAAGATGGGCCAGAAGGCGGTTTTCAGCTTGAGTCCGGTGAGGGCGGCCACCAGCGCCCCCGTCCAGGCGCCCGTCCCGGGCAGCGGGATGGCCACCAGCAGAAACAGGCCGAAGATCTGATAATTCCGATAGGTTTCCAGCTTCTTTTCTCCGTGCTCCGCGATCCAGCGGGAGGCGGGCCGCAGGCGGGAGCGGGTGTCCATCCACGCCAGGATCCGGGTCATGAACCGCAGGATAAAGGGCACGGGGATCATGTTGCAGATCACGCACACGCCGTAAGCCTGCCAGGCGGGCAGCCCGTGGGCGATCCCCCAGGGGAGCGCGCCCCGCAGCTCCACCACCGGCACCATGGCCAGCAGCGCACATTCCAGAAGGGTCTTGATCCCCTCGGCCAAGGCGTCACGCCCCCTTTCTTTTGATCGATCTCATCTTTCAGCATACCCTATTTTGCGGGAAAAAGCAATAAAAAAGGAAAACCGTTTTTCCGCTATGCAGGGCGGCGGAAATATGATATACTGAGCATAGAATCAGGAAGAAAGGCGGGATGTTCTTGCAGGGTACCGGACGGAAGCTGCGGGAAAAATGGATGGAGGCGCTGCGCGCCGTGCTGCCCATCGTGGGCATCGTGATGGTGCTGTGCTTTTCGGTGGCCCCCATCTCGGCCAGCATCCTGTTGTGCTTTTTGATGGGCGCCGTGATGATCATGGCGGGCATTATGTTCTTTACGCTGGGCGCCGAGATGTCCATGACCCCCATGGGCGAGCGGGTGGGCACCGCCATCACCGGGAGCAAAAAGCTCTGGCTGGTGATCCTGCTCAGCTTTATCCTGGGCTTTATCATCACCATTTCCGAGCCTGATCTTCAGGTGCTGGCCCAGCAGGTGCCCACCGTCCCGAACCGCACGCTGATTCTGACGGTGGCCGCAGGGGTAGGGCTGTTTCTGGTGGCGGCGCTGCTGCGCATGCTCTTTTCCGTGGCGCTGCCCCATATGCTCATCGGATTTTACGCCCTGGTGTTTTTGCTGGTGCCTTTTGTGCCGGAGAGCGTGCTTGCCGTGGCCTTTGACGCCGGAGGCGTCACCACGGGCCCCATGACCGTGCCCTTTATCATGGCGCTGGGCGTGGGCATTTCCGCCGTCCGCAACGACCGGCACGCCGCAGACGACAGCTTCGGTCTGGTGGCGCTGTGCTCCATCGGTCCCGTGCTGGCGGTGATGATCCTGGGCATGATCTTCCGGCCCCATGCCGGCGCTTATGTGCCGCCGGTGCTGCCGGAGATCAGCGATTCCGCCCAATTGTGGCAGCTGTTTCGGGTGGGCTTCCCCGTTTATTTCAAAGAGATCGCTCTTTCGCTGGCGCCGGTGATGATCTTTTTCGGACTGTTTCAGATCTTCGTGCTCAAAATGCCCCGCCGCAATCTCAAGCGCATCGGCGTGGGCCTTGCCTATACTTATCTGGGGCTTACGGTCTTTCTCACCGGGGCCAACGTGGGCTTTATGCCCGCGGGCAACTATCTGGGGCAGCGCATGGGCGCCTCCGAGCTGAACTGGCTGCTGGTGCCCGTGGGGATGCTCATCGGATATTTCATCGTCAAGGCTGAGCCTGCGGTCTATGTGCTCAACCATCAGGTGGAGGAGATCACCGCCGGCGCCATTTCGGCCTCGGCCATGGGGACGGCGCTTTCCGTGGGCGTGGCGGTGTCCGTGGGACTTGCCATGCTGCGAGTGCTGACGGGGGTCCCGATCCTCTGGATGCTGATCCCCGGCTATGCGCTGGCCATCGGGCTGTCCTTCGTCGTGCCGAAGATCTTCACGGCCATCGCCTTCGACTCCGGCGGCGTGGCCTCCGGCCCCATGACGGCGGCCTTTTTGCTCCCCTTTGCCCAGGGCGCCTGCATCGCCGTTGGCGGGAATATCGTCACCGATGCCTTCGGCGTGGTGGCCATGGTGGCCATGACGCCGCTGATCACCATTCAGGGGTTGGGGCTGGTCTATCAGATGCAGAAGGAGCGCGCCCGCAGGAGCCGCGGCCCGCTGACACCGCAGGAGCGTCTTGACCGTCTGGCGGACGACGCCATTATCGAGCTGTAAGGAGCGGGGTGAGACCGATGAACGAGCTTTATCTGATGTTCACTATCGTCGACCGGAACAAGACCAAGCGGTTTCTCTCCCTTTACGAGAGCTGCGGGGTCAACGTCACCTTCGGCATGGTGGGAGAGGGCACGGCCAACAGCGAGCTTCTGGACGCCTTTGGCCTGGAGCGGACGGAAAAAGCCGTGCTTACCGCGGCCGTTACCGACGTGACCTGGAAGGAGATCCGGCGGGGGCTGGAGCGCAGGCTTCAGATCGATGTCCCCGGGACGGGCATCGCCTTTACCGTGCCTATGAGCAGCATCGGGGGCAAGCCGGTGCTCAATTATCTGACCGAGAGTCAGAATTATGAAAAAGGGGAGGAATCCGCCTTGAAGGATACCAAATACGAGCTGCTGGTGGTGGTGGCCAAGCAGGGCTACAGCAATCTGATCATGGACGCCGCCCGGGAGCAAGGCGCCGGAGGCGGCACCGTGGTGCACGCAAAGGGGACGGGCGCCGAGCGTGCCGAGCAGTTTTTGGGCGTTTCGCTGGTGCGGGAAAAGGAAATGGTCTTTATCGTCGTCCGCAGCGAAGAGAAAAACCGCATCATGAAGGCCGTGATGGAGCAGGCCGGTCTGCGGTCCAAGGCCCAGGCAATCGCCTTTTCCCTGCCCGTCAACGCCGTGGCCGGCATGCGCCTGCAGGAGGACGGGGAGGAATAAGCGCGCTCCCCTGCGAACCGGACAAAAATACCGGGCGCCGCTAATGCGGCGCCCGGTTTACAGTCTGCCAAATCAATCTTTCGGCAGCGTGTTGATAAATTCCTTGATCCGGTCAAAGGTCTGCTGGCTCAGATCATGCTCCACTTTGCAGGCGTCGGCCACAGCGGTGGCCTGATCGACGCCCAGACGGACAAAAAACCCACTGAGCACCTTGTGGCGCTCGTAAATGCGGCGGGCAATGGCCTCACCCTCGGGCAGAAGGACGATATTGCCCTCCTCCATGGAAATATAACCGTTTTCCCGCAGCTTTTTCATGGCGATGCTCACACTGGGCCGGGAAACGCCAAGCTCGGTGGCTACGTCGATGGAACGGACGGTCCCGTGCTGTTCCCGCAGGGCAAGGACGGCCTCCAGATAGTCTTCCGCGGATTCATAGATCTGCATGGGATACGCCTCCTTTTGTTATACTAATCTAATTTTAGCACAGTTTCCGAAAAATGCAAGTGCCTTTCCGTCGAACCTCGTCGAGGGATTTGCCCGGCCTTTGCAAAGAAAAAGCTTGACACAGCCCGGAAAAGGTGGTATTCTATATAAGCACCGAATATCGCGGGGTAGAGCAGTCCGGTAGCTCGTCGGGCTCATAACCCGGAGGTCATGTGGTTCAAATCCCATCCCCGCAACCATAAAAAAGGCAGTCCGCCGTCGGCGGGCTGCTTTTTTGTTGTCAGGAGTACGATTGACCCGCATCACCGGGGTATGAGCACGACGAGCGAGCTCGTTGGGAATTGCAGGCCGCCGCTGCCAGCGGCAGAGGAAGGCGGTCTGCAATTTCCGCAGCGGTCGAAAAATGCAAGGAACAGCGTTAGCCCGCAGCATTTTTCGGGTACCGCAAGGCGGCGCGAAGCGATAACCCGGAGGTCATGTGGTTCAAATCCCATCCCCGCAACCATGTTGTGCAACCAAAAAAGATATGGCACCGGAAAACCCAGAAGCCACAACGGTTTCTGGGTTTTTTCGTACCCCGATTTTCAAGTGCAGGCAAAAAGATATTTTTCTTTGCCCGGAGGACTTGAACTACCGACAAACAGCTCTGAGGGCGGGACTTACGCTTTTTTCGCAATTATCACCTTTTTTGTTGACAAAATTGCATTTCTTTCCTTTTGGTGTTATAATGACTGGGCTGACGGAACGAAAACCGATTTATACCGATGGACGACGATCGGCAAGCGCATGTGCAAATTATCATTTGCAAACATAGTTTGGATATGACGATTATGAAAAGATTATTGAAAGTTATTGGAATCCTGATTGTTGCTCTTTTGGCTTTTATCGGTATTCTTGCCGTTTACAATCAGATTGCCATAAAGGCAGAAGCAGACAACATCGTTCCCAACGGAGAGATTGTTGATTTGGGCAATTATTCTGTTCATGTTTATTCTGAAGGCGACGCCAATGCCGCCCCGACGTTGGTCTTTATGTCGGGCTCTGCTACAGTTGCTCCCGTTTACGATTTCAAGGCGCTATACAGTCTCTTGTCTGATGACTATCGAATTGCCGTTGTCGAAAAAGCCGGGTATGGATATTCTGACATCGTCGAGATTGACCGCGATGTAGCGACGATGGTAGAAGAAGTCAGAAATGCTCTGAACGGCGCGGGGATCAATAAACCGTATGTGCTTCTGCCGCATTCAATGTCGGGACTCGAAGCAGTATATTGGGCGCAGAATTACCCGGATGAGGTGTCGGGCATTATTGGAATTGACATGTCAGTTCCAGACGCCTATGCGGATGGCGCTCTTAACCAGAAAATAACAAGGCGTATGATGACATTGGGCAGATTGTCTGTTAAACTGGGTCTTCTAAGGATTCCGGGGATTTATCCTCTGAATGAAGCTCCGTTGACCGATGAGGAAGTCATCCAGCAAAAGCTGCTGATGTATCGAAATGCTGTAAATCCCGTTTACATTGCCGAGGGGCAAAATGTTTGGGAGAATGCAAAAGTTGTAAAAGCAGGCGGTAACTTGACATGCCCGCTTCTGATGTTCTGCTCAGATGGAACAGAAATTGGAGACTTTTGGATTCCGGTCCAGAAAGAATTTGCAGAGGAGAATCAGGCTGAGATTGTTTTCTTTGATTGCGGACACTATATCCATTATTTCAAGAGCGAAGAAATGAAGAAGCAAATCGAAGCTTTTCTTGATAGAATTCTGGAATAGTATGTCTGTACATCTGATATCTTTTTTGGTGCAACGTGCCAAAAAGCGCCCTCATTGAGGGCATTTTTCATTTTTGGCGCATGGGCAAAACAGACATTTTGGGATTTGGCGACACTTTGACGACACGGGCTATTTGGGCTGTTCAATGCACCCCCTGCCTCTACAACATTTTATGCATAAAAAAGTTGACACACCGGATTCGATGTGCCACTTATTATTTTCTGTGCTATTTATTCCTGTATCATTTATGATTTGACGACATTTCTGACGACACAGTTTTTTCAATGGCATAAAAAACAGCGGCGTACCGCTTTGGTTGCATGCCGATTCTTTTTGTATTATGTACATAAAAT
>JAFOPS010000064.1 GCA_017394205.1 Clostridia bacterium | reverse complement strand
CCAGATCCAGACAGCCCTTGAACTCCTCCTCCAGCTGGTCGGGGCGGAGGATCAGATGGCCCTCGGAGATGGTGAACTGCCGCACGCGGATCAGACCGTGCATCTCGCCGCTGTCCTCGTTGCGGAACAGGGTGGAGGTCTCGCCCAGACGCATGGGCAGATCGCGGTACGAACGGCCCCGGTTCAAAAAGACCTGATACTGGAAGGGGCAGGTCATGGGACGGAGGGCATAGACCTCGGCCTGCTCATCGTCGGGGTCGCCCAGGATGAACATGCCGTCGCGGTAATGATCCCAGTGTCCGGAGATCTTGTAAAGATCCCGCTTTGCCATATAGGGGGTCTTGGTGAGGACGTAGCCCCGCTTGGCCTCCTCGTCCTCCACCCAGCGCTGCAGGGTCTGGATGACCTTGGCGCCTTTGGGCAGGATGATGGGCAGACCCTGCCCGATATAGTCCACGGTGGTGAAGTATTCCAGCTCGCGGCCCAGCTTGTTGTGGTCGCGCTTTTTGGCCTCCTCCTGCTCCGCCAGATAGGCCTCCAGATCCTCCTTCTTGGCAAAGGCGGTGGCGTAGATGCGCTGCAGCATCTTGCGGTTGGAGTCGCCGCGCCAATAAGCGCCGGTGCAGCTGGTGATCTTGAAGGCCTTGACGCCCGAGGTAGAGGGCAGGTGAGGCCCGGCGCACAGATCGGTGAAGTCGCCCTGCTTGTAGAAGGAGATGACGGCGTCCTCGGGCAGATCCTCGATCAGCTCCACCTTATAGGGCTCGTCTTTTTCCTTCATAAAGGCGATGGCCTCTTCCCGGGGCAGCTCAAAGCGCTCCAGCCGCAGGCCCTCCTTGACGATTTTCTTCATTTCGGCCTCGATCTTGTCCAGGTCCTCCTGCAAAAAGGGCTTTTCCCGGTCGAAATCGTAGTAAAAGCCGTTTTCGATGGCGGGGCCGATGGCCAGCTTGGTCTCAGGATACAGGCGCTTGACCGCCTGCGCCAGCACGTGGGAGGCGGTGTGCCGCATGGTCCAGCGGCCGTCGGGGTCGTCCCAGGTGAGAATTTCCACCTGATCCCCGTCCTTCAAAACGGTGGGCAGGCTCATGCGCTCGCCGTTGATGCGGGCGCACAAGGCAGCCTTGTACAGCTCGGGAGAATGGGCCTTGGCGGCCTCCAGCGCGCGGGAGCCCTCTTCCAGCTCCACGGCCTTGCCGTTGACGATGATGTTCATGATGCGTTCCCTCTTTCGTTTCAGATTTGCCTTGTTTCGCCCTCCGGGAACGAAAAAACGCCTCCGCACCCGTTGGGTGCAGAGGCGGACAAAGCATCCGTGGTTCCACTCTGCTTGCAGACCGAGATCTGCCGCTCGTGTGCCTTAACGCGGCGAACGTCGCCCTCTCACGCAAAAGCTTCGAAGGCGCTCCTCCCGGGTGGTAGAGCCTGCGGCATGGTCGCGGAGGGGACTTTCAGCCAATGATCCCCGTTCTCTTTCGCGCCGGGCGCCGCCGCCCGTCCCGTTCACAGGATTTGGATATCCGATTACAACTTAGTATATGCGATTTGTTTTCAAAAGTCAAGCGGTATTTTTTGCCGAAAGAAACCGGCCCGCCAAAGGGCGGGCCGGTTCAGGCTGCTTCGGTTATTTCGGTCTCGCGGGGTCGAGCACCTCTGCGGGATCGAAGAAGAAGCGGGTCACCCGCTCGGGATAGCGCTTCATGGTCAGGCCGTCCAGATTGATGCGGCCCTGGATGAAGAAGTCGTTTTTGCAGTAGGTCGGCATGTGGGAATCCACCGGGCAATAGAGCCAGAAGCCGTGATCCACCAGATAGCGGAAGCGGGCGTCGTCGGCGTCGAAGGAAACGCCGAAGGGCGAGATGAAGATGGGCGTGTCGCCCACATAGGGAGCGATCTCACCCAGCCAGCGGCCGATGTCGTACTGCTCCTCTTCCATGGTGATGGTCTTTTTGTTCCAATACTGGTTGTGGGTGTAGCTGTGGCAGGCGATCTGCCAGCCGGTGGCACGCAGGGCCTTGGCCACCGCCTCGGTCTTTTCCAGCATCCATTTTTGGGTCTGCTCGTCGTAATCGGGCAGGTCGGTGATCCGGTAGCCGAAGGCGCCGGCATAGCCGGTGATGGCCACCACGCCCTTGGCGCCCCGCCAGGAAAACTCGGGATGCTCTTTGACGTAGGCGTCCAGGATGGGCATCACGTCGCCGTCGTAGGTGGCTTCGCCGTTGACGATGGTGACCACGTTGCCCTGATCGTCCACGTCCAGCCGGTCGGCAAAGCCGTCGCCCTTCATATATTCATAATAGTTCACGTCGTCGATGGAGATGACCAGCGGCTTTTTGCCCTCGGGCAGCCAGACCTCCTTCATTTGGGTCTTGCCGTCCACCCGCTCCACCAGATCGGTGAGGTCATAGAGGATATAGCCCTCCTCCTGCAGCAGGGGAAGCATGGCCTTGAACTCGCCCACCGTGGTCATATACTGGTCATAGCCCGCCGCCTTGTAGTCGCCGTCGAAGGCCAGGGCGGGGTCCACGATCAGACTGTGGAAAAAGATGTGGTAATACTGGGTGTCCTCGTATTTCACCAGCGCGTCCTTCGCCTGACGGACGTCCTGCAAAAGCGCGCCCACGTCGGCGTTTTTCAGCTCGCCGGCATTCTCCAGCAGGGCGATGGCCTCGTCATAGAAATATCCCCGATACAGGGCCTTGGCTTCCTCCAGCAGCGCGGCGCGGCGAGTCAGCGTATCGTCGGTCTCTGCAGGGGGCTGCGAGGGGTCGACGGGGGCGGGGTCGCCGGGCACCGCGGGATCAGACATGGCGGGATCCGAGGGCGGGGTCACGGGGCGGTTGTGACGGGCACGGATCAGCGCCGCTCCGGCCAGGATCACCGCGACCAGCGCCACGGCGCACATCGCCAGGATCGCCGCGGGCGGAAGCCCCTTCCGGCGCTTCATATATCTGCCTTTTGCCATAAACAAGGCGCCTCCTTTTTCAAAAACGGAAAACCGATACTATCTTAGTGTGATTCTACCACAAATATACCTTTTTTAACAGTATGTTAAGAAAATTTCAGAAAATTGTCGAAACCCGCCGTAAAGGGCGGACGCTTGACGAATACCGGGGAAACCGATATAATAAAACCGAAGATTCCGCAGGGCGAGCAGGCGTTTTGTCTGCGGGGAACGGGGTGAAACGCCCCGGCAGCAGCCACTACTGTAAGGGCGGAGCGAAGCGCGGATGCCACGGGAGACCGGAAGGCGCGCTCAGCCGTGATGCCCGAGCCAGGAGACCGGCCCGGCGGGGAAGACCGACGCCTTTGGCAGGGGAGGCGCACGGTCGGCCTTCCTGTAAGAAAATGCCCCTGTAAAAACGAGGAGGGAAAACGCATGAAAAAAGTTATCGCATTGCTGCTGTCTCTGATGATGGCGGCGTCTCTCTGCGCGTTCGCAGAGGGAGAGGATCCCGCGGCTGCCCAGGTCACCCTTCGGGTGGAGGGCGTGGCGGCCAACGTGTATTACGGCCCCGTGACGCTGGAGGAGGACGACAGCGTGCTCTCGGTGCTGTGCCGCGCGCTGGATGAGAAGGAGATCACCTATGAGGTGAAGGATTCCGATTACGGCGGAAAATATCTGGACGGCATCGGCGAAGACGCCACTGCCAAGTTCGGCGGCTGGGACGGCTGGATGTATTACGTCAACGGCGTCGAGGGCGCTGTGGGCATCGACAGCTACAATCCCGAGGCCGGCGACAGCATCCTGGTGTGCTACAGCGACGCTTACGGCGATCCGCCCACGCTGATGCCCACGCTGACGGGCACCCGCGCCAAGACCGGCATCGTCACCCTGACGGCCGCCGCCCAGGTGGCGGTGTACGCCGAGGATTGGTCGGTGAGCTATGTCAGCACTCCCGCCGCCGGCGCCAAGCTGACTGTGGACGGGACGGAATATATCACCGACGAGCAGGGCCGGGTCGTCCTGTCTGCCGAGGACAGCGCCAAGGAGCAGGTCGCCGTTCAGATCGAGCATTTTGCCGAAAACGGCAAGCCCCTGGTCATCCGCTTTGCCCCCGACTACGTATTCGCGCTGGATATGAAGGCCGAGCCCTTCACCGACGTGGACGAGAACGCCTGGTACGCGCCCTTCGTGGAGAAGATGGCCGCGGCAGGCCTGGTCAACGGCTATGAGGACAACAGCTTCAAGCCCATGAGCACCATCACCCGCGCCGAGGTGGCCGCCATCCTGTATCGCATGGCCGGCTCTCCCGAGGCCGAGGCGAAGGAGGTCTTCTCCGACGTGCCCGCAGCCATGTGGTGCGCCAAGGCCGTGGCCTGGTGCGCCGACAACGGCATCGTGCTGGGGGCCGACGGCAAGTTCATGCCCTCCGCCAACGTCACCCGCCAGGATCTGGCCGTTATGATCAACCGCATGAACGAAAAGATCCTGAAGCTCGAGCTGCCCGCCGACGGCGAGGCCCCCGCCTTTGCCGACAACGACGAGATCGCCGCCTATGCCGCCGAGGCGATTTATACGCTGCAGAAGGCCGGCATCGTCAACGGCGCCGACGGCAGGTTCAACCCCAAGGGCACGGCCACCCGCGCCGAGGCCTGCAAGATGCTCTCCGGCCTGATGGTCGGCTGAGCGGAAACAGCTTAACAAAACAGGAGCCGAGGGAGGCGCTTCGTAAGGAAGCTCCTCCCTCGCGTTTGAAGACGGGGCAATTGCCCCCGTTCGGCAATGGTATAACGCCTGAAACGAATCGCAGCTTGCGGAGGTGAATGCAATGAAAAAGGCTCGTGAATTTTGCAAGTTGTTTATGTGGGCCGCTATTGGTGCCTTTGCCGGCAAAGCGCTCCATGTATATTTCTTCTATAAAAAGAATCCGGGCCTGCTTGATTTGATGTCTGCTCCCTGGTATGCAGAGTTGCTTGTTCCGCTGATTGTTACGGCTGCAATCGTTGCCGTCCTGATTGTGATCAGGGTGATATTAAAGAGAAAAGACAAGGAACAATAAGAGCGACAACGTCCCGTTTATCGAATAGGGCTTCTATTTGTCTGCAGGTATCACGAGCATCGGATCTTGACCTCAAAAGCCAAGAGACAAAACAGGCGTGACCGTCGTGGTCACGCCTGTTTCATGTCCTTTTGAACTGGTTCGTGCAGCCTCAAAGCAAATGCCTTATGAAGTGCCGCCCAAGGCTCCTCTTTTTTCAGCGGGTCTCGATTTTTCACCGCCCGACTGAAACGTATGGGGCATAAACCGCCCGGTTTTTTGCCAGAGAATCGGCCACGTCGATCCAATAGACGTTGCTCAGTTCCCCGTCCCAGGGGTCCACCCCTTGGCGCTCCAGCACGCCGTCCAGCGCCCGAATGGTGCGATCCGACCCGAGATTGTCGGCCGTGCAGCCGATCATCACCCGGTCAAGGCCCGCCTTTTGCGCTTCTTGCAGGCCCAGGTACAGGTTGATCTTGTTGTAGCCCTTTCGCCGTTCGGTTGGGCGGATGCTGTAGCCGATGTGGCCGCCGAATTGCAGCATGGCTTCGTTCAGCTCCCAGCGCAGGTTGAGCGAGCCCACGATCCGGCGGTCCTGCTCCCGCACCAGAAGAAAGGTCTTGCCGGGGCACCGGCCGACGCTTTTGGCATAGGCCGCGTCTTCCATCCGCAAGCATCGTTCCAGCGCCTGCTCAAAGGAATAGCCCTCGTATATCTTGTCCAGGCTGCCGGCGCCGTGGATTAGGGAGCCGTATGCGACGAACTCGTCGAGAAACTCCACGATGTCGGCCTTCCGCTCCGGCGACGGCCGCTCAAAAAAGAAACGCTCCATTCTGTTTTCTCCTTTTATGTTTCCGCGTCGGTCGACGCGGCGAATTCAATGGCCAGAAGGCCGATTTTTTCTTTATCATTCAGGTCGGCGGCGTTTCCCAGCGAGCGTTTGTCCCACACGGCGGAATCCAGATTGTCCGCGGCATAGAAAAACTGAAACACATCCTTGCCGCGGAAAGCCGCCAGCGCGGCGATGGCGGAGCACTCCATATCCACACAGACGCAGCCCTCCGCCCTTCTGCGGGCCACCTTGTCCCGGGTTTCCCGATAGGGCGCGTCGGTGGTCCAGACCTTGCCCGTGACATAGGAATACCCGTGGGACTTCAGCAGCGCGTAAAACGCCTCCCGATGCTTCGGGTTGACCGGGACCTCCCGGGACGGCCTGAGATAATGGTAGCTCGTCCCCTCGTCCCGCACGGCGGCGTCGGGAATGACGATGGCCAGCGAGGCGATGGAGGCGTCCAGCACGCCGCAGGTGCCGAACACCACCAGCCGCTCCAGCCCCATGGCGAACAGCTCCTCGTATTGCACCACGCAGGCGGGCGCGCCGATCCGCGACAAAAAGAGGGCCAGCTCCCGCCCCGCATAGCGGATCCTGTAAACGGGGAGCTTCCCGTTTCCGCCGGAGCAGTGGGCGATCACCTGCGCGTCGAAGGCGGTGATCAGCCGGTCCATCAGCTTG
>JAFOPS010000063.1 GCA_017394205.1 Clostridia bacterium | reverse complement strand
TCAGGAAAAACCACTACCCTGATTCAAGGCACTGGTTTAGAGCGATAGACTGATTAAGGTAGCCTGCTTGTAGTCTTGCTTCAGCTTCATCGGGTTTTATGCCCCAATTCATCTCAGTGCCATCTGGTCTTACAGGGAATACTGCTGTACATCCGTCGATATCAGGAACGCTATTTCGATCTACTCCTTCTGGAATTGGATCTCCTATCCGTTCAATTCTTCCGGTTGAATCATTCACATATATTGGGTAAAACTGGTTTGGGCCGCAAGCTCCTTTGCCGTGTTTTCCTCTGGCATTCGCGAGACTGCTCCTGCGCAAGGTATCCCAGATAACAGGCACGTTTTCGACCTCTCTGCTTTCTGGAACTACCGCTGCAGCACCAAGTCGGACAAAGAAAATATACTCGTCGGTTCGTGCAAATTCTTTTTTTCCAGCTCCAGCTGGATTTATCACACTCGATATCATTTGGATCTTTGCCTCTTCAAACAAATCTTCAAGCAAACACCCTAAATGCAGGTATTCTTTTTCATCTATTGTTACAATGAGAACAGAATCCAGAGGATTCATCAGTTTTTTTGCAAGAATCAATCGTTTCTTCATCATAGCCAGCCATTTACTATGACGATATGAATCATTAGGATCAACATAATCATTGTTGTATTTCCAATCCTTGGCACGAGTATTATAAGGTGGGTCAATATAGATACAATCCACTTTTCCAGTGTAAAGGTATTCCAGAAGCTGGAGCGCATGGTAGTTGTCCGCCTCGATCAGCGTGTGCCAAAGGTCGCTGTCCGGCGCATTGCATACGGTATCCAGCGGCTTGAGATAGGGATAGATTGGCTCGCCGAACTCAGCGATACAGACAAGTTCATCGACAGCGAATTCTGCCGTCTCGCTCTTGTCTTTATTCAAGCATAGAGCCTTATCCCCTTCGATCTTAAGGACAGTATAGAAGTCACTGACCTGTCCGGCTTTCAATGCAACTTTCGAACCCTTTTTGACAGGGATATCCCAAAGAGGCGTACACTCCGGAAGGTGCTCTTCAAAAACCAGGCCGAATTTCTTTTGTTTGGCAAGTTTATCAACCTCGGCAGCAATACGCTCACGAAGTGCCGGATTTTCTATCTGACTGATAAGATCATTCAGTATCGCCATGGTTTTCACCCTCTTTGTTGGAGTTGTTTTTCGGAATCATCTGACTCATACCGTTCAGGACATTCATGTACGCTTGCTGGGACTTTTTCTGTGCTTCCATTTGAATCCGCATACCATCGGGAATATACGGATTCTGTATCGTTTCCCATGTAATCTTATTCTTGTATCCAAGCGAATTGGCGATTGCTTCCAGCAGTTTATACTGTGCCTGTTCGATCTTTTTCAGCTGCGAATCATCAGGATTCGTAACATGATATTTATCATTCAGATCCTTCCAGGCAGCACGCACTTTTCTATCGTTTGCAAAGACAATATCAATGACATTCAGAGCGTGCACGCTATCCACCGTCCAGCCATAGATGCGCGCAGTCATCAAGGTTTTGAAAATCTGCATTTTGTCTTTCCGCTTCTCAGAGCTGATTTGACACCAATGACCGATCAAAACAGCAAAAATCGGGATAATAATGATGGCGATTAGATTCAGAATATCTCTTGTTTCCATAAGCCGTGACCTTTCTTTTTTACAAGTGATTCGAACCCACAACCCTGAAGATGCTACCCAGGCTTTCGAGGGCTACCCGCTGTATTCGAACCGAGTTTTGCAAAAATCGCAATCTATGCCTTTATGCTTTTCCCTTCAACCGATACGCCCAGAACTTACCGTCTCTCACACGCTCCAGGGTGCCGTCCTCGCTCAGATCCCGCAGAATCCGATTCGCCGTCGCCGGGGAAACGCCGAGACCTTCGCAGAGGTCCGCGTTGCGGATCAGCGCATTATCCTTCATATAATTCAATACAAACTGCCGCCGGAGGACCGCGTTCTGCGCGTTCTTGCCGAGCGGTTTTTCTTTTACCCCGGACACCTCCAGCAGCGCGGTTTTGATGGCCGCGAGCATGAACTCGATGAAGATCGTGGACTCGCCTGCGTTGTTCGAAGCATTGATCGCGTCGTAATACTCCCGCTGCCGGTTATGGATGATCGACTCCACCGGAAGCCAGGCGAACAGCGGATTCCACTCGGCCAGCAGCCGCGTGTGCCACAGTCTTCCGATCCGCCCGTTGCCGTCGGCGAAGGGATGGATGAGCTCGAATTCATAGTGGAACACCGAGCTTTTGATCATCATGGGCAGGTCGCTGTCCTTCACCCAATTCAGAAGCTGCTCCACGCTCTCCGGCACATACCGCGGCAGCGTGCCCATGTGCAGGATGTTGCCTTCGCTGTCCGCGACGCCTACTGCGCCGGAACGAAACAGTCCCGCCTCGTCGATCAGACCGTGCATCATGGCACCGTGGGCGGCCAGCAGGGAATCAACGGAATAGGGATCGAGCTCCGCCATCGTTTCATAGACGGTGTAGGCATTCTTGACCTCGGCAATGTCCCGCGGCGGTGCAATCACGTGCTTGCCGTTCAGCACAGCCGTGACCTGCTCGACGCTCAGGGTGTTCTGCTCGATCGCCAGCGTGCCCTGGATCGTGCGGATACGATTTGTGCGCCGCAGGATCGGGCTGGATGACAATTTTCCCGCAGAAAGACGACCGACCATCTCGGAGATCTCCGCCGCGTCGGTCAGCATCGCCTGTGTAATTTCAAAAGGAGGGTTTTTCATGACACACCCCGCAGTCCATAATTCGACTATATTATACCACTTCATCAATCAAAAATCAATATATGATGGAAGATTTGTGATTCTGATTTTTGACGGATGAGAGAAGCGACAGACTTTCAGGACAGTCCAACGAAGAAATACGAAAGAACACGCGGAAACTCCAAGGGCGCACTTCTATACCTCCCCGAAGAGGTATTCGGATCGTGCGTCCTCCGGAGGCTGGCGGGCATCGAAACATGTCCCGCCCCTGCTTCCTTACAGTCAGAAAAAGAGGGCTGCACCCTCTTTCGCCGCAGAGCGGCTATCTCTTGCGCACAAGGCAGCGGAACCCGACGCTTACGCATCGAGCCCCGCCGCCTTGTTTTGATAGGAAACGAAAAGAAAGGATGGATATCGCGCATGTCAGAAAGCAAGAAGAAAAAGACCGAAATCGAGAAACGCAAGGAGGAAAAGAAAAGCATCGAAGAAGAACTTGCTGAGGCAACGAAAAAGCAGGAACAGATCGAGCATCAGCTTCAGCGGGCGGAGAATCGGGCCGATTTTCTAAAGGACAACGAGCGGAGGAGACGGACTCACCGCCTTGTCATCAAAGGAGCCATCATTGAAGACCTTGCACCCTGTCTCAAATATTGCAGCGATCAGGAATTCTACAACCTGATGGACGAGATCTTTTCACTTCCGCAGGTGCAGGGCCTCGTTATGGCCCTGCAGGAAAATGCACAGGAGGAACAGGATGGCTGACTTTCATTTCAGCGTGACGCAGATCAAACGAAGTGCCGGACAATCCGCCATCGCCGCCGCAGCGTACCGGGCTGGCGAGAAACTCTACAGCGATCTCTACGGCGAATACAGCGACTACACCCGCAAGCGCGGCATCGTCGAAACCGGGATTCTGCTCCCGTCCTTCGCGCCAAAGGAATACGGAACCCGCGAAATACTCTGGAACGCGGTGGAACAGGCGGAACGGCATCCGAAGGCGCAGCTTGCCTATAGCTTCGACTTTTCCCTGCAGAATGAGTTTTCCATGAAAGAGAATCTTGCCATCGTCCGGGAGTTCATTCAGAAACAATTCGTGGACCGCGGCATGATTGCGGACTACGCGGTCCACCTGCCCGACAAAGGTGATGCTGTGCCGAATCCCCACGTCCACGTTCTCTGTCCCATCCGACCATTGAATCCGGACGGTACATGGGGCGCAAAGCAGAAACGGGTCTATCGCTTGGATGCTGCCGGGAACCGGATTCCGGACGCATCGGGCCGCGCACAGTTTGACGCGGTCCCCACCACCGACTGGGGAAGCGCCGAAACTCTGGAACGCTGGCGGGAAGCCTGGGAGGAAATCAACAACGAGCACTTCGCTGCTCATAACCTTGATGCCCGTCTGGACCACCGTTCCTATGAGAAGCAGGGCGTGGATCTGATCCCGACCGTCCATGAAGGTCCCAAAGTCCGGGAGATGGAATCGCAGGGAATCCGCACGGAGAAGGGCGACCGGAATCGTTGGATCCGTCAGCTCAATGCGCTGATCCGGCGGCTGAAAACCCAGCTTCGGGAGCTGTCCGACTGGATCTCAAATGCGAAGCAGTCCGCGAAGCCGGAGCCCTCTGTTTATGATCTCCTGTCCGCCCATCTGAACCAGAGGAATGAAGGCGCATGGTCCTTTGTAGCGAAAAACAAAAACCTGAAAGAGCACAGTCAGATGGTGCTGTATCTCCAGGAGCACGACATCACCACAATGGAAGAGTTTACTGCGCACGCCCGACAGGTGAAGGAAAAGGCCGATCCGGTCCAGGCGGAGCTGCAGCGGATTACCAAGCAGATTCAGCGTCTGGACGCCATAGAAAAAGCCTTTGATCGTTATCAAAGCGTCAAGCCGGTTTTTGACGAATGGTGCGGCATCTATTTCAAAAAAGCCAAGGAAAAGTACAAAACGGCACACGAGAAAGAGCTCAAAACCTACTATGCCTGCCGCCGACAGATCGAACCCTACCTCAAAGAAAACGGTGATCTGGATTTCGACCGTCTTTGGATAGAACGGGGAGAACTCACAGAAAAAGCGGATCGGCTGAATCAGGAAAACCGTCCTCTGGCAGAGCAGGTGGCGACACTGAACCGCATCCGGAAGGCGATCTCTTCCGTCTCGGATTCTGACTGGCCGGACGCTGTTAGCGAGCCGGCAAAGGAAGAGCAGACAAGGCCTGCGCACAAAACAAAAGATGATCCCACACTGTGAAGGAGGGAAAGAAGATGCACGAGAACCCAAGCACAAACGTACCAGTGATCCGCATGAGCGACGTGGCGCTGACGGAGGTGGAATGGCTGTGGTATCCCTATCTGCCCCTTGGAAAAATCACGATCCTCCAGGGCAACCCCGGCGAAGGAAAGACCTACTTCGGCATGGAGCTGGCGGCCGCCTGCACAAACCGCAAGCCGCTGCCGGACGCAAAGATTCTGGAGCCCTTCAACGTGATCTACCAGACAGCCGAGGACGGCCTGGGCGACACGGTGAAGCCCCGACTGATCTCCGTGGGTGCCGACCTGGACCGGGTACTGGTCATCAACGATGAGGCCTCGCCCCTCATGCTCTCCGATGAGCGGATCGAGAAGGCTGTCCGGGAGAACAGCGTTAAGCTGCTGATCATCGATCCCATCCAGGCATTTCTCGGTGCCGGAGTGGACATGAACCGGGCAAACGAAGTCCGGCCAATATTGAAGAGATTGGGTGACATGGCACAGCGGACCGGCTGTGCCGTTTTGCTGATCGGCCATCTGAACAAGGCCTCTGGGACGAAAAGCACCTACCGAGGCCTCGGCTCCATCGACATTGCGGCAGCGGCGCGAAGCGTCCTGCTGATCGGCAGACCAAAGGACGAGCCGGACATACGTGTGCTCTGTCACGACAAATCCTCCCTGGCCCCGGAAGGGCCGAGTCTGGCGTTTCGTCTGGACGTAGAAAACGGTTTTCAGTGGGTCGGCGAGTACGACATCACCGCGGATGATCTGCTCAGCGGCAAATCCGGCGAGGATACGCAGAGCAAGCTGGAACGGGCAAAGGAATTGATTATAAATCTGCTGATGGAGAACGGCGAGGTCAGCGCAGCGGAGATCGACCGATCCGCCGCCAAGCACAAGATCGGAGAACGGACGGCCCGCAAGGCCAAAGCAGAGCTGCGGGACGCAGGCGCTCTCGGCTCCCGGAAGGTCGGGCAGCAATGGTATCACTTCCTCGTTACAAAAGAAGAACCGCCACCACCGCCTGAAAAAACGGAGACGCCGCCGGACCAGAGTGCCGGAATGGAACGGCTTATGATGATCATGGGTGCAATGGGCTTCCATCTGGTCGGCACGGAGCCAATACAGACCATTTCGGCCCTGCCTGAACAACTCCCGGAGCCTCAAACGGCACTTTTGACCGACGGCTCCCGGTGACCGTTTTGCCGGTTGCCGTTTGCCGGATGATCATCCCATCATTCGCATAGAAAAATTCTGTCCAGGTTGGACAGAATTTCAGATCACCCAACTTCTGTCCAAGTTGGACAGAAGTTCAGAGAAATTTAACTTCTTGCCAAGTTGACGAGAAGTTGACTGAAGATTTGGCCTTCCAAAAATCCAGCGCTCAATTGGCAAGATTGCCCACGATACGGGAAGGAATTATAATATGTATCGATGGTTAAAACCATCCTGTAAAGCAAGAAAGGAGAAATAATGGTAGCAGGACACCTGAGACAAAAGGGCGACATCTGGTATCTCGTCCTGAGTTATATCGACGAAAACGGAGTCAAACGAACCCCGTCCAAATCAACAAAACTGCCCGTCAAGGGCAACAAGCACAAAGCCGAGGAGATGCTTCTGAAATGGAGGCTCGAGGTGGATGAAGAGCTTCAGGAACGCATCCTGGCAAAGAAAAGCGGCAAACAGTACGGCGAAAAGATCCAGTTCACCAAGTTCCTGGCTGACTGGCTGAAAATGATGAAATCCAGCGTGGAGCCAACCACGTATGCCGCCTACAACCTGACAATCAGGAAAAGGATCATCCCGTACTTCGACAAGCATTTCCCCAAGCTGCTTTTAAGGGATGTGACGGCCAAGCACATCCAGGATTACTACACCTACGAGCTGGAGGAACTGGGCGTCAGCGCGAACACGGTGATCCACCGTCACGCCAACATCCGCAAAGCGCTGCAGTATGCCTTCAAAACGGATCTGATCGATTCCAACCCTGCTGACAAGGTGCAACGGCCGAAGAAGGTCAAGTTTGAGACGATCCCCTACAACGGTGAGGAACTGGAGGAGCTGTTCGCCGCCGTCAAGGGAACCGATCTTGAGCTGGGTGTAATCCTAGCTGCGTTCTACGGTCTGCGCCGCAGCGAGGTCGTCGGCCTGAAATGGGACGCCATCGATTTTGATCGTAAGGTCATTACTATCCGTCACACCGTAACACAGACCATCGTTGACGGCAAATATGTAGAGCTGGCAAAGGATCGGACGAAAACCAAGTCCTCCCATCGGAGCCTTCCTCTGGTGCCCCCCTTTGAAGCGCTGCTCAAGGAGCTGAGAAAGAAGCAGGAGGAATACATGGATCTGTGCGGAAACAGCTACTGCGAAGACTTTCTGGACTATGTCTACGTCAACGCGATTGGACAGCGGATCAAGCCGGGGTATCTCACGCAGGCATTCCCGGAGTTTCTGGAAAAGCACGGGATGCGGCGCATCCGGTTCCACGATCTGAGGCACTCCTGTGCGACCCTTCTCTACGCCAACGGTGTGGCGCTCAAGGACATCCAGGAGTGGCTGGGACACAGCGACATCGGCACCACCAGCAACATCTACACCCATCTGGACTACAACTCCAAGGTGGCCTCCGCCAACAAAATCCTGGGATATTTCCCCGGCCAGGAATGAAATTGGCCTCCTGATTGGCCTCCACAGGCCTGGAAACCCTTGCGGCACAAGGCTTTTCGGGATTCGGATTTCCTGAGAAACGTGATTTTCGCCCATTTTTCAACCTTTCAGACACACAGGCACCATCTTCGGGAATGAACAGAGAAAGTCCCGAAAACCCAGTAAAATCAAGGCTTTCGGGACTTTCAGATGGTGCCGGTGGCGGGGGTCGAACCCGCACGTCCTTGCGGACACGGGATTTTGAGTCCCGGGCGTCTGCCAATTCCACCACACCGGCATAGGTGCTTAGGGTAAGGATGCTCGAAGATGTTTTTCGGAATTTGGAGGCCAAAATGGAGGCCAATCCCGAAAATCGGAGATTTTTCGTTTTGGAAAACCCTTGCGGCACAAGGCTTTCCGGGTTTTGAACGGTGTGAGGCGTGAGACATTTTGAGTCCGCCTCGTCTACCAATTCCAACACACCGGCACATATTCAGCCCTTATAGTATAACGGATATCGCGGAAAAAAACAAGTCCCATTTTTTCGCCCGACAAATTGACGAAACGGCTGAAACCGCTTATACTGAAATCATCGGATCTTTTTGGAAAAAAGGAGGGCTCGTCATGCACGGCACGGCATTTATCAACGGAAAAATCTATATTCAGCGGGATACCTTCGTTTCGGCGCTTTTGGCCGAAAACGGCCGCATCACCCAGATCGGCGACGACAAAAGCATTCTTGCCGCCGCGGGGAAAGACGCCGAGATCGTGGACTGCGGCGGGAAAACCGTGATCCCCGGCCTGAATGACAGCCACATGCACCTGTTGATGGTTGGCCGCGCTATGGAGCGGGCGGATATCACCGGCTGCCGCTCCGTTGACGAGCTGGTGGAGCGGGTGCGCGCCTTTGCCGCCGCCCATCCCGAGGCGACGGCTCACGGCATCCACAGCGTGGGCTGGAATCAGGACCTGTTCACCCGGGGCGAAAAGCGCCTCCCCACCCGGTGGGATCTGGATCGGATCTCCACCGAATACCCCATCGCGCTGGAGCGGGTGTGCGGTCATGTGCTCACTGCCAACAGCAAGGCGATCGAGCTTCTGGGGCTTCACCGGGGCTCGCCTCAATTCGAGGGCGGCACCTATGAGACCGACGAGACCGGCGAGCCAAACGGCGTTTTCACCGAAAACGGCTGCAATCCCGTCCACCGGCTCTTCCCGCCGCCCGACGAGGCCGATTGCCGCCGGATGTTCCTGCGGGGCGCGGAATACGCTCTGGCTCACGGGATCACCTCGGTCCAGTCCAACGACGCCGGGACCTCCGTCATGCCGCGGGAGCGGTTTTTCGCCATGACCGACGACATCTATGCCCGGGGCGAATGCCCCCTGCGCTATCGGCATCAGATCTGTGCCTCATCGCCGGAGGATCTGGAGGAGCTGGCGAAGGCGGGCTTCTTTGACCCCGCCCGCTATCGGGATCCCGAGCGGCTGGCCCCCGGCCCGCTGAAGCTCTTTAAGGACGGTTCGCTGGGCGGACGCACCGCCACCATGCGGCAGGGATATCTGGACGACCCGGGCAATTACGGCGTCGAGACGCTCACAGAGGCCCAGATGGACGCCCTGTGCCGCACCGCCGACCGGCTGGGCATCCAGGTGGTCACCCACGTCATCGGCGACAAGGCCATCGAAGATACGGTCGCCTCTTACGAGCGGGTGTTCCGCGGCGGGAAAAACCCCCTGCGGCACGGACTGATCCACTGTCAGATCACCGACCGCCCCCTGCTGGAGCGCATCGCCCGGGATCAGATCCCCGTTTTTTATCAGCCCATCTTTCTGGACTACGACATGCACGCCGTCATCAGCCGCTGCGGCGAGGCGCTGTCCTCTACCTCCTACGCCTTCCGCACCTTGCCCGCTCTGGGCGGACGGGTGGCCTACGGCACCGATTCACCGGTGGAGGACTGCAATCCCTTCCCCAACCTGTATGCCGCCGTGACCCGCAAAGACAAAGCCGGCTGGCCCGAGGGCGGCTTCTTCCCCGCCGAGCGGGTGGACGTGTTCGACGCCGTGGACGCTTATACCGCGGGCTCGGCCTACGTGGAGTTCCGGGAAAAGGACAAGGGCCGGCTCAGGCCCGGCTATCTGGCCGATCTGGTGGTGCTGGACACCGATATCTTCACCTGCGACCCCATGGAGATCGGCCGCATCCTGCCGGAAATGACGGTGGTCGGCGGCGAGATCGTCTATCGCAAATAAAGCGTTTTTTGACAGCAAGGCGCCCTCTTTCGAAAAAGAGGGCGCCTTGCTTATGGGGTAAGCGCACTTCGTTATTTTTTCAGTTCCGCAAAGCGCATCAGCATATCGGCCACCAGGCCGCGGGTGGCATAAGCCGCGGGCTCCAGACGCCGTCCGACGATGCGGAGCAGCTCCTCGCCGCACACCCAGCGCATGGGAGGCACGGCGTATTCCGCCACCTGAGACGCGTCGGTATAGGCGGAAAGGTCTCCGCTCTCGCCCTTGCTCACGTCATAGCCCTTCATACCGGCATAGCGGTACAGGATGGCCGCGAGCTGCTGGCGGGTCAGCGGGTCGGCGGGGCCGAAACGGCCGTCGCCGTAGCCCAGGACGATGTCATTCCCCGCCGCCCACAAAACGGCGTTGAAATACCAGGCGCCGGGGGCCACGTCGGTAAAGGGCGCTTCGCCCACCACGCCGGGGCTGCCCTCCAGACGGTACAGGATGGTGACCATCATGCCGCGGGTCAGGGTGCCTTCGGGGTCAAAGCGGTTGCCGCCGACGCCCTCCATCAGGCCGTGCTCCAGCACATAATCGATGCCGTCCACATACCATTCGTCGGGATCCACATCCACGAAATCCTCAGAGGGATGCGTGCCGGGCTGGGGATGCGTGCCGGGCTCGACCACGGGGTTGGTCGGCTCGCTGAAGTCCGTCACCCACCGGGCCGTCAGGACCACGTCGCCGGTGATCTCGATGGTGTCGCCCACCTTGCCCTTGTCCCATCCGGCAAAGCGCTTGCCGGCCGGCGCATGGAAGGTGCATTTGGGAAGGACGTATTCCTGCCCCTCGACAACGGAAACGGGATCCATCACTCCGGTGCCGCCGTTGGGGTCAAAGGTGACGGTATAAGCCGCCCGGACGGTGATGCTCACCGTGACCGTCTTGGTGACGCCGTTCTCCGTGTACGTGATCGTGATCTCCGTGTCGTCGGGCGTCAGCGCGCCGGTGGGCTCATAGGTATAGTCCGTGATCTCCGCGGTCGATCCGTCGCCATAGGTCGCCGTGACCACCATGCCGGTGGGATCAAAGCTTTCGCCCTCGGCATATTCCGTCTTGCCGGGCGGCGTGGTGACGGCAATGCTCTCCAGGATCTGGGACGCCGTGGTGCCGCAGATCAGGAAGGGCAGCGCCACCTGCAATTCGGTCCCGAGATCTTCCATTATTTCCCAAGTACCATCAAACTTCAACGCATTGCCGCTGGAGGGCTGTGTGGGATCCGGGTAGGCAAAGGGTACAAAATAACCCCAGCTTTCGTCTGTGAAAAAGGCGAGCCAATAGGTGCCCGGCTCCAGGACGCAGTCCGTCAGCTCCGCCGTGAGCTTCATAATGGGGCGGCTGCTATTGGTGAAATCTGTGGCATTCGTCCGATAGACGCCGGTCCACGCGGTGGAGGTGAGCACGTTGGTCGTCTCATCGCCCCAGATCAGATTCGTGGACGCATTCCGGGGATCTCCGTCATAAATACGCAGATAAAGGCTGGTAAAATCGGAGTCCACCGTGCTGTCCGTGTGGTATGCATAGAGCTCCACCGCGGAAAGCGCAGTCTTCTCCGTCAGCGTGAAGTCCTCCGCGCATTGTACATCAGTGTCATAAAAGCCTTGTCCGAAGCTGATTTCCTCTCCGAGCAGCGCGCTCACATCCGCGCCCAGATATCCGGCATCAGGCGTGTTGATGAGCCAGGCCTCGTCTACCACCACGTTGGCGGGCTTGGCGGAGTCGGCCACCAGCAGCTCCATCGCGGCGTAGACGCCGCTTTCCGCCTCGAAGGTGATCTCATGGGCGCCTGCGGGCGTATTCGCCAAAAACTCCTTGGCAAGGGTGTAGGTCGTGCCGCTCACGGTATAGTTCGCCGCGTCCACGGCCGTCCCGTCCAGCTTGACCGTCACGGTCGGCGCGTCCGTCGGAAGGGCCGCCGTCACGTCGGCATAGCGCGCGGCGTCCGGGTTCCGGTCGAAAATCACTCCGGTCAGGACATAGGCCGCCGCGGGCGCGATCTTCACATACTTGAAGGTGCTGTCTTCGCCGCCCAGGGCGTCCGTGCCGTTCCAGGCCGTCGCGCCCTCCGCCGTCGCCGCGGTGTTCACCGTGACGGCGGGGGCGGTGTAGCCGGAGAGGTTGGGAGCTTTGTAATAGCCCAGCGTCTGGCCGATGGCCGTCACCGTACCGCCGGTGACGGCGAAGCTGCCGTTAATGCCCCAGCTTGCTGCCGACTCGCCGCCTGTGGCCGTCAGCGAGCCGCCCTTCATGGTAAAGCCGTTCGAGTAAACGCCAGCGCTTTGATTGCTGCCCTTACCGGCGGTCGCGGTGACCGTACCGCTTTCCATGGTCATCGCATCCGTGCTGATGGCGCAGCTGTACTCGGCATCACCTGCCGTCACAGCCAGGGCGCCGTCACCGGTGACGGTGAGCTTCTTGTCCAATACCAAAATGCCAAAGCTATCATCGGTCGCGCTCGCGGCGGTGATGGTATTGTTGCCCACCAACTCCAGCGTCAGGTCAATCGTGCTGTAGATGCCGTCGTTGTCTTGCGGCCAGCTGGGCACCGGTGCGCCGGTGATGTCGGCGTTGTTCAGCGTCAGCGTGGCGGTGTCGGGGTCAAAGGCCACCGTGCCGCCATCGTCCAGAACGTCGTCCTTGTTGCCGTCGGTGATCTGCACGCCCGCTACCCAGACGTCGTAGGCTGTGACGGCCGCCGTGGGCGCGATCTTCACATACTTGAAGGTGCAGCCTTCGCCGCCCAGGGCGTCCGTGCCGTTCCAGGCCGTCGCGCCCTCCGCCGTCGCCGCGGTGTTCACCGTGACGGCGGGATCGGTGTAGCCGGAGAGGTCGGGCGCAGAGTCAAAGCCCCGGTCGCTGCCGATGGCGGTGACCGTGCCGCCGTTGACGGTGATGGGGTTGCTGCTTTCATACGTGGAAATGCCCAGGCTTTCGTTGTTCTGGGCCGTTCCGCCGATGGCGGTCACCGTGCCGCCGTTGATCGTCACGCCAAAGGGGCCATAGATACCGAGAGAATACCGTTTGGCGTCGCCGCCGCGGGCAATAACGGTGCCGCTGTTGACGGTAACGGTGTAGCCAAGGATTCCATGACTTTCTTTGCTGGCTGACGTACCGCCCGTGGCGGTCAGGGAGCCGTCGCCGGTAATGATCAAGCTGTAGTCGTACACGAAGACGCCATAACTGTAACCGCTGGCGCTTGTGCCGGTGACGGTGTTGTCGCCCACCAGTTTCAGCTTCAGGGCGATCTTGCTGTAAATGCCGGCCGTGTTGGTTGAATCGCCCGGCTTCGGCGCGCCGGTAATGTCGGCGTTGTTCAGCGTCAGCGTGGCGGTTTCGGGGTCAAAGGCCACCGTGCCGCCATCGTCCAAAACGTCATCCTTGTTGTCGTCGGTGATCTGCACGCCCGCTACCCAGACGTCATATTCTCCGGGTGCGGCCAGCGCCGCTGCAGGCAGCAGACTCAATACCATGGCCAGCGCCAAAACAAGGCCCAGCCCCTTTTTGGTTGTTCGTTTCATGCAGAAAAACCCCCTTGTCATAATGATTGTTCGGATGATTCAGCAGGATATTTACAAATATTATACAAAGACTCCGGTCACGTCCTACTAACAAAAAGGCGCAAAAAAACGCCCTCTTTCGAAAAAGAAGGCGTTTTTTTTGAAAAATTTTCTAAAAAACAGGGTTTACGCGTTCTTCAAAAAGGCGCGATAGCCCTTGACGGCCTCGTAAACGTCGGCCTTGGAGCTGAGCTCATAGGGCGCGTGCATGTTCAAAACGGCCACGCCGCTGTCGATGACGTTCATGCCGTATTTGGCCATGATATAGGCGATGGTGCCGCCGCCGCCCACGTCGACCTTGCCCAGCTCGGCAAACTGATAAGCGACCTTGGCTCCGTCCATGATGCGGCGGATGTCGCCCAGATATTCGGCGTTGGCGTCGTTGGAGCCGCTCTTGCCGCGGGAGCCGGTGAACTTGTTGAAGCTCATGCCCTTGGAGAGGAAGGCGGCGGAGCGCTTCTCAAAGGCGTCGGCGTAGAGGGGGTCGTAGCCGGCGCTCACGTCGGAGGACAGCATGTTGGAATTGGCCAGCGCGCGGCGGGTGGCCAGGAAGGATTCGCCCCGGGTGGCGGCGATGAGCTCGGCCACCACGTTTTCAAACCAGAAGGACTGCATGCCCGTGGCGCCCACCGAGCCGATCTCCTCCTTGTCCACCAGCAGGCAGCAGGAGGTGCGGCGCAGGGTCTTGTTTTCCTGCAGCATGGCGTAGAGAGAGGTGAAGGCGCAGATGCGGTCGTCCTGACCGTAGGCCAGCACCATGCTGCGGTCAAAGCCGCAGTCGCGGGCCTTGCCGGCGGGCACGATCTCCAGCTCGGCGGAGACGAAATCCTCTTCCGCAAGGTCGTATTTTTCCTTGAGCAGGGCCAGCACGTTGGCGCGGACGGCGTCCTTCTGGTCCTTTTTCAGCTTGCTCTTTTCCAGCGGACGGTTGCCCACCAGCAGATCCAGACCCTCGCCGGGGATGACCTGCGCGGCCTTTTTATCCATCTGCGCGCCGGAAAGGTGGATCAGAAGATCGGTGAACACGAACACGGGATCGGCGGGATCCTCACCGATGCAGACGGTGACGGATTTGCCGTCCTTCTTCGCCACCACGCCGTGGATGGACAGGGGCTGGGTGACCCACTGATATTTCTTGATGCCGCCGTAATAGTGCGTGTCGAGATAGGCCAGGCCCTCGTTTTCATACAGGGGATTCTGCTTCACGTCCACACGGGGCGAATCGATGTGCGCGCCCAGGATGTTCATGCCGTTTTCCAGAGGCTCCTTGCCCATCTGGAACAGGGCCAGCGTCTTGTTCATGCACACGGCATAGAGCTTGTCGCCCGCCTTGGGCGCGCCCTTTTTCAGTGCGGCGTGCAGCTCGCGGTAGCCGGCCTTTTCCGCCATGGCCACGGCCTCGATCACGCATTCGCGCTCGGTCTTGCCGTTGTCCAGAAAGGCCTTGTATTCCTCGTTCAGCGCCGTCAGCGCCGTCAGATCCTCTGCGGTATAGCTCTCCCACGCATTTTTGAATTCCATGTCGATCGGCTCCTTTTCTGTCAAAAAATGTACGCAGATTATGCAACTATTGTATATGCTTCCCGCCTCTTTGTCAAGGTGGGGCGCGCGTTTGCCCGCGCGGCAAAGGGCGGCTTGCCCGTTTTGCTGACCGCAAGACGAAAATTCACCGTTCGGTCATCTTTTTTTGCCCGGATCGCTTGTCCCCTTTCTGTTTTTTGCTTACTATAAATAAAAAAAGACACAGGCAGGCCGCCTGTGTCTTTTTGCTGTCGGAAAACCGGCTGCGCTTCCGACGCTCAGTCGGCCAGCGAGCCCATGGGATCCCAGGGCTGCAGAACGATGGGCTCTGCGGCATATTCCCGCAGGATCTCGTCGGAGAGATATTTTTTGTGGATGACGATCTGATACATATACTCATTGAACCAGTCGTCGGTCATCACATAATAACCCTTGTCGCCGGGCTCGTCGCCCCAGCTGTTCTCCACGCACCAGCGGACGGGGTTGCCCGCTTCGTCCAGATCCACGCCCATGAAGACCATGGCGTGGGTCATCAGGCTCTGGCCGTAATCCAGCCTCTGGGCCTTTGTCATGGGGAAGTCGGTGTCCAGAAGATCCTCCAGCGCATAGGCGTTCATGGCCATGACGCCCTGCTCCCGGACGGAGGATTTGCCCACGTCACAGCCGAACCACACGGGTTTTCCCGCCTTCAGCTGGGCGATGGCCGCCCGCTTGAGCTCGTCGATTGGCAGATTGACGTAGCGGACGATCTGCCCCTCCTTCACGTTGCCCAAAAACCGCACGGTATAGCTGCGGTGATAGGGCTTGTCGGCGGTGGGGGCGTTGATGATGCTGACGTATTCCGTGAGATCGGTGCCTACAAAGCGCTCGTAAAAGGTCAGCGGCGTCAGCCCGCAGACCTTGTGATTGACCTTGTCCTTGTCGGTATAGGAAAAGTCGAAGGTGCGGGGCGGCTCGCCCAGACAGATGCACAGCGCGCGATAGATCGTCTGCAGCATCCCGTCCTTTTTGGCGCGGAGCGCTTCCTCGCTCTCGCCGGCGGCGTGGGCCTCCCGCAGCGCGCAGGCGAAGCCGCGGAGCTTTTCGGTGAGGACGCCGTTCATATCCCGGGTGGCGGAGGAGACCTTGGTCTCGGGCATGGCGGATTTTGGCACCAGCCCGTATTTGCGGATCAGATTGACGATCATGTCCCACTGTCCGCCGTCGCCCAGAGGGGCCGACAGCAGGTGCTGGATCAGGCGGCCCTCGGTGGGCTCATCCAGCGTTTCCAGGATGTTTTCCAAAAACAGATTGGATTTTTCCAGCTTGTCGAAAAACAGCGTGTAATTCTGGGAAAACTCGAAGTTTTCCACGTTGAGCCTGTGGATCACGTCGAACCGCAGTACGTTCAGCGAGGCGAACATCCAGCAGCGGCCGCTGGACTTCTGGTTAGTGACGGCGCCCTGCTGCAGCCGCAGGGAATACTCGTGGGGGATGGTGTTCAGCAGCAGAAGATTTTTGGCGGACTCCTTCAGGCCGTTTGCCGTCACGGCGCGCATGGCCACACGGCTGCTCTGTCGGGCTTCGAAGTCGGCGGCATATGCCTCCAGTCTGGACCGGTCGATATACTTTTCCATCGCGTTCCCTCTTTTCTTCATGATTTGATTTGATCATACCCCGCCTGCGGAAAAATTACAAGTCCCCGCCGCTCTTTTTCTCCCGGCGGCGCAAGCGCGCCCATTCCTGCCGGGGGATCAGCTTCGCCCGCTCCATCGTGGGGCCAAGCAGACGGAAAAACACCGCCAGCAGGATCACCTCTGCGGGCCAGAGGATCAGATTTTTCACAAGGCTGCTGCCCGCGTAAAACAGATACGCCTTTCCGTAGATCATGGAGCTCCACAGCGCTCCCAGCCCCACGTTCACCAGAAGATTCACCGCCAGCTTGGTCAGGGCGAGACGCAGGATCGTGATCTTCCGGCGAAACAGGCCCAGCGCATAGATCACCATCCCCAACATGGCCGACACAGTATAGCCGAAGAAAAACGCGCCGGAGGGGTGGATCATCACGCCCAGCAGGTCGTCGGCCAGGCCGAAGACCAGCGCGGCCACCGGTCCGCAGACGGCGGCGCACAGCGCCTTGGGCACAAAGGTGAAATAGACTCGCAGATTGTTGACCAGCGGGATAAAAAAGCTGGAAATGGCGACGCAAAGCGCCAGAAAAAGCGCGGCCACAGCCAGCAGTCTGGGCTTCCGCAGCGCGGCTGCGGCCTCCCGCCAATAGGCGGAAGTCAGGGGCGAACGGTGCTCGGGCATAAAAAAACCTCCCTTTTTTACGGCAGTTCGGCAAAACGAAACACCGCATAGGGGAAGATCCGGTATGCGGCAGCGGGATGCGATCCATGCACTGCAGGCCCTTTCGGGCCGTTTCGTCCGGCGGACAACTCCCCGTTCCGCCGGCACTGGAACACGCACAGATCTACTCTGCCTTCTGCTGTTCAATTGTCATCAGTATAGGCCCGACGCGGGGGAATGTCAATCCCCCGAGGCGTCTTTTTTTCGCAGGGTCAGGGCGCACAACCCTGTGAAGCACAGTCCGGCGGCAACGGTGATGATCAACGGCCATTTTCCGCCGGTCAACAGCAGGATGCAGCCCTCGTGCAGGGCGACCAGCGCAAAAAAGGCGAACAGCACGAAGGCCACCGCGCCCAGCGCCCCCTCGGGCAGCCGCTTTTTCAGCAGCATCCCCGCCGCCATCCCCGCCAGATCGGCGGCGAACAGGCCCACGGAACATGCCAGCCACACCGTGACGGCGCGGCTGAGGCCCTCGTTGGCGGCGAAGGTCACGGCGGTGAGCTGCGTCTTATCCCCCAGCTCCGCCGCAAAAAAGGTGAGGAACACGCCCATAGGCGCAAAGCGGCTTTTTCCGCCAGATACCTGTTCCTCTTCCCCGCCCTGCTTTTTCAGGGCGCTCCAGGCAAAATAAAAGAACGCCGCGGCGGCAATCAGCCGCATCAGCCACAGCGGGATCAGCTCGCTGAGCAGGCTGCCCGCCAGCACCGCCAGCCCGTTGAGCACCAGCACGGCCGCCGCCGTCCCCAGCAGGATATCCCGCAGCTTGTAGCGGGATGTCATGGCGATGAGCATGAGCTGGGTCTTATCCCCCATCTCCGCGATAAACTCCGCGATCAATATTTTCCAGAACAGCATCTTATCCCCCGCTTTCGACTCGACACGGTCTATTATATGAGCCTCTCTGCGGAAAAACAAGTGGTTTTTTCCCATTTCGGGCAGAGGCGGAAAAATCGGGCCCCCGGATCCGGGGGCCCGCGGCGGTCATGTCCTTACTGCTGAGGAATCGTCTCTGCCGCAATCTTGAGCGCCTGCTCGCAGGTCAGCGTCCCGTCGGGATCAAAGGCGCTGCCGCAAGGAGGCAGACAATCCATTTCCGTTTCATTCTGCTCATCCTATCTGTTTTATCTCACATGCTCCGGAGCGCTTCCGGAAGCCAGGCGATCTCGTTTTGATCCCGCAGGAAAAAGCGGCCGTTTTCCGCTTCGACGCGGCTGAGGCTCACGTTGTTCATCCAGTCCTCGGGCCCGCCGTAATGCTCCAGCCCGCCCCGGACAAAGGCGTAAAGATTGCGCATGACGCAGCCGTGACACACCAGCGCGGCGCAGCCGTCCCGGTTTTCCTCCTCCGCCCGCCGGAGCACGGCGGAGGCCCGCTGATACACCTGCTCCATGGTCTCGCCGTTCGGCGCGGCAAAGCGCCAGGGCTCCTCCCGCCAGACGCGGCGCTCCTCGGGCCAGCGGCGCTCCATCTCCTCAAAGGTCACGCCCTCCCAATCGCCGAAGTGCATCTCCGCCAGCGCAGGCTCCACCTCCATGGGCACATTCAGATGGCGGTTGACCGCCAGCGCCGTATCGTAGGCCCGCCGCAGGGGGCTGACGTAGATCTTTTGCAGCGGGAGCGTGCGGCACCGCCGGGCCAGATATTCCAGCTGGCGCAGGCCCAGCTCGGTGAGCGGCAGATCGGAGCTTCCCTGCACCGTGCCCGAAAGATTGCCCTGGGCCTGGGCGTGGCGAATAAGATAAATGGTCGTCATAGCTTCTCCTTTTTATAACAAAAAGGGCGGAGAGCTCTCTCTCCGCCCCGGCGCGTGCGTTCAGTTCATCTGGTTGCGGCGGCTGAGGTTCATGGTGCCGTCCTGCATGGAATCGATGTTGTCCAGCGCCTTGCCGGTGCCGTAAGCCACACAGGAGATGGCGTCGTCGGCCACACGGGTGCTGATGCCGGTCTTGCTCTCGATGAGCTTGTCGAAGCCGTAGACCAGGCTGCCGCCGCCGGTCATCAAAATGCCGTTGGTGGCGATATCGCCCACCAGCTCGGGCGCCGTCCGCTCGAGAACGGAGTGGACGGCCTCCACGATGCGGCCGGAAACGTCCTCAAAGGCTTCCATCATCTCGCTGGAGGTGACGGTAAAGGTACGGGGCAGGCCGGTCATCAGGCAGCGTCCCTTGACCTCCATCACCTTTTCCTCGGGGAAGGGATAAACGCAGCCGATGGTCATCTTCATTTCCTCGGCGGTGCGCTCGCCGATGAGCACGTTGTGCTTGCGGCGGACGTATTTCACCACGGCCTCGTCGAACTTGTCGCCGGCGATCTTGATAGAGGTGGATTCCACCACGCCGCCCAGCGAGATCACGGCGATATCGGCGGTGCCGCCGCCGATGTCCACGATCATGTTGCCGTTGGGCTGGGCGATGTCAAGACCCGCGCCGATGGCGGCAGCCACGGGCTCTTCGATAAGATAGACGCGGCGGGCGCCGGCCTGCTCACCGGCGTCGATGACGGCGCGCTCCTCCACCTCGGTGATGATGCTGGGGATGCAGATCACCACGTTGGGCTTGAACAGGCGGAAGCCCAGCACCTTTTTGATAAAGTGCTTGATCATCTTTTCGGTCATCTCATAATCGGAGATGACGCCCTCGCGCAGGGGGCGGACGGCGATGATATTGCCGGGAGTACGGCCCAGCATGCTCTGCGCCTCAGAGCCGATGGCAAGGGTCTTGCCGGTGTTCTTGTCGATAGCCACCACAGAGGGCTCGCACAGGGCGATGCCCTTGCCCTTTACAAAGACCAGAATGGAAGCAGTTCCCAGATCTATTCCGATGTCGCTGCCGGAAAACAACATATGATCACCTCAAAGAAAATATCAGTATCTTTTATTATAGCCAAACAACAAAGCGATTTCAACAGCAAATCCGGCGGAATTTCTCAAAATTTCTTAAAGATTTCCATCTTTTTCATTGTTTTCCAAAGATTCCAGCGGGTGCGCCGTTTTGCGCCTGGCAGCAGCGGCACACAGGCCAAAGACCCTCTCTGCACCGGCCTCCTTGAGCACGGAGGCGCAGGCCGAAAGGGTCGCGCCCGTGGTGAGCACGTCGTCGGCCACAAGCACCCGCTTTCCCTTCACCGCTGCGGGTTCGCACGCCAGGCGGAAAGCGTCTCGGACGTTTTCCCGGCGCATCGCCGGCGTCAGATCGTGCATCGCGTGGGTCTCCCGGGTCTTTTCCAGCGTGGGGACGCAGGGCACGCCGCAGAGCGCCGCCAGCTCCCGCGCCAGAAGCTCGGCCTGATTATAGCCCCGATCACGGAGCGTCTTCCGGTTGGTGGGAACGAAGGTGATCAGATCGATCTCCTCCCCCAGCTTGTGCCGCAGGGTGTATTCCATCACCCGGGCCAGCGGGCGGGCGTAGCGCTGCTTTTCGTAATATTTCAGTCCGTGGATCGCCCGACGGACGCCTCCCTCATACCACAGCCCAGCTGCAGCCGCGTCAAAAAAGCCCTCCCGATCCAGCCGGGGCGGCGCCGTATTCAGCATCACCTGGGCCCGGCAGGCGGGGCAGATCTCGTCCCCGTCGGTCAGTGTGCCGCAAAGCATGCATTTCGGCGGAAAAAGCAACGCTCGCAGGTTACGCACGGCAAAGCTCCTTTACCCGAAGCCGCAGGGCGCTGTAGCGCCGATGGGCATTGACGCTTTCGGCCATTTGGGCCACGGTTTCTTCTTTTCCCACCATCACCAGCAGCTTTTTCGCCCGGGTGACGGCGGTATACAGCAGATTTCGGCTCAAAAGCCGCTGAGGCACGGAAAACATCGGGATGACCACGGCGGCGTATTCACTGCCCTGGGCCTTATGGGCCGTGACGGCATAGGCCAGCTCCAGCTCAGCCAGCTCGTCGAAGCCGTAATCGGCCTCTCTGTCGTCGAAGCGAACGATCATCAGCCGGGCGCTGCGGTCGATCAGAACGATGGTGCCGGTGTCGCCGTTATACACGCCGGTACCCGTTTCGGCGGGGTCAAGGCGCTTCCACACCCGGTCGTAATCGTTCCGGATCTGCATCACCCGGTCGCCGGTGCGGAAGACCGTATCCCCGTTTGCCGCCTCGCCCTTGTCCTCGGCGGGAGGATTGAGCGCCTCCTGCAGCAGACGGTTGAGATTCTCCGTCCCGCAGGGGCCCTGACGGGAGGGGCAGATCACCTGAATGTCTTCCCGGGGGATGCCGAAATGCTCGGGGATGCGCCGGGCCATCAGCGAGACCACCGCCTCCAGCGTCTGCTCGGCGCTGCGGGCGGCGGAAAAGAAAAAGTCGCCGTCGTTTTTCCGCAGGAGCGGCATCTCGCCCCGGTTGAAGCTGTGGGCGTTCACCACGATATCGCTGCCCTGCGCCTGGCGGAAGATCTCGGTCAGCCGTACCTGGGGCAGGCTCTCGACCCGCAGCAGATCGGCGAAAAAGCTCCCCGCGCCCACGGGGGGGAGCTGGTCGGCGTCGCCCACCAGCACCAGGCGGGCGTGGGAGGGCAGCGCCTCCAGAAGCGAAGCGGCAAGAGAAAGCTCCAGCATAGAGCTTTCGTCCACGATCACCACGTCGCCCTGCAGCGGAGCAGAGGCGTTTTTCTGAAAGACCATCCGGCCTGCCCGGTCAAAGGCTGGCTCCAGCAGGCGATGGATGGTCTTGGCCTCCTGATTGCACAGCTCGCTCATCCGCTTGGCGGCGCGGCCCGTGGGGGCAGCCAACAGGGTCTTGAGCCCGTAGGCCGAAAACAGCTCGATCATGGTCATCAGCGCGGTGGTCTTGCCCGTGCCGGGGCCGCCGGTGATCAGCGTAAGCCCGTGGGAAAAGGGCATGCAGATGGCCTCCCTCTGCTTTTCGGCATAGCGCAGACCGCTTTCCCGCTCTTTTTTCTCCAGCATTTTTTGCAGATTGGGCGGCGGCGAGAGGCGCATCCCATTGAGACGGCAAACCTGCTGCGCGGCAAAGGTCTCCTGCCGCCATACCTCCTGCAGATACACGACGGCGCGGCCGCGGAGCTCCTCACGCACCAGCGTGCCCCGCCCGATCAGCTCCCGCAGATGTGCGATCAGCCATTCCGGCTCACGCTCCAGCAGACGCGACGCCGCCTCCAGCAGCTTATCCTCGGGCAGAAAGGTATGCCCTGCCTGCAAATTGAAGGTGAGAACGTACAGGATCCCCGCCTCCAGCCGGATGGCGTCGTCCTCACCGATGCCAAGCTGGGCCGCCACCTCGTCGGCCCGCTGAAAGGGCAGCAGATAGGGCTCGCCGCACAAAAGATAAGGATCCTCCCGCACCGCCTCTGCCGCCCGGTCGCCGTAAGCGGCGGTGAGTCCGCCGGCAAACCACGAGGGCAGCCGGTGCTCCGCCAGAAATTCCAGCAGCATCCGGGTGGCGTGCAGGCGCAGAAACTCCGTCTGGATCTCCCGCGCCTTGGCCGGGGTGATCCCCTTGACCTGCGCCAGCCGCTGCGGGTCCGAGGCCAGCACATCAAAGGTCTCTTCCCCGAAGCGTTCGACGATGAGGCCCGCCGTTTTGGGACCGATGCCCTTCACCACCCGGGAGGCCAGATAGGCGTAAATTCCCTCTTCATCCACGGGCATCTCCCGCAGGTAGCTCTCCGCCTGGAACTGGGGGCCGTGCTGGGGATGGACCGAATAGCTCCCCAGCGCCGAGATGTGCTCCCCTGCCCCCAGACAGGGCAGCGTCCCCACAAGCGTGGCAAAGCCGCCCTCGTCCAGCAAAACCCGGGCGACGGTATAGCCGTTTTCTTCATTTTTATAAATAATGGATTCTACCACGCCTTCCAGCGTATCGGGCTCTCTTTCCATGAAAAAGGCGCTCCTGTTCTTTCTTATGATTGCTCCCTGGGCTCGTCTTCTCCCATGAGCCACTTGCCGTTGTGATCGGCATAGATGATCTTCCTGGTATACTCATTCGGCCCGGATACGGAATAATCATTGTTTTTGTCAGTGGGGTCGTATTCGCTGACGGCGACTGCCGAAAAATAGCCCGTGTATTCCGGCGGATACCCGTTCAGAATATCGCCGTTTTGCAGGATCTCCCACGCACTGATGGGCTTGCCGTCATAAAACTGATATCCGTAGATAAAATCCAAAACGCCGAAGCGGCCTTCGTAATATGCTTCGCCTGCCACATGCCCGTAATACGCCCTGGATAGATCCGCAAGCTGGAGGATCCGGCAGGGGATACCAAGGCATTGAAGCAGCACCGCGCCCACCCGCGCCATATCCGCACACCAATCCGTTTCGCGCTGAAGAATCTCCTTTTCCGTGCCGCCGAAGTGCATATCCATAAAATCCACGTCATAATGCAGGGCGATCCCGGCGGTACAGTCCAGCACCTTGCGGATCGTTTCTTTGTCGTCGGCGCCCCGGAATTGCTGCGCGAATTCATACAACTCGTGGTCCTTCATATCCGGGCATTTGCCTGCTTCGGCATATAAAGGCCCGCAAGAGTCTGCGTCCAGAAGAATCATGTTCTGCACCAGCATATCATCGACAGATCCCGGCGCATGCACGTCATTTCGCAGCATGACCCCATAGGCTTTTCCGAAGATGTCATACCCCTGTTTCATTGTTTCACTCCATTCTGATCCGTTTCCCTCGCGCACGCTCATTCCGCGGGGGAGAGAATATACACATCGGCGCAGAAGGAAATGGGAATACAGTCGATATCGTATTCCGGAAGCGCCGCTTCCAGCTCGTCCCGCACCAGATAATATTCCTCGTCGTCCCACTTGTCGCCGTAGGCCTCCCGGCAGTTTTCCAGCCCTGCGCGTGTGGGGAAGGACACGTCGCCCAGAACGATCACGCCTTCCGGCGCGAGATGGGCGCGCAGGCCGCGGAGAAAAGCGTATTTTTCCGGGTCGGGAAGATGGTGCAGCGAATAGGTCGCTATGATGCAATCATAGCGCTCTTCCGCCAGTTCCTCCGGCAGAGGCATCGCCAGCCTTCCGGGTACGAAGCGGGCATCCGGTGCGTTGACCGCAGCCTCGCTCAGCATGGCGGGAGAAAAGTCCAGTCCGGTGACGGGATGCCCCGCCCGCACCAGACGCGCGGCCATCCGCCCCGTGCCGCAGCCCAGGTCCAGCACCGAAACGCCCGCCCGGGCGTGGACGATCTCAAAGATCTGGTCCTGCAACGCCCGATAGCCGGCGAAGGGATATTCCCCCGCCTCGTCGCAGGCGATCACGTCGGCGTCGTAGGTAGGCTGCCACAGGTCAAACATCGTTTCATTCTGCATATCGGAATATCTCCTTTTTATATCAGCTTTGTTTCCAGCGTGCCGCCGCCGTTTTGCGCCGTCACCCGCCCGTATGCGCCGTTGACCAGCGTAAAGGCGGGCTTGACGTGGCCGATGTCGGCATTCCAGACGATCTTCGTCTCATCTCCCAGCGCCCGGCGCAGGGCGGCGGGATACCCGTCAAAGAGCGAATATTCCGTGTTGGGAATAGCCGGGCGCCCGAACAAAAATGCCCGCGCCGTGCGGAACCAGCCCGCCTGCTCCATCCGCCACAGGGCGTAAAAGATCTGCTCGGGCGTCATGGAAAAAACGTCGAAATACCAGATCACGCCGTCGGCCTCATATCGCTTTGCAAAGCCGCGGACGTCCTCAAAGGGCGTGCCCAGCAAAACACTTTCCAGCACGTCGAGGCACCCGCCCAGGATCCGTCCTTCTGCCTCAAAATCGCCGTTGACGGCCTCCCACCGAACGGGCTCGGTGAGGGCATAGCTCCCGTCGGGGGTGTCGTCGGCAAAAAAGGGTTGATAGCGGTCAAAGCTGCGCTGCACCGGCGTTTCGCCGCGCAAAAAGGCAAGGCTGTTTTCCAGCGCGGGATGGAGGCTCTCCATGGAAAACCCCCCGGCGTTCGGCCCGTAGATCGTGGCGACGTCCAGCCGGGTGGTGACGGAAAAGAGCAGCCCCGTGGGGTCGGAATAGCCCTGCACCCACTTGGGCCGCGCGCTCAGCGCGGCAAAGTCCGCATAGGGCAGGCATTCGCACAAAAAATCCCCCCCGGTGGCGCACAGCACGGCCGCGATCTGCGGGTCGGCAAACAGCTCGTTCAGCTCTCTCCCCCGCTGCTCAGCAGGAGCGGAAGGTACGAAGGGCAGGCGCACGTCGGCAGTCTCCCGCACCCGCCAGCCTTGTTTTTTCAGATGCTCCAGCGACAAAAGATAGGACGGCAGCTTTTTTTCGTTGATGCCGCCCGAGGGGGCGGTGACGCCGATCAGGCTGCCCTTTTTCAAAAAATCGGGATAAATCATCGCGTGTCCTCCGATCCTCTTTCCGGGTGATAAAATGCGGCGCGCAAAGCAAAGCCGCGCATGCCGCCGCTGCGGCAGACCGGGCTTCAGCGGGTCTTTCGCATAACGTATTTCAGCTTGGGCGTTTCGATGATCTCATCGATCACAAAGCCCAGCTTCTCGTAAAGACGCTTTGCCCTTCGGTTGGAATCAAACACCGTCAGAGTAATGCTTTGGACGTTTTCGTCCTCAAAAAGAAGGTCTGTAAAGCGTTTCAGCGCCGCTGTCCCCAGCCCTTCTCCGGTTTTCCGGGGATCCAGTACGAATCTCCCTACGTGCACACTGTCCCCGTCGGCCCGCACCTTTTGTATCACGCCGATAAAGCGCTCTTGCTGGAAGATCGAAAAGAGATTTTCCAGTCCGGTTACTTTGCCGCAATCCAGCGGGTAAGAAATCAAGGGCCCCATCCATTGCTCCTGAAAGGCTTTCCCCTGCTCATTGGACCATTCGCACAGCAGCAGAGCATTTTCCCGCAGGATCCCTTTTTCGAATCTGATATCCATATCCGCTCCTCACAAATCCCGCTCGGCTCCGGTCTGCGGCCCTTCGGCTTCCGACCCGTCGGCAAGCAAGGCCGGCAGATCCGGTTTTATTGATTTCCGCGCAGAGCAAATCGCTGCAAAAACCCGTCGACCTGCTTCTGGTTTTTCAGCAAAACGTATTTTTCCGGGTACTGCTCCCGCAGCGCCTGCCGGCGCTGCCTTATGGCCGGACTGCGCCCGTCCCGGAGGATCCAGCGGATGAAGGCGAGATCCACCTTCTCATCGCAGCCCTCGCCCATATCGGGACGGGTCCTGCCCCGATTGGCAAGCCACCGCTTGAGCACCCGCACCAGACAGACGGCGCGGGAAAACTCCAGGCAGACAATGAGATCAGCCTCGGCCATCCGCCGGGAATAGGCCATTTTTCGGTAGTTGCCGTCGATGATCCAGCCCTCCGGATGGGCGTCCAGAAAGGCGTTCACGATCCTGTCGGATTCGGCGGGATCCCGCTCGCGCCAGCCGGGCAGCCAATGGACGCTGTCCTGATGCAAGACGGGCAGCGACAAGCGCTCCCCCAGCTTTTGTGCCAGAGTGGACTTGCCGCTGCCGCTGTATCCGATGATGGAAATTTTCACGTTAGTTTTTCCTGTATTTTGCGCCGCCGGGCACGTCGATGATCTCGATGCCCTGCGCCTTCAGCTCGTCGCGGATGCGGTCGGCCTCGGCAAAGTTTTTGGCCTTTTTGGCATCGTAGCGGGCGCGGATCTGCTCCTCCACGGCGGTATCGGGCTCGCAGCCCTCGGCCACCACGGTATAGGCGCCTGCCTGCTTTGCGGCCTGCGCCGCGGCCTGCTTTTGCTCCTCCCGCTTTTTGGCGGCGGCGTCCAGCAGGTTCAGTCCCAAAACGGCGTCGAACTCGCCCAGCACAGCCAGCTTGGTGCGGTCGTCGGTCTTATACTTCAGCACATCGTAAAGGGCGGTCACCGCCAGAGAGGTGTTCAGATCGTTGTCCAGCGCCTCACGGAACTTTGCCCGCAGGGCGGCAGCCGCCTCCTCGTCCACCGCGCCGTCGCTCTCTTTCAGCGCGGCGATGCGGGCGACCAGCTTGTTATAGGTGACCGCGGCGTTGTCCAGCCCCTCCCAGGTGAAGACCAGATTGCGCCGATAATGGCTCTGGAGGCAGAACAGACGGTAGGCCATGGGGTCGTAGCCCTTGTCAGTCAGCACCGAGAGGGTCAGAAACGCGCCCTTGGACTTGGACATTTTGCCCGAGGCGTCGTTGAGATGGAGCACATGGAACCAGAAATTGCACCACTTGTGCCCCAGATAGGCTTCGCTCTGGGCGATCTCGTTGGTGTGGTGGGGGAAGGCATTGTCGATGCCGCCGCAGTGGATGTCCAGATATTCGCCGCAGTGCTTCATGGAGATGCAGGAGCACTCGATATGCCAGCCGGGATAGCCCACGCCCCAGGGAGAATCCCACTTGAGCGCCTGATCCTCAAACTTGGATTTGGTGAACCACAGGACAAAGTCGTTTTTGTTGCGCTTGTTGACGTCCTCCTCCACGCCCTCGCGGACGCCCACCATCAGATCCTCTTCCTCGTGCTTGTTGAAGACATAGTATTCTTTCAGCTTGGAGGTGTCGAAATAGACGTTGCCCCCGGCCTGATAGGCGTAGCCCTTTTCCAGCAGCACCTCGATCATGTGGATGAACTCGGGGATGCAGCCGGTGGCGGGCTCGATGACGTCGGGAATGCGGATGTTCAGCCTGCGGCAGTCGTCGAAGAAGGCATCGGTGTAGAACTTGGCGATCTCCATCACCGTCTTGTGCTCCCGGCGGGCGCCCTTGAGCATTTTGTCCTCGCCGGTGTCGGCGTCGGAGGAAAGATGGCCCACGTCGGTGATGTTCATCACCCGCAGCACGTCGTAGCCCAGATAGCGAAGGTATTTGTCCAGCACGTCCTCCATCATATAGGTGCGGAGGTTGCCGATGTGGGCATAATGATACACCGTGGGCCCGCAGGTATACAGCTTGACCTTGCCTGGCTCGTTGGTGAAAAACTCTTCCTTGTTGTGCGTCAGCGAATTATACAGCAGCATAGCTTATTTTCCTTTTCCTTTCTGGGTAAAGCCGTCCTTCACCACGTCGAAATTGTCGATGATATAGGTTGCGCCCGAAATGGCGGTGATGATCACCGTCAGCCAGATGAGCGCCGTTTGCAGCGAAACCGGTCCAAGCATCACGGGATCCAGCCGCAAAAGCAGGAAGATCAGCGTGATCATGGTGATCGTGGTCTTGGCCTTGCCCCAATAATTGGCGGCGATGACCCGCCCGTCGGCAGCGGCCACCATCCGCAGCGACGACACCAGAAACTCCCGTCCCAGAATGACGGCCGCCATCCAGGCAGCGATGGTGCCGTCCTCCACAAAGATCAGCAGCGCCGCCATCACCAGCAGTTTGTCGGCCACGGGGTCCATGAACTTCCCGAAGTTGGTCACCTGATTCCAGGCGCGGGCCAGCTTTCCGTCCACAAAGTCGGTGATACAGGCGACGACGTAAACGATGAGCGCCGCCAGGTCGCAGCCCGGCGTGTGGCGATAGGCCAGGATCATGAACACGGGAATGAGCAGCACCCGGATACAGGTAAGGATGTTGGGGATCGTCATAGCAAAGCCTCCTGATAATCAAACTTCCGAAAGCGCGCGGCCGTAAAGATCGCAGCCCTCGGCATAATCCACGCGCACGGTGACGAAATCGCCCTCACGCGCGTGTTCACTTTCAAAATACACCGTTCCGTCGATCTCGACGGAATCCATATAGCTCCGGCCGAAGCAGCCCTCCTCGTCCCGTCCGCAGCACAGGACCTCCAGCGTGCGGCCGATCTGCTTCCGGGAAAAGGCGTCCATGATCTGCTCCTGCAGAGCGTAGATCTCGGCCCGGCGGCGCTCCTTGATCTCCTCTGGGATCTGATCGGGCATGACGGCCGCCGCCGTGCCCTCCTCCTGAGAATAACAGAAAACGCCCACCCGTTCAAGCCGGTATTCTTCCAAAAAACCATAAAGCTCCCGATATTCCGCCTCGGTCTCACCGGGAAAGCCCACGATCAGGCTGGTGCGGATGACGGCGTCGGGCACCAGCGCCCGCAGCCGTGCGATGCGCTCGCGGATGAGCGCGCCGCTGCCCCGCCGGTTCATGGCCTTGAGGATCCGGTCGTTGACGTGCTGGATGGGGATGTCGAAATAGTGCAGTATCTTGCGGCTGGCGGCGATGACCTCAAGAAGCTCGTCGTCCATCTCATCGGGATAGAGATAATGCAGGCGGATCCAGCGAAGGCCCTCGATGCGCTCCAGCCGGCGCAAAAGCTCGGCCAGGCTGCATTTGCCGTAAAGGTCCAGCCCGTAGCGGGTGATGTCCTGCGCCACCACCAGAAGCTCCCGCGTCCCCGCCGCCGCAAGTCGGCGCGCCTCGGCCTCCAGCTCCTCCATGGGAACCGAGCGGAACCGCCCGCGAATTTTCGGAATGACGCAGAAGGAGCAGCAGTTGTCGCAGCCCTCGGCGATGCGGAGATAGGCGGAGTACCCCGGCGTCAAAAGCACTCGCTCGCCCATGAGCAGACTATGCTCCCGCGGGTCGAAATAGGTGCCGTGTTCCTTTCCGGCCAGCGCGCCGCGCACTGCCTCCACGATTCTGTCATAGCTGCCGGTGCCCAGGGCGGCGTCCACCTCGGGCAGCTCGGTAAGGAATTCACTCTGATATCGCTGGGTCAGACAGCCGGTGACGATGAGCGCCCGGATAAGCCCCTGCTTTTTCAGCTCCGCCAGCTCCAGAATGGCCTCGATGGCCTCGCTTTTTGCGCTGTCGATAAAGCCGCAGGTGTTGACGATGGCGGCGTCCGCGCCCTCGGGGCTGTCGCAGATCTCCATGCCCGCCGCCCGAAGCCGGCCCAGCATCAGCTCGGAATTCACCAGATTCTTGGCGCATCCCAGCGAAAGAAGATAAATTTTCGTGTTTGCTTCGTCCATAATCGCTCCCGCCCCGCAAAAGCGGGGCATTTTTTATCCTGTGATATCGATATCATCGGTTTCCAGCGTGTCGGCATAGCTTCGCAGGGCGCTTCGGATCTCCTCCCAGGAAAAGCCCCTGCGAAACAGGCTGTCCGCCGTCCGCTTCAGGGTCTTCCGGTCGGGGATCCGGCCCTTGAGCTTTGCCGCGACGCAGGCCCGCAGCCGATCCTCGTCGGGGACGTATTCTGCCATCACAGCCTCCACGTCCTCCGGCTCCAGCTTCTTTTCCCGCAGGGCCATGCGGATGCGGCGGGCGCCGTAGCCCCGCGCCGCAAGCTCCCGCATCAGCGTCCTGCCGTATTCCGCGTCGTTGAGATAGCCCAGCTCCCTGAGCCGGGCCACGGCATAGGCGGCGGCCTCCTCCGGCACGCCCTTTTCCAGCAGGCGATCGTACAGCGCCCGGCGGCTGCGGTGATGGTATTCCAGGATCCGGGCCGCCGTTTCCAGCGTCTCCCGCTTCACGGTTTCGTCCATAGGCCCTCCGGCGGCCCCGCGGGCCGCTTTATATCTCAGTCTTCGTCTTCAAAAT